>DATGRZ010000031.1:0-14014 GCA_035303065.1 Ruania sp.
TGCTGGACAACATGGCCGCGGGCCTCGGGTTCGAGCTGGGCGAGTTCATGCTCGTCGGCATGCTCGTGATGATGCTGCTCATGATGACGACGATGGGCATGGTCTCCCTCGTCGATGACAGCGACGACAACTACTCCGCCGAACTGCTCGTCTCCCCGGTGTCCCGCTACGCGATCGTCATCGGCAAGATCCTCGGTTCGTCCTTCACCGCGATCCTCGGCTGCGTCGGAGCCCTCGTGGTCGGGCTGGCCATGGGAATCACGCTCTCCCCGTGGAGCCTGCTCGCACTGCTCGCCCTCGCGCCACTGATGTGCCTGTCCGGTGGAGCACTGGCGATGATCATGATGGGGGTGATCAAGAACAATAAGGCCGCCAACCTCGCGGTCATGCTGATCACCATGCCGCAGATGTTCCTGTCCGGAGTGATCATCCCGATCGCGCACTCCACGGGCATTCTCTTCCTGCTGAGCAGGATGCTGCCGATGACCTACTGCGTGGACCTCGGCCGTGCGGTCGTGTACGCCGGCAGCCCGGAGTACGACTCCGTGGTGCTGTTCAACCCGGTGGTCAGCCTCCTGGCCATCGCCGGCCTGACCGCTGTGTGCCTGGTGGTCGGCACCGTGCTGTACGCCCGCTCGGAGAAGAACCGCTGACACCGGCCCTGCCCGCGCCACGTGTTGTTGCGGGACCCGGGCACCGGGTGCACGGTGGAAGGAGTGCTCGCGATCGCTCAAGCCAAGGGCAGCGGAAGCCACCAGCGCACGGAGTGAAGCATGAAGGCCCTGAGGCTGCACGAGTACCACCGGTCGCCGTCGTACGAGGACGTGGCCGACCCCCAGATCACCGGCCCGTGGGACGTGATCGTCGACATCGGCGCTGCGGGCGTGTGCCGCACCGACCTGCACGTCATCGAAGGCCAGTGGGAAGAGATCCAGCACCCGGAGCTGCCCTACATCCTCGGTCACGAGAACGCCGGCTGGGTGCGCGAGGTCGGGTCCGCGGTGACCAACGTAGCCCCCGGGGATGCGGTGATCATGCACCCGCTGACCAGCTGCGGGCTGTGCGGACCGTGCCGCATCGGGGATGATTCGCACTGCGAGAACGCCACCTTCCCCGGCCTGAACGTCGACGGTGGGATGGCCGAGCAGCTACGCACCAACGCCCGCGCCGTGGTCAAGCTGGACGAGTCGCTGGAGCCGGCCGACGTCGCAGCGCTCGCGGATGCCGGACTGACCGCCTACCACGCTGTACGCAAGGCGAGAGCACACCTGATGCCCGGGACGCACGCCGTCGTGATCGGCGCCGGCGGGCTGGGACACATCGGCATCCAGGTGCTCAAGGCGCTGACCGCCAGCACGGTGACCGTGCTGGAGAAGAGCGAGCAGGCGATGGAGCTCGCCCGCGACCTGGGCGCCGACCACACCGTGCAGATGACCGACGACGAGACGGTCACCGGCACGGTCGACGACCTCACCGCAGGCGGTGCGCAGGTGGTGTTCGACTTCGTCGGTGAGCAGGGTGCGGAGAAGCTCGCGCCACAGCTGCTGCGCGACGGCGGCTTCCACCACGTGATCGGGTACGGCGGCGCCATCGAGCTGCCCACGATCGAGATCATCTCCCGGGAGATCAGCGTCATCGGCGACCTGGTCGGCACCTACAACGACCTCGTCGAGCTGATGGCGCTGACGGCGGACGGGCGCGTGTCCATGACGACCACCGCCTACCCGCTCAGCAACGGCACCCAGGCCCTGGCAGACCTCGACGCCGGCACCATCACCGGGCGCGCCATCCTCGTGCCCGACCGCCTCATGTCCTGACACCCGCTCCGCGAGGAGGTGACCGGCATGTCCGGCAACGCAGCGTCCACAGCTGCGGACTATCAGGTGACCTTCGACGAGGCAGACAAGAGCCTGCTCGTCCGCATCCTGCGGGTGGCGTTCCCGCACGACTCGTTCCCCGACGGCCCCTACGAACGCACCGCCGCCACCATGCTCGAGCAGGCAGGAGAGTCGCTGTGGTACTCGCTGGTGCTGAAGAAGGGGCTGGTGACCCTCCGGGACGTCGACGGCACCTCGTTCGCCGATCTCGATGTGCTGGACGCGACCCGGGTCTTGCACCGGGTGCAGACCACCGAGTTCTTCGGCTTCATCCGGCGGACCGCAGTCCTCACCCTGTACGACCACGAGGACGTCTGGGAGCTGCTCGGCTACGAAGGCCCCTCGTTCGACCAGGGCGGCTACCTCCAGCGCGGCTTCGACGACCTGGACTGGTTGCCCGAACCGCAGGTCGAGATGCCCCCAGCGGGGCAGGAGTGGCGGGACGTGTGCGAACCGTTCGCTGGTCAGCGCACTCCGCCGCCGCACTTCTCCGAACGCGACACGGTGACCCAGCCGGGTCGCACCGCAGCACGCAGCGGGGAGGTGCGGAAGTGACCATCGATCGTGACGACGAGGCCATCGTGATCATCGGGTCGGGTGCCGGTGGTGGCACCCTGGCGCACCAGCTCACCACCCGCGGGCTCCCGGTCGTGCTGCTGGAGGCGGGCCCCTACCTCACTCCCGACGACTACGTGAACAACGAGTGGGAAGCGTTCAACCAGATGGCTTGGCTCGACTCCCGGACCACCTCCGGCAGCTGGCGGCTGGCCCGCGACTTCCCGAACCTACCCGCCTGGACGGTCAAGGCCGTCGGCGGCACCAGCACGCACTGGGCGGGAGCCACGCCCCGGTTCAAGGCCCACGAGCTCCAGGCACGCAGCACCTACGGCCGGCTCGACGAGGCCAACCTGCTCGACTGGCCCCTGACCCTGCCCGAGCTGGAGCCCTACTACGACCAGGCCGAACAGGCGATGGGCATCAGCCACCGGCACGGCCGGCCACCGCTGCCGGCCAACAACAACTACAAGGTGCTCGCCGCCGGTGCCGAGCGGATCGGGTACTCCTTCTACGCCACCGGACCGTACGCGACGAACGTCGAGGAGTACGACCACCGCCCCGGAACCCTCCAGGACGGGTTCAACTTCCAGGGCGACAAGCGCACAGCGAAGTGGTCCACCCGCGCTCGAGAGATCCCTCGAGCCCAGCAGACCGGTCTGCTCGACCTGCGCACGCGCAGCCAGGCGGTGCAGGTCGTGCACGACTCCCGGGGCCGGGTGGAGTCCGTGCTCTACCTCGACGAGCACGACCACCTGCACCAGCAGCGAGCCACGCTCGTCTGCCTCGCCGGGAACAGCATCGAGACCCCGCGGCTGTTGCTGATGTCCGCCTCGCCGATGTTCCCCGACGGCCTGGCGAACTCCTCCGGGGCGGTAGGCCGCAACTACATGCGGCACACCACCGGTTCGGTGTTCGCGCGCTTCGAGAAGGAGGTGCGGATGTATCGCGGGGAGACGATGGCCGGCAACATCGCCGACGAGTCCAAGCACGACCCCAGCCGCGGGTTCGTGGGCGGCTACAACCTGCAGACCATCTCCCTCGGACCGGCGTTCCTTGCCGCCTTCGCAGACCCGGGCGCCTGGGGAGCGGAGTTCACCGAGATCCTGGACGCCTACACCCGCACCGCCGGGCTGTGGATCGTCGGTGAGGACATGCCGCGGCAGAACAACCGGGTCACGCTGAACTCCGATGTGACCGACCAGCACGGCCTGCCCGTCCCGGACATCCACTTCGATGACCACGACAACGACGTGGCGATGCGCGAGCACGCCTACCGGCAGTCGGAGCGACTCTACGAGGCAGTCGGCGCGCTGGGCACCCATCGCACCCCGCCCTATCCCTCGACGCACAACCTGGGCACCTGCCGGATGAGCGCGGACCCGCAGCGCGGCGTCGTCGACCGGTGGGGCCGTGCGCACGACGTGCCCAACCTGTTCATCAGCGACGGATCGGTGTTCACCACCTCCGCGGCCGCCAACCCCACCCTGACGATCGTCGCCCTGGCGATGCGGCAGGCGGAGTACATCACCGACCAGCTCAGTCACGGAGCCCTGTGATCTGCTGCGAGAACGACATCGATCACCAACTCTGAGAGAGGAGCGACATGGCTACCCCGTACGACACGATCGCCCAGGTACCGGCGTTCAGGCTCACCAGCGAGGACATCCAGGACCAGCAGGAGCTGGGCATGGCACAGGTGAGCGGGATCATGGGTGCCGGCGGCCAGGACGTCAGCCCCCAGCTGACCTGGTCCGCCTTCCCGGAGGAGACCCGCAGCTTCGTGGTGACCGTCTACGACCCGGACGCGCCCACCGCCAGCGGTTTCTGGCACTGGACCGTTGCCGACATCCCAGCCAGTGCCACCTCGCTGCCGACCGGTGCGGGCGACGCGGACGGCAGCGGCCTGCCGGCTGGGGCCTGGCAGCTGCGGAACGATGCCAGTCTGCGCCACTACCTCGGCGCAGCACCCCCACCAGGGCACGGACGGCACACCTACTTCACCGCAGTGCACGCCCTCGATGTGGACTCCCTCGAGGTGGACCGGGACGCCACACCCGCGTTCCTGGCGTTCAACATGGCTGGCCACACTGTGGCCCGTGCAGTGCTCGCACCCTGGTGGGAGGCGCCGTCCGGCTGACGTTCTGGACCCGGCCGGTCCGGCTGACGCCCTGGGCCTGCTCAGCGCAGCGGGTCGAACGGGGCCAGCACCGGGTCGTGCCGTCCGGTGACGATCTGCTCGGCGAGCAGCTTCCCGGTCGCCGGCCCCAGCACGATGCCCCACATCCCGTGCCCGCCGGCCACGTAGACCCCTGGTGCGCGGGTGGCGCCCACGAGCGGCAGCCCGTCCGGGGTGACCGGACGGGCGCCGACCCACTCGTCCTGCCGCTGCTCCAGGTCCACGCCGGTGAGCAGCGCCCGTGCCTGGTTCACCATCGCCTGGATCCGTCGCGGCTGCAGCGCTTCATCAGCACGGCGGAACTCCATCGTCCCGGCGATGCGCAGCCGGTCCTGGTACGGGGTGCAGGCGATCCGCTGGGTGGGCAGATAGATCGGGTGCTGCGGCGGCGTCCTGGCGGCCACAGTGAAGGAGTAGCCGCGACCGGCGTGCACCGGAACCCGCACGCCCAGCGATCGCACCAGCTCCGGCAGCCACGCACCGGTCGCGACCACCACCGAGTCGGCGGCCAGTCGCTCACCGGAGTCCAGCAGAACCGCTGGACCGGCCTGTGTGTCCACGTCGACGGCGCGTACCCCCGTGCGTAGGTCTCCTCCCCGTGCCCGCACTTCCTCGCCGAGGGACTCGACGAACGGTCCCGGTTCGATGAATCGTTGCCCGTCCAGCCGGTAGGCCACCTGTACGGCACCGGAGAGCTGCGGTGCCAGCTCCTGCGGGTCCGCCAGCCGCTCCAGCGGGATGTCCTGACCGTGGCCGGCAACCCGGGACATCTCGGCGACGAAGCCTTCCGCCTGCCGCTCCGCGGTGAAGGCCACCACGAACGGACCGCTCCGGGTCGGGCTGTGCACCCCGCCGTCGGACAGCTGGTCGAACGCCCCGAGGGCCAGCTGGTTGATCGGCGTGAGCGCAGCCATGGTGCGGTGCCAGGCCCGCATCGTGCCGTGGCCGGCGAACCGTGCCAGGAACGACCACAGGCCCAGGTCGAACCGGAACGGCACGTGCAGCGCAGCATCCGGGTCCACCAGCGCCCGCGGCCCGTAGGTCCACAGGCTCGGATCTGCCAGGGGAGTGGTCTTCGCCGGTGTGAGGTAGCCCGCATTGCCCCAGGAGGACCCCGCCGCCACACCGGTACGGTCCACGACTGTGACCTGCACACCGTGCTCCTGCAGGTGCCAGGCCGTGGCCAGGCCGACCATCCCCGCACCGATGACGATCGACCGTGCCATCCCGCACTCCTCTCTGACCGCCCCGAGAACTCAGCCTCAGTATGCGCAAAGCAGATCGTGTCGCGGGCGCAGAAGACAAGAAGCAACGCAGAAGGAAGAAGATCGTGAAGATTCTTCAGCCCGGAGTAGGGTGCGGGCATGTCGGAGCAAGTATCCCCTGCACTGGACCAGGTGGATCTGGCGATCCTTGCCGAGCTGGAGCGCAACGGCCGGATGCCGAACAGCGCTCTGGCTGCGCGAGTCGGCGTGGCGGAGTCCACCTGCCACAAACGGATGCGAGCACTGACCGCCTCCGGAGCGATCCGGGGCTTCCACGCCGACGTCGACCCCACAGTGCTCGGCCTGCACCTCGAGGCGCTGATCACCATCCGGTTGCACGCCCACGCCCGCAGCAACCTGCGCCGGTTCCAGGCCTATCTGGAGCAGCTGCCGGCCACCCGGCACGTGTACTTCGTAGCCGGTGACCGCGACTTCCTGGTGCACGTGGCCGTGGCGGGCACCAGCGGGTTGCGTGAGCTCGTCTCCGACACGCTCAGCGTCCGGGAGGAGGTGGCGGCCACCAGCACGAGCCTGATCTTCGACCACGCCCCGGGCCAGCGGCCGGCCGCGGTCAGCTCGGCCGGCGCCCGCGCAGGAAGATGAACTGGTAGAAGCACGACCGGAGGTGCGGGGCGCGGCAGATCTCCTGGTAGCCGACCATCGACTCGACGCTCGTCCACAGGGGAGCCGTGGGAGCCACGTTCAGCCGGCCACGGTCGCTACCGCGGAGAGGCCGCATACGGCGTCGAGTTCAGTTCCGGGTCCGCCCCGGCACGAAGGAGCCGGTGCGCCGCATCAGCGTGTTCCCACAACAGCGCCTGGTCGCGGGGCCGGTCGCCGACCCAGCTTACGGCGTTCACGTCCGCGCCCGCCTCGAGGAGCGCATCGATCGAGGCCAGGTCCCCGGCCGCGGCGGCGTAGTGCAGCGCGGTGAAACCCAGAGAGTCGGCCTGGTGCACGTCGGCATGCCGTTCGATCAGGTCGCGCACGAGATCCGGCCGGTCGTCGAGGATCGCCGCCATGATCGGGCTCGCCGCCTGAAACCACCCGTCGGGTGCCGCGCTCGCCCCGAATGCTTGCAGCATGATGCCGGGCCGGCCCAGGGCCCGGAGCGTGTCGATCGCGAGCGGGGCGTCGTCGCCTGCCACCCAGACACCACCGCCGGCCGCATCGGTCGTCTCGATCGTCGCCCAGGCTTCACGCAGAGTGATGGAGCCGTCCACGGTGCCATCCGGACGCACGCGGGTGATCGCACCCGATCCGTGGGCGTACAGGTACACATCAGCCGGCGCCATCGGCGGCCGTGACGAGGCGCCGCTCGAAACACCGGGAGTCATCGTTTCAGCCTCATCCTGAACCACGTCCTTCTGTAGAAGGAGACACGGCACTCGCCGTCCCGGCACGTGTCGTAGTACGACTCCTCCAGCCGCACGCCCGCCGCCCGCAGACGCCGGCCGAGCTGCACGGTCGCAGCGAGGCCCCGGCGGTTCTGCATCGTGGCCGCCACCATGCGCAGGCCCCGGGCGCGCCACTCTTCGCCCACGATCGTTGGCAGCGGGCGCCAGTCTTGCCGATCCGAGGGGATCTCGTAGCCGTCCGGGTGAGCCACGACCACCCGCCAGGACCAGAAGCTCCCAGTTTTGTCCGACGTGAAGACCGGCGGCGTCGCGGCCGCCGCCTGGACCCGGGCCACATCGAGCCGTCGAGGTGGCAGCAACGGGCGGCTCAACAGCAGGTGGGAGGAGGTGATCGACGTGAGCGTCCCACGGAAGATGCCCCGCCAGCTGGGGCGGATGAATGGGAGGAGAAGGCCAATCACCGCAATGATCACTGCTCCGACGAGAGATTCGTCATCCACGACCAAGAGCACCGCGCCGGCCAGCATGGTGAGCGCGAGCGGCCCCTTGAGGAACACAGCCAGGTAGAGCAGGCCGAGGTCGCCGAGCGGGAACCTGATGCGACCGGAGGCGCCCGTGGGCACGGCCTGTGGGTCGAGCTGCTCGGCGGCGGTGCGACGATCGCTCGAGGTGTGCACCGTGTGTGGTGAGACGAGGTTCGCCCTCTTGGCCCCGGCGGCGAGCAGACGGCGAGTGGTCGCCTCGTCCTGCGCGGCGGAGGTGTAGTGGACGGGCGTCAGGCCGAACGAGTCGGGAGTGTTGACGTCGGCTCCTCGCGCGAGCAGGTCGTCGATCAGCTCCGTGGACCCGTCCCGGCAGGCCGCGGCCAGGGGAGCCAACGTATCGGGGTCGCCGGGCCGCGTGTCGGGGGAGAAGTTCTCGAAATGGATCCGCGGGCCGGCGAGTGCCTGTGCGCTCTCTATCGCCGCCGGGGCGTACTCGGCGCCGAGCCAGACCGTATTGCCCGCCCGGTTCACGTCGACCACGGTGCGACGAGCGTCCCCCAGCGTCACCTGCTCATGGCGACCGGCGTCGTCCACGATCGACACGGCGTGGGTGCCGTGCGTGAACACGCAGATGTCGCCCGCGGCGATCGGCGACGACGACGACTCCGGCGGGTGCGACATGCCAGATGATGATAGCCCGAGCGCCCTGGACCGCTGTGGACGAACTCGGTCGCGCAGTGCATCCGGGAGCCTAGCGACGGTGCGGGCTCTCCGGGACCACGTCGACTGGCCCGGCGGACGGGCGTCGCTTCCCGCGCGCGCCCGGGCCTCCGCGTCGATCTGCTTCTTCGTGGCGGCGAACGAGCCGGGGCCGGCTCAGCTGGGTCTGCGGCCGCGCAGGAAGACCACCTGATAGAACCACGAACGGAACTGTGGATCGCGACACAGCTCCTGGTAGCGGGTCATCTCCTCTCGCGTGGCACCGGCGGCCACCAGCGGCTCGTGGGCCTGCTCGTTCAGCAGCGCGTGCAGCAGCATCCCTGGGGTGCCGCCGGTCACCGTCTGGGAGGTCTCGGTGCCGTGGATGTCGGTCAGCCCCGCGGCGACCATCGCAGCGTGGATCCGCGGCGCCCAGTCCACATCGAGCCCGCCGAGCGGCCCGACCACGCGGTGGGACAGGTGCTGGATCTTCTCCCACACCGCCACGTCCTGCTCGCTCCTGGCGCAGAGCACGGTGCACGGCCGGTCGCTCACATCTCCCACCACCAGCCAGCCGCCCGGTGCCAGCTGGCTGACCAGCATCGCGAAGACCTCCTCCCGGCGCGGCAGGTGCATCAGGGTCAGGCGGGCGTGCACCAGGTCGTACGGGCCGGCCAGGTGCCCGGTGAGGCCGTCGTTGATGTCATGCTGCACCACCGTGATGCTCGGGTGCTCCGGCAGCTGGGCGGTGTCCAGGTCGAGGGCCACCACCTCGCCGGTGGGGCCCACCCGGTCGGCCAGCCACCGGGACACCGACCCGCCTCCGGCGCCCAGGTCCAGGCAGCGCCAGCCAGAGCGCACCCCGGTCGGGCCGAGCAGGGCGAACGTCGATGGGTCCAGCAGGTGCGCGAGGTGGTCCATGTGGTCCCGGCCCAGCTCCGAGCCGGTGTCGAACAGATACGTCGTGGTGTCGGTCATCGCATCAGCGTGCGCGGGCGACGGCGGAGCGCACCATCCGTAATCACACGGATTCTCCCGTGATCGCCCAGGCGATCACCGCCTGCCGGCTGGGCAGGTCGAGCTTGGCGCGGATGTGCTCCTGGTGGGTCTCCACGGTCCGCCGGGAGATGACCAGCTGTTCAGCGATCTCCGCATTGGTCCGTCCGGCACCGGTGAGCATCGCGACCTCGTGCTCGCGCGGGGACAGCGGCGAGTCCGTGGACGGTGGTCCGAGCGCCTGGGTGACCAGCTCTTCGGCGCTCATGCCCGCCCCTTCAGCGCGAGCTCGGCAGCCGCCTCGGGTCCGAGAGCCTCGTCGGCAGCCACGATTGCCGCGCGCACGATCCCTTCCACCAACGGCGGCAGCGCCGTGCCGCGGTGGGCGCGCACGGTACCGGCCCCGGCCAGGCGCAGCACTGCTCGGGGCCGGTGCTCGCTGCTGGCCAGGGACGCTGCCGACCAGAGCCATTCCGACTCCCCGTCCAGCCCGTCGAGCAGACGCAGGTCGGCGATGGTCGCGGCCAGGTGCCGACGGTGCGCCGCCAGGTCCCCACGCCTGGCGGCCACATAGGACAGACCCACATGCGTCCGCCGGGTGAGCGCCGGTGCCGGCGCCGCGGACTCCACCAGCTGGAGTGCCGCCGTCTGGGCCGCAGCGCCGGCCTCGATGTCGCCGCCGCAGAGGTGCGCATAGGCCAGCACGGTCAGGGACCAGGCCTGCGCGTGCCGGTCGCCACGCTCGGCGAAGATCGCCACGCTCTCCTCGGCGCAGCTCGCGGCGCGTGGCACGTCCCCGGACGCCGCAACAGCCTGGCTGAGCGCGCGCAGCACGCGAGCGACACCGTCCTGGTCGGCCAGCCCGTGCATCAGCCCCAGCGCCTCCTGCGCCTCGGCGACCGCCTGCACGTACCGACCCTGGCGATAACCCAGCCGGCAGAGGGCGAGCAGCGCCTCCGCCCGGGCCCGTGGCGCAGGCATGCCCACCTCCAGCAGTGCCTCGACCCGGCCCCGGGCAGCATTCATCTGGCCCTCGTGCTCCCAGTAGCCGACCAGGCAGGTCACCAGCCGGAGCCCCAGGTCGGAGCAGGTGCTCCGAGCCCAGCCGGCGGCCGCCAGCACGTTCGCCTCGATGTGCTGCAGCCGGGCACAGCACTCCTGCCCGCCGGGCCCCATCAGGCCACGAGCATCGGCGGCAGCAGCATCGAGAAAGTGGTGGGCGTGGGCGGAGCGGACCTTCTCGCTGCCACCGAACTGCGCCAGCCGGGCAGCGGCATGCTGCCGGATCGGCTCCAGCAGCCGGTAGTACAGCTCACCTGCGGCGGCCGGCTCGGCGAGCAGCAACGAGTGGTCCAGCAGTGCCGCCAGGTCCTCCAGGAGTCCGTCCCGCTCACCCGCCACCGCGGAGATGGCCGGTAGGTCGAACGAACCGGCGAACACCGACAGGTCCGCCAACAACCTCTGCTGTGCAGTGGACAGCCGCTGGCAGCTCCAGTCGATGGTGGCCGCGAGCGTGCTGTGCCCCGGACCGGCCGGTGCTGGCACCGGGCGGTGTCGCAACGCCGTCCCCAGCCGGTCGAGCAGCGCTGGCAGCGCAAGCACACGGGCCTGCCGGGCAGCGATCTCGATCGCCAGCGGGAGGCCGTCCACGATGTCGCAGACCTGGTCGATGCGTCTGCGCGTGCGCTCATCGAGCACCAGGTCGGTCACCAGCGAGGCGCGGTCCAGGAACAGCTCGGCTGCAGCGTCCGGCTCGAGCGGCCGCACCCGGTGCAGTCGCTCGCCCGGGGCTGCGAACGCGATCCGGCTGGTGGCCAGCACCCGCAGCTGTGGAGCGGACGCCAGCAGCCTGCGTACCAGCGGGTCGAGATGGTCGAGCACGTGCTCGCAGCCATCGAGCAGGAGCAGCCGATGCTCACCGCGGGTCGCTGCCACCAGTGCGTCCGCCAGCCCGGTGCCGGGACCCTGCCGCACCCGCAGCGCGGCCGCGATCGCTGCGGCCACGTCCTCGCCGGCGGTGACCGTAGCCAGCGACACCGAGACCACCCCAGCGGCGAACTGGCCGGCCACCCGGCCGGCGACCTCCGCGGCGAGCCGGGTCTTGCCGACCCCGGGCGGGCCGACCATCGTGACCAGGGGAGTGGTAGCGAGCAGCTGAGCAACGCCGTCGACCTCATCGTCCCGACCGATGAACCGGGTCAGACCGACCTGCGGGTCGGGCCCGCTCAGCTGCCTCACCCGGTGCACCTGCGCCCCTCA
Organism: Ruania sp.; assembly: GCA_035303065.1. Classification (GTDB taxonomy): domain Bacteria; phylum Actinomycetota; class Actinomycetes; order Actinomycetales; family Beutenbergiaceae; genus Ruania. Next base: position 11,674 of record DATGRZ010000031.1, read on the forward strand.
GCGGCGGTGTGCGCCCTCAGGGACCACGTCGACGGGCCCGGCCGGCGCAGGCCGTCTGCCTCGCCGCGCCTTGGCCTCGACCGCGATCTGCTTCTTCGTGGCGGCGAACGAGCAGATCGGGCAGGCAGCCAGGTCGTGCCGCTGCGCCGGGCAGAACTCCCGGCCGAAGTAGATGATCTGCAGGTGCCGGCGGTTCCAGGTCTCCCTCGGGAAGGCCCGCTTCAGGTCCGCCTCCACCTTCTCCACCGTGGTCCCCGAGGACAGGCCCCAGCGCCGTGCCAGCCGGAAGATGTGCGTGTCCACCGGGAACGCCGGGATGTCGAAGCCCTGGGCCATCACCACGCTCGCGGTCTTGTGCCCTACGCCGGCCAGCCCTTCGAGGAAGTCCCAGTCCGGGAGCACCTCTCCGCCGGCATCCAGGATCTGCCCGGCCGCGGTCCACACGTTCCGTGCCTTGGTCGGTGCCAGGCCGATCTGCCGGATCAGCTCCAGGATCCGCTCGGCGCCCAGGTCATACATCTGTTGCGGGGTGGAGGCCTCGGCGAACAGGGCCGGGGTGACCTGGTTCACCTTCTTGTCGGTGGTCTGGGCGGACAGTGCCACCGCCACCAGCAGCGTGTACACGTTCACATGGTCCAGGGCGATCGGCGGGTCCGGGTACAGCTCGTCCAGGATCTGCCCGATCCGCTCCACCTTCTCCGCTCGTCGCACCCGGCCAGCCTATCCGGGCAGGGGCAGCACGACGGCGGGCTGTCGCGACCTGGCTGGTAAGGCTATCCTTGCTTAGGTTGTCCTAAGTCGCTGTGGTGCCGGCTGCTGCGACCGCGGCGTGCACCCAGCACGGCCAGCAGGGCCCGTCCGTCAAGGAGGAACGATGGCCCGTCGAGGGTTCTCTGGCGCAGTGATGCGCGGTGTCGGTGCTCGCGACCACATCCTCACCGTCACCGGCACCGAGCAGCTTGCCCCGCACTTCCTGCGGGTGCACCTGGTCTGCGACACGCTGCTGGAGGACATGCAGGCAGGTCCGACCGCATGGATCCGGATCTGGTTCCCCGACCCGGACCGGGCCGGTGTAGAGCACCAGCGCGGCTACACCCTCAGCTCGGCAGACCCCGCGACCGGCACGTTCACCGTGGACTTCGTGCTGCACGAACCGGCCGGACCGGCTTCCACCTGGGCCGTCCAGGCGGAGCCCGGCCAGCAGGTTCCAGCGATGACGATGGGCTCCACCCCGTTCGAGGTGCCCACCGAGCTGCCCGTCGGCTACCTGCTCATCGGCGACTCCGCCTCCACTCCCGCGCTGAACGCGATCGTGGCGACCGTGCCGGACGAGGTGCCGATCGAGCTCTACCTGGAGCAGCACGAGGAAGCCGACCGGCTCATCCCGCTCACCGGCCACCCGCGCCTGGTGGTGCACCGGGTGCCGCGCACCGGCCCGGAGGCGCTCGCGGCCGCGATCGAGCGGCGGGACTGGTCGAACTGGTACGCGTGGGTCGCCCCGGAGTCCGCGTCGCTGAAGCAGCTGCGCACGCTGCTCCGGGACGAGTTCGGCTTCCCGAAGACGGAGATCCACCAGCAGGCCTACTGGGTGGAAGGGCGGGCGATGGGCAAACGTCGCGGCGGGGACGCCAGCGCGCCCGCGGTCCGGCCCGCGACCGGGCCCGCGGCGGAGCGAACATCTGCCCAGGGCGAGACTGCGCCCGCGGCGGAGCCGGCATCTGCCCAGGGCGAGACTGCGCCCGCGGCGGAGCCGGCACCCGCCCAGCCGATGGCCTGGCGGGCGAACGCCTCCGGCCGGCTGCTCGCCCCGCTGCGCTCGGCGCTCCTCGCCGCCGGGATCTTGCAAGCCCTGGTCACTGTGCTGCAGCTCGCGCCGTTCGTGGTCCTGGTCGAGCTCGCCCGGCGTCTCCTCGGCGGCGCTGGTCGCGACGGGCTGTGGACCTTGGGCCTGTGGGCTGTGGCCCTGCTCGCCGCCGGTGCTCTGCTGGAGACCGGGCTGCTCGGCTGGCTGCACGCGAAGGACGCCCGGTTCTCGACGGACCTGCGCCACCGGCTGCTGGGCCACCTGGCCCGGCTGCCGCTGGGCTGGTTCACCGCCCGCGACTCCGGCCGGGTGAAGAAGCTGGTCCAGGACGATACCCTCTCCCTGCACTACCTGATCACCCATGCGGTCCCGGACGCCGTCGCCGCTGTCGTGGCCCCGGTCACCGTGCTGGTGTACCTGTTCGTGGTCGACTGGCGGCTCGGACTGGTGCTGCTGGCCCCGGTGCTGGTCTACATCGTGACCATGTGGGCGATGATGCTCACCTCCGGCGCCAAGATCGCCGAGGCCCAGCGCTGG
>DATGRZ010000032.1:0-2845 GCA_035303065.1 Ruania sp.
TCGCGGACGTCGGCGGGGGAGTAGGAGCGAGCCTGGGTGACGGGGTCTCGACCCGGCGCGAGCAGGCCTTCCGCCTCCCAGTGCCGCAACGTGGAGGGACGCACTGCGAGCGCGGCAGCCAGCTCTGAGATGCTCATCGCATCCTGCGCACTGCCCGGCTCGACGTTCTCCCCGGAGATGGTCCGGGCCGCCATGACGGCCTGGTGCAGAGCGGTGCGTTCGGCGTGCAACTGTGCGTGCAGCTCGTCCATCCGCGGTGCGACAGCGGCCGGACCGGTGACCAGGCTGGCGATCACCTGCTTCGCCTGCACCGGTCCGATCGCGGTGCTCAGCCGCTGGTAGGCAAGCAGGACCTGCAGGTGTTGCTCGGTGAACGTCCGGTAGCCGTTCGAGGCCCTGGTGGACGGCGGAAGCACACCCTCGCGCTCCAGGTTGCGCACGTGCTGGCTCGAGCAGGCGGCGCGCCTCGCCAGCTCGCCGGTGCGCATCGCCCTCTTGAGGGTTTCATGAACAACATTGCTGCTCCGCACGGAGCATCCCTCCACTGGCACTTCAATGTCACGCTTCAATCATGGACCTCGACCAGATGGTTGCCGTGCTCAGCCGCTACGACGATGTTCTCGTGCTTCGCCCCACTGGCGGCGATGACTTTCCGGAGATCGCCTGGGGGGACGCGTTCTTCTACTTCTCTCCGGACGGACAGGTGCCACCGGGGCAGCCGTTCGCCACAGTGGTGACGAAGGACTATCCGCACGAGCCCGCATGGCGCACCCGTGCCGGTGACCTGCGGGTGAACCTGCACGTGGGCACAGCGGCATTCGCCGACCTGCTCGGCCACGCACCGGGGGAGGGGAGTGGGCCGGAACCGACCGCCGTCGACGTGGTGATGGCCCACCCGGTCTACGGCGAGCTGGGCTGGATCTGCGTGGTCAATCCTGAGCGAACCAGCCCCGTGGTGGCGGACCAGCTCCTGGTCGCCTACCAGGGGGCGCGGCGTCGCCACGAGCGCCGGCACCGCTGAACCGGCGGTCGCCGTCATCCCTTCGTCGGACGTCGGTTGCTCGAGGCACGGCCATGATGGGCAGATGACCTCGACGAGACCCTCCGCCGGCGTCCGCGCCGCCGCCGTGGCCTGGTTGCTGCAGCCGCTCTACCTGCTGATCGAGCTGGTCGCTGCCGCTGTGAACACCGCCCCCTACAGCCTGTGGCACAACACGATCAGCGACCTGGGGGCCACCACCTGTACCAGGATCGACTACCAGAGCGCTCAGGTCCCGGTGTGCTCGCCGGCGCACCTGGTAGTCAATGGCTCCTTCGTACTGTTCGGGGCGGCGATGGCAGTCGCTGCGGTGCTGCTGCGGCCGCACCTTCCCCGGGGGCGTCTGGTCACAGCAGCGGTGGTCTGCTGGGTGGTCGCGGGCGCATCCTCGGTGGGCAGCGGACTCACCCCGTTGGACCGGGCGCTGGAGCTGCACGCACTGGTGTCCGCGCCTGGGATCGTGCTCTCCGGGGTGGCGATGGTGCTGACCGGGTGGGCGCTGGCACGGGCCTGGTCCAGCCGCTGGTGGGCGCTGGTGGCTGCGGGCGTGCTGAGCACAGCGGCCGGTCTGCTCATGCTGGTGCGGCTGGAGGTGCAGTGGGGCGGTCTGGTGGAGCGGATCGCGCTGTGGCCCTCCTACTTCGCCTGCGCCGCAGTGGCCCTCGCGCTGCTGCACCGTACCGGGACCGTGCCTGCCCTACGCTGGTCCCGATGGACCACGGCACGCTGAACGAGGAGCACGCGCTGCAGTTGCGGCCGATGGAGCCAGCAGATGCGGCGGTGTTCGCCTCCTGGGGGCAGGACGCCCACTTCTGCCGAGCCGCCGGCTGGCGCGCCGGTCTGTCCGAAGCGCATCTGCTGGCGTTCTGGGACGGTGTGGTCGCTTCCCCGCCGCAGGACCTACGCCGGCTCACGGCAACGCTGGGCGGCGTCGTGGTGGGGTACGTCGACCTGCACGGGCCCGGTCCGGAGGCCCTCGAGCTCGGCTACCTGATCGGACCCTCCTCCCGGTGGGGCCAGGGCCTGGGCACGGCGGCAGCGCGGCTGGGCCTTCGTTACGGGTTCACCGTGCTGGACCTGGCCCGGGTGTGGGCGGAGGCGCCGGCCAGCAACACCGCCTCGGTGCGGATCCTGCAGCGGCTGAGGATGACGGATGGCGGCATGGGCGGGCCGACCACGTTCCGCGACCAGTCGACTCGGTTCCTGCGGTTCTCGATCACGCGTGCACAGTGGCAGGCCACAGTGCAGCGCGCAGCCGGGCGCACGCTCTGATATTCCCGTGCGCACGGCCCGTGGGCGGTGTGTGATCAGGGGATGAGCCTCCTGCTGAGCACACCCGACCGGCACGCTCTCACCGGCACGGTCGATGTGCTGCGGTCCTGGCAGTCCGACCGCGCGCCGATGCAGCTGCACCCCGGGGACCTGGGCTGGTACGAGCGGCACGGCACGCAGCGTGCCGCCACGGCGGTCCGCACCTGGAGCCGTGACGGGCACGTCGTGGCGGTCGCGTTGCTGGACGGACCCTGCCTCGCCCGGCTGACCCTCGCCCCAGAGCTGCACGCAGACGAAGCGGTGGCCGCCGCGGTCGCCACCGACCTGGACGGCCCGGGCCGCGGGGTGCTGCCGGCAGGTCCTGGCTACGTGGAGGCACCGGACGGATATGCGCTGAAGCCCGCGCTGGAGGCCCGCGGCTGGGTGGTGGACGAGGCGTGGACGCCGCTGAGCCGCCAGCTGGCCGAGCCGGTGGCCGACCCGGGCCTGCAGGTGGAGCTGGTGGGACCGGAGCGTGCGGCGGACTGGTCGGCA
>DATGRZ010000033.1:0-7666 GCA_035303065.1 Ruania sp.
GCCCGCTACACTGGCCGCGACGGGGCGTGACTGGCGTCAGAGGTGGAGCACCACCGGGAAGCGCCCCCGCGAATGTTCTCCTCCAGCACCGAACGCCTGGGTGCCGCGGCAGGAAGCGCCGGCCCACCGCCGTCGCCGACCTCCCCCCAACCCTGGAGCAGACATGACCGACCAGATCCCGGTACGCCGCGCCCTCCTCTCCGTCTACGACAAGACCGGCCTGCCCGAGCTGGCCACCGCCCTGCACGCCGCCGGGGTGGAGCTCGTCTCCACCGGTTCCACTGCGGGCGTGATCGCCGACGCGGGCGTACCGGTCACCCCGGTGGAGCAGATCACCGAGTTCCCCGAGTGCCTGGACGGTCGGGTGAAGACCCTGCACCCGCGCATCCACGCCGGCATCCTTGCCGACCGCCGCCTGGACGCCCACCGGGAACAGCTCGAGCAGCTCGAGGTGGCACCGTTCGACCTGGTGGTCGTCAACCTCTACCCGTTCGCCGACACGGTCGCCTCCGGCGCCAGCGAGGACGAGTGCATCGAGAAGATCGACATCGGCGGGCCGTCGATGGTGCGCGCCGCGGCGAAGAACCACCCGAGCGTGGCCGTGGTGGTCAGTCCCGGCAGCTATGACGAGGTGGCTGACGCGGTGCGCGCCGGCGGGTTCAGCCTCGACCAGCGCAAGGCCCTGGCCGCTGAGGCGTTCCGGCACACCGCCACCTACGACGTGCACGTGGCCTCCTGGATCGGCAACGTGGTGGCCCCCGACGACGACGGCGCCGGCTTCCCCGGATGGGTCGGTGCCACCTGGGACCGCGCCGAGGTGCTGCGCTACGGCGAGAACCCGCACCAGAAGGCTGCCCTGTACCGGGACGGGCACGGGCCCGCCGGGCTCGCTGGCGCCGAGCAGCTGCACGGCAAGGCGATGAGCTACAACAACTATGTGGACGCCGACGCCGCCTGGCGCGCCGCCCATGACCACGGCGACGCACCGGCCGTGGCGATCATCAAGCACGCCAACCCGTGCGGCCTGGCGGTGGGGGAGGACGTCGCCGACGCGCACGCCAAGGCGCACGCCTGCGACCCGGTGTCCGCCTACGGCGGGGTGATCGCCACCAACACCGAGGTCTCGGTGGCGATGGCCGAGCAGGTCGCCGGCGTGTTCACCGAGGTGATCGTGGCCCCGGGCTACGCCGACGGTGCGCTGGAGGTGCTGCAGCGGAAGAAGAACATCCGGGTGCTGCGCCTGCCCGAGGTAGGCCGGGTGGGGGTGGAGACCCGCGCGATCTCCGGCGGGCTGCTGATGCAGCAGCGCGATGCGATCGACGCCGGCGGTGATGAGGTGACCAGCTGGACCCTGGCCGCCGGCGAACCCGCCGACGAGGCCACCCTGGCGGACCTGGCGTTCGCCTGGCACGCGGTGCGCGCGGCGAAGTCGAACGCGATCCTGCTCGCCGACGCCGGCGCCGCGGTGGGGATCGGCATGGGCCAGGTGAACCGGGTGGACTCCTGCCGCCTGGCGGTGGAGCGGGCGAACACCCTGGCCGACGGCACCGAGCGGGCCCGTGGCGCAGTAGCCGCCTCGGACGCGTTCTTCCCGTTCGCCGACGGTCTGCAGGTGCTGCTGGAGGCAGGCGTGCGGGCCGTGGTCCAGCCCGGCGGGTCGATCCGCGACGAGGACTCCATCGCCGCGGCCAAGGCCGCCGGGGTGACGATGTACTTCACCGGTACCCGGCACTTCGCGCACTGACCCACCCGCCCCCCACGGCCTGCGAACGTGGCTGGGCCGCGCCGGGGCTGGCCCGGTCAGGCCACGGCGCGGGCCAGCTTGGTCGCCGGGTCGGCGGCGGCGGCCCGGTCCAGCACCGGCAGCTCGCCCCGGCCGAGCAGCTTGCGCACCGCGGCCACGTCCCGCGGGGCGTCGGCGACCACCGCCCCGACCAGCCGGTCACCCTCCAGGCACAGCGTGGTCCACGGCCCGGCGGCCGGGTCGCCGCGGGTGATGCGGTCTTCGGTGAGCCGGCCGTACACGGTGAGCTGGTGGCCGAGCTGTATCGAGTTCAGGTAGGGAGCGGGCTCGGTGGCAGGCAGCTCCTGGCCGAGCATCGCACGAGCCAGGGGTGCCGGGTCGGTCAGCGCCGCCGACCAGTGCCCACCGGGTACCCGCCCGAACAACGGATGGTCCCGCTCGGCCACGTCACCGACCGCCCACACCCCCGGCACCGACGAACGCCCGCCGGGATCCACCTGCACGTGCCCGCGGTCGGTGAGCGGCACGCTACCGGCCAACCACGCAGTGTCCGGCCGGGCGCCGATCGCGCACAGCACCAGGTCCCCGCCGAGCGTGCTGCCGTCGGCCAGGGTCACCTTCCCGTGCTCGACGGCGGTCACGGCGGCCTGGGTGTGCAGGTGCACCCCGGCCTCGGCGTACCAGGGCATGGTCCGTGCCCCCAGCTCGGCGCCGAGCTGGCGCCACAGCGGGGTGGCCGCAGCCTCCAGCACCTGCACGCTGCTGCCCGCCCCGGCCGCCACCCCGGCTACCTCGGCACCGATCCAGCCGGCACCGATGACCACCACGTCGGGACGAGCGGCCAGCGTGCTGCGCAGGTGCTCGGCCTCGTCCAGGGTGTGCAGGGTGACCACCCCGGTCCACTCCGGTGGCCGGATCGCGTGGCTACCGGTGGCGAGGACCACCTGACCGGCGGAGAAGGTGAGGCCACCAGCGGTACTGACGCTCACGCCGTCAGGACCCGGATGCAGGGCCGTGGCCCGCACCCCCAGGTGCACCTCGTCAGCCAGCGCAGCCAGGTCGTGCCCCAGGTCCTCGGCCAGCCACACCGGATCCGGCCGGGTGAGCAGCTCCTTGGACAGCGGCGGGCGGTCGTAGGGCGGGTGCACCTCGGCGCCGATCAGCTCCAGGTGGCCGGTGTACCCGGCCGCCCGCAGCTCGGCGACGGTGCGCAGCCCGGCCAGACCCGCGCCGACCACCAGGACCCGGTCCGGAGGAGCAGCAGTCGTCACCCCTTCACGTTACCGCCGGTAGGCTCGCAGTCGATGAGCAGAACCACGCCCGCCACGGCCGGCCCCGTCCGGCGACGGCGGCGTCCGGCGATGTGGGTGGCCCTGGCCGGGATCGTGCTGGCGGTGGTGGCCACGTTCGTGTTCGGTCCCCGGGTGGGTGGTGTGGTGCTCGCTGTGGAGCTGGTGGCGCTCGGGTTCGTCCGGGCGGTCTCCCGGCGGGCGCCCTACGGCATCTCGGCACGGTCGCGGGCGTTCGACGTGACCGTGCTGATGGGTGGCGGCGTCGTGCTGGCGGTGCTCGCCCTCACGGCACAGAACATGTGACCGGCCGCGTCCCGGGAAGGGAGACCTGGTGTGGACGATCGCTGGTGTGGTAGCAGCAGTGATCTTCCTCACGAGTCGGTGCGGTCGCGCTCCGCCCCGGTTGCGGCGTCGCCGTCGTCCTCGTCATAGTCGGCGGTCACGTCATAGTCCTCGGTGAACGCATCGTCCCGCGCCGGGCTCGCCTCCGGGATGCCGGTCGGGTCCTCCGCTGCGCGGTGCGCCTCTGGGTCGTCGGACTCCTCGTCCAGCTCCAGACGGTGCCCCTCGTCGTCGCTGTCCTCGAAGTCGTCCTGCGCATACTCCTCGTCCTCGTCGTCGCGGTCTTCCTCGTCCAGGTCGTAGACCGGCAGCGGGTCCGGGGCGAACACGGTCACCAGCAGCGCCGCGATCGCTGCGCCCACCAGCGGGGCGACCCAGAACAGCCAGAGCTGACCCACGGCCCAGCTCTCCGAGAAGATCGCGCCGGCGGTCGCGCGCGCCGGGTTCAGCGCTCCGCCGCTGAGGCCGTAGGCAGCCAGGGAGAGCGCGCCGTAGGCCAGACCGGTGACCACGGCGGCAGGCACTCGCCGGCCGTTCGCCCACCGCTGGGCCATCAGCGCCACCCCCACGAACAGGGCGGTGGCCACTGTCTCGATCAGCAGCACCTGCACCACCTCGGTGGTCACCGCACCGGTGGTGAGCTGGCCCACGACGGAGTGCTCACCGAAGCCGGAGGCGTTCTTGGTGAACATCTCCTTCTGCGAGGCGGCCCCCACGGCGGTGGCCAGACCGGAAGGGATCGTGACGTAGAGCAGACCGGCCGCGGCCGCGCCGCCGAGCAGCTGACCCACCCAGTAGACCAGGACATCAGACCATGAGGTGCGGCCGGTGATCGCCGACCCAAGGGTGACTGCCGGGTTGAAGTGCCCACCGGAGACGTGCCCGAACAGGGCGATGACCACCAGCAGCGCCACCCCCCAGGACAGCAGCCGCAGGCTTTCGTCGGGGTTCAGCAGCACCCCGGAGTACAGCGTCGCGCCGAACCCGATGAACACGAGCGCGAAGGTGCCGAGGAACTCTGCAGCGAACCGGGTGAACGGGGCGGCCGGTGGCGTCTCGATCTCCGTGTCATCGAGGTCGGCGGCGACCGTGTCGGTCTGGCTGGTCATGCGGGGATCCTGTCCTGAGGAAGCGGTGAACAGCTCGATCCTGGCAGAGAAGGCTGAAAGGTTGCTGAGAGCCGGGCGGGTGCCGTCAATCCAGGATGACGTTCTGTCCCTCCTGCGTGAGCCTGGCCAGGTTCTCCCGCATCACCTGGACGCTCTCTGCGCTGTGCCGAGTCCACTCCTGCAGCTCCTCGACCACTCGGACCGGTTCCCGAGTGCGGTACGACCGGGTCGGATTGCCCGGGAAGCGCTGATCGGTGACGTTCGGGTCGTCCTCCAGCTCACCTACGGGGTGCACGATGTAGATGCGCTCGCGCCCCTCGCCCTCGGCGAGCTGGGCGCCCCATGCGGCCGCGGCCAGCGTCTCGGTGACGTAGATGTGGTGCAGCGGTCGATCCGGTCGGTAGTTCGACGGATGCCCGGGGGTGAGCAGGTCCCCGGGGCGTAGGTCGGCCTTGGTGCCGTGCAGGTAGACACCCGGTTCGAACACCTCGAAGGGTGCAGGTTCGGTCATTGTTCTCTCACGTCCATTGGTCTGGCGATCGGATCCCGATCGCCAGACCACCGTGTCAGGTCGTGGAGACCGTGTCTGTCACATCGGAGGTCGTGTGTGCTCGACATACCGGTCGGGTCGCCCGCCAGTAGGTGACGGTCAGCCACGCCAGCGCAGCCCCCCAGAGGAGGAAGCTGACATAGACCACCATGAACGCCCACGGGGCGATCTCCGAGTCGTCGATCGAGGTCCCGCCCCACAGCGCCGGTACGGCCTGTGTCACTGCGGTGAGACCGACGGGTAGCAGCATCAGCGCACCGCATGCCCCGATCGCCGCCAGTACCCACCGCAGGGCCCCCGAACCTGCGCCCGCCCCCATCGCCACGCTGATCAAGATCGCGACCGCGGTCAGCACCACAGTGTCACCGAAGCCGGGTGAGGTGGCGGATACGTCGGAGAAGGCCGTGCCGGTCAGGCCGACGTCCCACCCGAGGCTCCAGCCGAGCTTGAGCAGCCCGTAGGGCAGTGCGGCCACGGCGGCCACCACAGCCAGCACCCGAAGGAGGCGGCGGCCCGGGGCGGGTGGCGGAACAGCACGGGTGCGCCCGCAGCGTAGGCACCGGCCATCACACAGGCGGCTGTCGGTGACCAGCCACAGCACGACCAGCCCGGTGGCCACCAGGTTCAACCCGTGCACCGCCGTCGCCGACCAGGACGGTTCCACCGAGAACGATCCGCTTCCGTCGGTCAGCACCTGACCGGCTCGGACCACCACCATCAGGATCGTGTGCGGCAGCGCCAGAAGACTGCCAGAGAACATCACCGCAGCGCTCAGCAGGACTGCGCCGCGGCGGAACCGAGAGCTCCGCGGCCCACTGACCAACAGGACAGCAGCGCCAGCCCCAGCCAGCGCAGCGACCGGTGCCGGTGCGGTCGGCATCCGGACCGGGTCGGCCACACCGGCCAACCAGTACACGAAGAAGGCGACCGCCACGGCAGCACAGCCGGCGGCGGTGGCGAACCGGATGGTGTCCGCTACGCGTGCCCGAGCCGCCGGTGCCGGAGTCGATGAGGCAGCCCCCGTCATGCGAGCGCACCGACGTCGCGCTGCCGGTGCCTGCGCAGCAGCACCAGCGCCACCGCCCCCACCAGGACCGGCAGCAGGGTGAGTGCGCCCAGGCCGGTCGGCACGATCCGGTCGTAGTCCCCGAACCCGACGGTGAGGTTGAGCAGAGCAGCGAGGCCGCCGAGGGTGAAGAACAGCACGGCGGCCACCTGCCCGGTGCGGCCACGCCGGTATCGGGCCAGGGCCAGGAGCCAGGCCAGCACCCCGAGCGCCTGGGTGATCGCCAGCCAGCCGGCGATGATCTGGGCCTCCGTGATGGCGACCGGTGCTTCCCAGCCCGGGTAGGTGCTGCGCACGTGCGCCAGGATCCCCCCGGTGAAGGCAAGGTCCAGGAGGGGGACGGCAGCGGCGACCGCACTGGTGAGTAGGCCGATGGTGAGGGCGATCGAGACCGGGCGAGTTGTCGTCGGCATGGGCTGGCTCCTCAGATCTACAGGACGACGAAGGTGATCTTACGGTGTAAGAGATTGGTTCACCGTAGACTTACACCGTATGAGTAGTCAAGGAGAACGCGTCCCCCGGGGCCGACGGGTCGGTCTGACCCGGTCGAAGGTGCTCAGCGCTGCGCTGGAGACCATCGACCGGGACGGTCTGCAGGGGCTGTCGATGCGGCGTCTTGGTGCGGCGCTCGGCGTCGAGGCGATGACCATCTACCACTACGTGCCGAATAAGGACGCCCTGCTGGACGGGGTGCTCGAGGAGGTGTTCCGCCGGTCGCAGCCACCGGAACCGTGGACCGGATCGTGGCAGGAACAGCTGCGGGCCTACGCTCGTCGGCTGGTCGACCTGCTGCAGGCGCACCCGGGCATCGTGCTCTTGATGCTGCAGCGCCCGGCACTGACGTCGCAGACCCTGGGCATGATGGAGTACGGACTCAAGATGCTGCACGAGGCGGGCTTCCCCCTGCCGCGGGCGCTGCAACTGATCCACGCTCTGGTCGGCCTGGTCATCGGACACGTCGCGGCAGGAGGGGCCGCCGACGGCCACGACAGGCTCGGTCGTCTCGTCCAGGAAGATCTGTCCGCGTTCCCGCTGATCGGTCGGGCCGTCAGCGAGGCTGCGGCGGAGACGAACCTGGAGGAGCCATTCGAGACTGCCCTGGCGGCGATGATCCGCGGCTTCGAGACCGATCTCAGCACGTCAGCCTGATCAGCCCCGGAGCGGGTCGCTCCTGCTCGCGACGGCGCGGCGCAGCCGGGTCAGGTGGTCACGTTCGGCCGGGTCGGTGGTCAGCGAGATCGCTCGGTCGTAGGCGGCCAGGGCTCCCGCGCGGTCACCGAGCCGCTCCAGCAGGTGGGCACGGGTGGCCCAGGCCGGCTGGAACCGGTCGGCGCCCTCGCCCAGCTGGTCCAGCACTGCCAGCCCCGCGGCCGGTCCATCGGTCTCCGCGAGCACTGCGGCCAGCGCTGTCGTGCTGCCGCGGGAGGGGGCCAGCTGCTGCAGGCTGCGGTGCAGCTCCTTCAGCGTGGCCCAGTCCGGCTGCCGGTCCGGTGTCCGAGCACAGTGGGTGGCCTGGATGGCGGCCTCCAGCTGGAACCGGCCGACGCTGCGCTGGGCGTGCGC
>DATGRZ010000034.1:0-3048 GCA_035303065.1 Ruania sp.
CCGGTAGCCGCGATCCGCGGCGCGGTCGCCCGGGTCAGGCCGATCACCCCGCCCTTGGTGAAGGAGTAGTTCGTCTGCCCGCGGTTGCCGGCGATCCCTGAGGTGGAGGACAGCGACACCAGGTGCAACCCGTCCGGGGCCACGTCCGGGCGTGCCAGCAGCCGCTCGTTCATCCGCAGCTGGGCGGCCAGGTTCACTGCGACCACCGCATCCCACTTCTCCGCGGTCATGTTCGCCAGCAGCTTGTCCCGGGTGATGCCGGCGTTGTGCACCATGGCGTCCAGCCGGCCATACCGGGCCACGGCCAGGTCGGCGATCCGGTCCGCGGCGCTCGCTCCGGTGATGTCCAGCTGCAGTGCCGTGCCGCGCACGTCGTTCATCACCGCGGCGAGCTGTTCTCCGGCGGCGGGCACGTCCACGCCGATCACCTGCGCCCCGTCCCGGTGCAGGGTGCGCGTGATCGCCGCACCGATACCGCGGGCTGCGCCGGTGACCACCACCACCCGGCCGGTCAGCGGGCGGGTCCAGTCCGCCGGGGCCGCGCCGCTGGTGGAGTCCACCCGCAGCAGCTGTCCGGAGACGAACGCCGACCGGGCAGAGAGCAGGAACCGCAGTGCCCCGCCCACGCTCACCGCCTCGGCGGGCACCCCCTCGGCGAGCACCAGGCCGTTGCCGGTCCCGCCGGCGCGCAGCTCCTTGGCCAGCGACCGCACCATGGCACCGGCACCCTGCCGGGCGGCGGCCAGCGCCGGATCGTCGTCCGCGGTCGCCGGCCGCGACAGCACCACCACCCGGGCGCACGGCGCCAGCGAGCGCAGCACACCACCGAGAGTGAGCACCCGCTCGGAGAGGTCCTCCGGGGCGGTGACGTCGGTCAGGTCCAGCACCACGGCCCCGACCTTCCCGCTGCTGGGGGCGTTTCGGCGCACGTCCAGGTCCCAGGACAACAGCCACTCGGCGAGCGCATCGGACCCCGGGCCACGCCCGATCAGCAGCACCGGGCCGGGCACCAACGGCTGGTCCACCCGAGCGGGGTCGGTCCGCCGCAGCTGCGCCGGGCGAGGCAGGCCGAGCTTCGTGGCGATCTGCTTGGTGATCCCGGAGTTCACCAGGTTCAGGTACGCGTCGCTCATCGGTCACCGTCCTTCGCAGCGGGCGCCTCGAGGATCATCGCCACCGCCTGGCCACCGGCTGCGCACACCGAGATCAGCCCGCGGGCGGGCTTGTCCGGCTCAGCATCCTTGGCCCGGCGCAGCAGCGTGGCCAGCGTGGCCACGATCCGCGCCCCGGTGGCGGCGAACGGGTGCCCGGCGGCCAGCGAGGAGCCGGCCACGTTCAGCTTCGTGCGGTCCACCTCACCGAGTGCCGGCAGGTGCACCTTTGCCTGCATGAACTCCTCGTCCGCCCAGGCGGCCATCGTGGTGAGCACCGTGGAGGCGAACGCCTCGTGGATCTCGATGAAGGTGAAGTCGCCCAGGCCCAGGTTCTGCCGGGCCAGCAGCCGCGGCACCGCGTAGGCCCCGCTCATCAGCAGTCCCTCGGCCCCATGGACGAAGTCGACCGCCGCCGCCTCGGCGTCCACCACGTGCGCCAGCACCGGCAGCCCGCGCTCGGCGGCCCACTCGTCGGTGCCGAGCAGCACGGCGGCGGCGCCGTCAGACAGCGGGGTCGAGTTCCCGGCGGTCATCGTCGCCCCGGGGGAGGACTTGCCGAACACCGGGGCCAGCTTCGCCAGCTTCTCGGCCGAGGTGTCCGCCCGCAGCGACTGGTCCCGGGTGAGCCCCCGGAACGGGGTGATCAGGTCGTCGAACAGGCCGTCGTCGTAGGCGCGGGCGAGGTTCTGGTGCGAGGCCAGGGCGATCTCGTCCTGCGCCTCCCGCGTGATCGACCACCGGCGGGTGGTGATCGCCTGGTGCTCACCCATCGACATCCCGGTGCGCGGCTCGTTCACGCTCGGCGCCACCGGAGCCAGGTCGCCGGGGCGCAGGCTACCGACCAGCTTCACCTTCTCCGCCACGCTCTTGGACCGAGAGAGCTTCATCAGCGTGCGCCGCAGCCGGTCGGAGACCACGATCGGGGCGTCCGAGGTGGAGTCGGTGCCGGCGGCGATCCCGGTCTCGATCTGCCCCAGGGCGATCTTGTTCGCGATCGCGGTGACCGCCTCCACGCTGGTGCCGCAGGCGCGCTGGATGTCGAAGGCGGAGGTGTGCGGATCCAGCCCGGAGCCGAGCACCGCCTCCCGGGTGAGGTTGAAGTCCCGGGAGTGCTTGAGCACCGCCCCGCCGGCCACGTCACCGATCCGCTCGCCCTGCAGGGCGAACCGGGCCACCAGCCCGGTCAGGGTGGCGGTGAGCATGTCCAGGTTGGAGGCGCTCGCATAGGCGCCACCGGCCTTCCCGAACGGGATCCGGTTCCCGCCGATCACGGCGGCCCTGCGGACGGTCGGGGTGCTGCGCTCGGCGGGCGCGGGCTTGCGTGCCATCAGAGATCCTCACTGCGGGTCGGGGCCACGATCGGTCTGCCACCGTCGGTCTGTCACGATGTGTCTAGGACCAAGAGTACCTGATACTCTGAGTACGTGAACAGGGTCACCACCGCACGCCGCCAGCGTAGCCTCGCCGCGGCCAGCGGCAGCGCCGAACCCGATGTGGACGGCCGCTCCCGCCGCTGGCAGACGCACCGCGCCGAACGCCGCCGAGAGCTGAGCCGGCAGGCGCGCCGCGCTGTGCACCACAGCGGCCCGGACCTGTCCATGGACGAGTTCGCCGCGGCGATGGGCACCTCGAAGTCCATCGTCTACCGGTACTTCACCGACAAGGCCGGGCTGCAGGCTGCGGTCAGCGAGCTCGTCCTGGAGGAGATGGCCGAGGCGTTCGAGACCGCCGCGCACTCCCTGGCCGACCCCCGCCAGCGGTTGCGGCAGATGGTCGGCATCTACGTGGACATGCTGGACTCCTCCCCGAACGTGTACCGGTTCGTCACCCGTGCCGACGGCGGAGCGGACCTGTCCGCGTTCCTCACCGCGATCTCCAGGTACGTGCAGATCCC
>DATGRZ010000035.1:0-10006 GCA_035303065.1 Ruania sp.
GATGTGTGCAGCGTACAGCGCTTCCGGGGGCCGGCCATTGCCACCATCCATCGCAAGGTCACCGGCATCTGCGCCGCCCACGGATGGTCGGTCCCGTCCTATTCGGTGGTGTGGGAGATCGTGCGGGCACTGGATCCGGGCATGGTTACCCTCGCCCTGGAAGGCGCGGCGTCCTACCGCGACAAGCACGAGCGGGTGCTACGACGCCAGGCCGAACTGCCCAACGCGATGTGGCAGTCCGATCACACCATGCTCGACATCCTGGTCGTCGGCACCGACGGCAAGCCCGCCCGGCCGTGGCTGACGACCATCCTCGATGACCGCTCCCAGGCGATCTGCGGCTATACCGTCTTCCTCGGCGCCCCTCGGCGATGAACACCGCACAGGCCTTGCGTCAGGCGAGTCTGCGGGGAATCTCAGGGTTGGAAACGCTGAGTCGCTGAGTGCCGCCGGATAGAGAATCGCGATTCCGGGGTCGGCGTGGTGATCGCCGGAGAGACGGCGCTAGTGGGACGTCTGAAGCCGGAGCAACAGTGCTCGGCCAGCGAGCCGATGCTCAACCTCCAGCGAGTACATCTCCCGCCAGGCGTCCAGGGCCGCGACCTCGTCCGTGCGGTCTGCATCGTCGAAAAGGATGCGTGCCTCGGGGGCGAGGCGGTCGGCGAGCACGGGCAGAGCGGGGTAACGCGCCAGCTCGCCGGTGGCCTTCGGCGGGCCGTCGACCACGAGCAGCTCGATGCCGGTCAGGTCGGTCAGATCGGTGGAGTACCAGGGCATCGGTCCACGGGGCGTGTCGGTGGGGGCCAGTGGTGCGCGCCGGATGTGCGCCCACTGCTCGAGACCGTGCTCGGCGATCACCTGCGCCGTGGCGGCGGCATACTTGGTGTCGTGGTCCAGGGCCACGACCCGGCCGGAACCGTTGCGGCGGAGTGCGTAGGCGATCCAGAGTGTCGAGGTGCCAGAGCCGCACTCGAGCACGAGCCGTGGACGCAGCCGTGCGACGACGTTCACCAGCTCGACCAGCGCGGTGGGCTCCATCGCCCAACCAGCCACTTCGGGTAGCGGTGCATCGGGTGTGAACTGCTCGTGCAGCTGAAGCAGGGCCTGGATCTGTGTGAGGTTGTCCCGGCTCCGCATCCGTCGATCCCTGTGGAGTGCGCGGCGGTGCTTCTGGGCGTCTTCTGTCTGCTGCGCGAGCAGTCCCTCTACCTGGTCGAGACGGTCCAGCACCACGGCCTCGGTGTGCTCTCGCGCCTTCCCGGCTGCCCGGGCCGACACGTTCAGCTGTCGCCCGAGCTCCTTGAGCTCACTCTCCTGCGTGGACGTGCGCGCGGCAGCGGTGCGGAGCTCTGCCCGGTTGCGGCGCACGTCCGCAGCAAGATCCGACAGCCGTCGGCGTGCATCCATCTGCAGCAGGATGATCGCGGCTAGGGCAATCAGCGCGAAGCCCCCGGCCAACCCCTCCCCGCGCCAGATGAGCAGGGCAGCACCGAGGACGGCCGCCAGCACGACGGCGATCATCACCAGCTGGCGTCTGGGCACCGCGCCTCCTCTTGCCGGTTCGTGCCCTGAGCGTAACCTAGCGCCCGCAGGTGCCGACCCTCGCCCCGCCTGTCTGGGAGCCTGACGCTGCTGGTGGCGCTGCCAGTTGGGGCCCGGCTCCGGTGTCGGCGTGGCCGAGCGCATGCATCCGGGCCGCGAAGCCCTGGTAGCCGAACAGTTCGCGCACTCGTCGCAGCGACACCGCCACCTGCGCCCGGTAACGGGCCGGGTCTGCGGCCAGCTGGCTGACCAACGGCACCACCTCGTCCGGCTCGGCATAGAGCACGGTGTCACCGAAGGTGTCTCGGTGCTTCGGCGAGACGATGGTGAGCACCCCGCTAGCGGCTGCCTCTAGGATCACCCTGCCGAAAGCCTCGTGCGCACCAGGATTGTCCAGGTAGACGAAGAAGTCGAGCTCGGAGAGGAAGTCGCGGACGTCCCGCGACTTGTGCGCCGACAGCTCCCAGTTGCCCGGCACCCGGGTGGAGCGACCCGACTGGCGGAGCAGACGTGGCACCGTGGTGGTGGCACCCATCATCCGCACCCTGACCTGGGGTCCGAACCCGTAGCCGGTGAGCAGCTCATCAGCGGAGGCAGGGAACTTGATCCGGTCGTCTCGGGAGTAGCGCCCGACCACCACCGGACTGCCCACCGGACGATCCTTGCGCACGTGCCAGGCATCGGCGTCGATCAGCCCCACGTTGTCCCAGTGGGCCAGGGGAGCACCGCCGGCCTGCTCGAGGGCGCGGCGCACTGTCGGCCCCTGCGGCACCCAGGTGGGTGGCACACCGAACAACGCGGTGGCGTTCGCGGTCACGTCCGCCGGCAGGTAACGCTGGTCCGAACCGTCCGGTTCGCACGGCGCCTGGTTGGCGACGATCAGGACCCGGTCTGGGCGGACTGCACCGTGCACGCGGGGCGGATACTGCAGGATCGGTGGGTAGCGCAGCAGCAGGGTGCCGATACGTGCCTGGTCGTCCACGTGCACCCAGTCCACCTCACCCGCGGCGAGCAGCTCCCGGACCGGCACGCACAAGGCGTCGTCGCGGCGGGTCATGAACCGCAGCGCCTCCAGATGCATGATGCCCACCCGCAGCCCAGCCCCACGGCACGCTGCGATCTCGGCGAGCATCGAGTTCTGGGGCCCGCCGTGCCGGCGCCAGTCGCCGGCGAACACCACGTCGTACGCAGCGTTTCCCACGGCCTCGCTGGCCGTGCCGGCCGCTTTACCCGCCTCGGCTACCAGGGCGGCGGTCTCGGCTGCCGGGGGTGCCCAACGCCGCGGTGCCGGGAAGGGTCGTTCGCCGGACGGGTCCAGGTACGCCGGCGCCCCAGTACCGATCTGCGCATGCCAGTCCCGGTACGCCTGACGGTAGGCGTTCCTGGCCGTGTGCCGCCAGCCGGCGGCGAAGTCGGGGGCCGACAACGAGCCGGGGTCGGCCCGCAGCAACGTCAGTGCCACCTTCGTGGTCACCACCACGGGACGGGCGAACGCCGCCTCGAGCCGGTGCATGAACTCGGTGTCAGCAGCCTTGCGCACCGGGTCGTAGAAGCCGATCCGGGCCATCACCCGTTGACGCCGGAACATCAACGAGGTGGCAGCGGGGACCACCACCTGGTAGCCCGGCCGGGTCACCGCCAGCTCCGGGGTGACCCTGGCACCCCATCCTCGGGTGGCGAGCACGCCCGCGGAGGCCAGCAACGGAGCGGCCCCGGTGGCGAGGTAGGCCGGGTGCGCCCAGTCGTCGGCATCGAGGAACGTGACCAGCTCGCCACGAGCCTGGGCGAGCGCCACGTTCCGGGCGCGGTAGGTACCGCCGTTGACTCGCCGGTGGATCACCCGCACCCGCGGGTCCAGCGCTTCCGCCGCGGACCACAGGCCGGGGACGGCGGCCGTGGACGCGTCGTCGACCACGAGCAGCTCCCACTGCTGCCAGGTCTGGTCGCGGACCGACCGGATCGCGGTGAGCAGCTCCGGCCCCGGGTCGCGGGCAGCCATGATCACGGTGATCAGCGGTCCGCCGGTGACCGGTACACCCAGGTCGGCACCGACCCGGTCCAGCGGTGTCGGGCCGGCACCGGGCAGCAGCTCCAACGGAGCGAAGGAGCGCTTCAACAGGGCGCCGTTGAGCTCGGCCAGCCATGGATCGAGCTCCTCGGGCCCACCGGGGAGGAACGGGTTGAGCAGGTCGGCGACCATCCCGCGGTGCTGCCGTGCCGGCAGGTCGGCACCGGGCAGCAGCCGGTGAGCGGTCTCGTGCCTGCGCAGGTGCACCAGCAGCTGCAGGTACAAGGTGGCATGATCACCCAGCGCGCGCAGACCACCTGCCCCGGCGAGAGCGTCGAACAGGCCTAGCGCGGCCTCTTGGTCCGCGAGCTCTCCGGTCTGCAGGGCCAGCACGCGGGCCAGCTCGCCAGCCCACTGGGGGTCAAGCCGGTTCCGCACCGCGCGAGCGTCCAGCCCTTGCCCGGGAAGCGCGGCGATCTCGGCCGAGGAGAGCCGGCCCAGCCCTGCCAGGTGGGCGAGCACCTCCCGACCCGCCACCGAGCGCGTGCGCAGCAATGTGGTCGCAAGCGCTCGCGGGTCCTTCTGCGCCCGTGCGGCGTGGTCGGCGTGCACGGCCGCGGAGCTCAGGGCCCGCACTGTCACGGTTGCCGCACCCCGGCCCGGTCGCGATCGGAGCTGGCGGTCAGCAGGGCAGCGGTGGCGGCGTCCAGGCTGTCCTGGGCCCGGTCCAGACGGCCGACGTACTGCGCTTGAAGCAGCCGGATCGTGCCGAGCAGGTCCTCGTGTGTGGTGGACGGCGGCGTTCGGCTCGTGGTGGTCACCACCGGACGCGCCCCGTACCGGGCGCGGGCGCGCTTGTTCGTGTCCAGGGTGAGCGCCCCGATGAGCAGGAGCAGCACGGCCAGGCAAGCTTCCGGCAACCACGGGTGCCCGAGCACCGCCGTCACCACGGCGAGCAGTGCCGGCAACGCCAGGGCAGCCAGGCCGAGCACGACCTTGCGGGATCTCACGCGCCTCGTCCTCCTGCTACTCTCGCGGTGTTCATCATCACGGTGCCTCCTTGGCTGCGGTCGAACGGAGCGGAACTTCCCCGACCACACCAGAGCCGAAGGATCACAGCGTGACGGCCAGCTTTCTCCCCGATGAACACTCGGTGACCATCGCTCGGATCTCCCACGATCGGGTGCTCCGCAGCCCGGTGGGACTCGTCCGTGCCGCCCTCCGCAGCCGGTCACGCCCCGTGTTGGACCTGCTTGCCCGTGCGGTGACCCGTGGAGAGCACGACCTCGGCGGACTGGTCGAGAGCCTCCACGACGGTGACGTGCCGACGGTCTGGTTCGACTCTCGCCGCCGCGCAGCCTTCACCTGCCTGCTCACGGCACTGTCCACGGACGGCCGGCACGGTGACGCCGCGCTGGCCGGCTGGTCGGCGATGCAGCGGACACGCGGCGCGACCGTCCTCGGTGAGACGGCCCAGCTGCTGCTCGCCCAGCTGTCGCTGGACGCCGGCCGTGACGACCTGGTGCGCACCGTCCTCGCCACCGCCCAACGGCTCAGTCCCACGGTCCGGCACTACCTGGAGGTGGACCTGGCCAACCCCTACCGCAGAGACGACCCGATCACGGTGAGGCCCGCAGACCACGACCGGTGGGAACAGCTCCTCGGTGAGCCGTTCCTGGCCGCTGGACTGCAGCCGCCCAGGGTGAGCGCTGCGGAGGCGACATTGTTCGACGGGCTGAGCGCGCCGTCGTCGGCAATCACCGCCGGTCCGCTGGTGAGCGTGATCATGCCTTCCCACCGGCCGGACGCCGGTCTGCTCACCTCGGTGCGCTCGATCCTCGGGCAGAGCCACGCGCACCTGGAGCTGATCATCGTCGACGACGCCTCGGGTCCCGACTATCGGCACTGGTACGAGTGCGCGGCGGCGCTGGACCCGCGGGTACAGGTGCTCACCCTGGACAACAACGGCGGTACCTATCCGGCGCGCAACGCTGGCCTGCGCGCGGCGGCGGGGGAGTACATCACCTTCCAGGACAGCGACGACTGGTCTCACCCGGAGCGGTTGCGCCTGCAGCTGCGAGCCCTGGCCAAGGACACCGGCGCGGTCGGGTCGGTGAGCGAAGCGGTCCGCGCGACCGATGTCCTCACGCACCAGTGGATCGGCTACCCGCCAGTGCGCAGGAACGCCTCCTCGCTGATGATCCGGCGCGAGGTGCTCCGCCAGGTGGGACCGTTCGACCCGGTGCGCAAGAGCGCCGACTCGGAGTTCTACGAACGGATCCAGCACGCTGCCGGACCGGTGCTGGACGTGCCGGTGCCGCTGGCGATCACCCGCCTGCGTGCCGGCACCCTCTCCCGGGCAGACTTCCGGTACGGCTGGATGCACCCCGAACGCCTGCTCTACCGCGAGGCCTACCGGCACTGGCACCGCACGGCTGCGGACCTGCGTATGCCGGCCGACGGGCCGCGACCGTTCCCGGCACCGGCCTCGTTCCTCACCCCTCCTGCAGAGCGCGAGCCCGTCGAGGTGGATGTGCTCCTGGTGACCGACCTGTCCGCCGGCGGTGTGGACCTGGTCGGGCTGGACGCGCTCCTGGACCAGGCCGGCGCGGTGGGGCTGACCGTCGGCATCTTGCACCAGGAGGATGCCCTGCGCGCCCGGGAGAAGCGAACGGACCTGGAGCCGGAGGTGCTCGAACGTGCCGCCCGCGGCAAGTGCGAGCTGCTCGCACCGACCACACCGGTCGCCACCCAGACCGTGGTGGTGCCGGACCCGGAGCTGCTGCTCACCCGGCGACACCCGGCACCGCTGGTGCACACCAGCGCTGTGCTGGCCATGCTCCGGGTGCCCACCACGGCAGAGGAGGTGCTCGACCACCTGGAGGTGGCCGACGCCGCAGAGTCGGCGTTCGGGCGGCGGCCCCGGTGGGTCACCAGCACTGAGGCAGACCGCGCGGCACTCACCGAGGACGGCTTCAGTGGCCTGGGCCTGCTCACCGAGGAGCTCGCGCTCCTCGCCGAGGACGTCGGTATGATCGGCGAGGGCGCCGCGGAGTTCTGACCCGGCAGCGTCCGCGACCCGCAGCCCACGCTGCGCACAGCCGAGCAGCCGAGGAGCTCCGTTGAAGATCACCGTCGTCGCGATGGGCAAGATCGGCCTCCCGCTGGCCGTCCAGTTCGCCTCCCAGGGGCACGAGGTGGTCGGTGTGGACGTGAACGAAACCGTGGTCGAGCAGGTCAACGCGGGCACCGAGCCGTTCCCGGGGGAAGCCGACCTGGACGTCAAGCTCGCTGAGGAGGTCGCCGCCGGCCGGCTGCGGGCCACCACAGACTATGCCGGTGCGGTGCCGGGCAGTGACGCGGTGGTCGTGGTGGTCCCACTCTTCGTCAACGACGACAGCTGGGAGCCGGACTTCGGCTGGATGGACGCTGCCACCCGGTCCCTGGCCAGCCACCTGGATCCCGGCACCCTGGTCTCGTACGAGACGACGCTGCCGGTCGGCACCACCCGGACCCGGTGGAAGCCGATGATCGAGGAGATCTCCGGACTGCGCGAGGGGGAGGACTTCCACCTGGTGTTCTCCCCGGAACGGGTGCTCACCGGGCGGGTGTTCGCCGACCTGCGCAAGTACCCCAAGCTCATCGGCGGACTCTCGGCTGCAGGTGCGGGCCGGGCCGCGGAGTTCTACGAGGCGGTGCTCACCTTCGACGAACGGCCTGACCTGGACCGGCCGAACGGGGTGTGGGACCTGGGCAGCGCCGAGGCCGCGGAGATGGCCAAGCTGGCCGAGACCACCTACCGGGACGTGAACATCGCCCTGGCGAACCAGTTCGGCACCTTCGCCGCCACCCACGGCATCGATGTGCACCAGGTGATCGCCGCCGCCAACTCCCAGCCCTACTCCCACATCCACCGGCCCGGCATCGCCGTGGGCGGGCACTGCATCCCCGTCTACCCGCGGCTGTACCTGTGGACCGACCCAGACGCAACAGTGGTGCGCACCGCCCGAGAGGCGAACATGGCCATGCCCGCCTATACCGTGGGCATGCTCGCCGGTGCGCTCGGCGACCTGACCGGGCGAACCGTCGTCGTTCTCGGTGCCTCCTACCGCGGCGGAGTGAAGGAGACCGCGTTCTCCGGGGTGTTCCCGACCGTGGCGGCGCTCGCCGAGGCCGGCGCCCGCGCCCTCGTGCACGACCCGCTGTTCACCGACGCCGAGCTGGCTGCCCACGGGCTGCAGGCCTATCACCTGGGCGAGAACGTCGACGCCGCGATCGTGCAGGCCGACCACCGCTCCTACACCGAGCTCGGCCCGGCGGACCTGCCGGGCATCCAGGTGCTCGTGGACGGACGCCACCTCACCGACCCCGCCCGCTGGGAAGGCGTACGCCACCTGAGCATCGGCGTCGGCTGAGGCGAAACCGCCCAGCAGCGGCCAGGCTCTGTTGCACACTGGATCTATGAGCAATGAACGAATCCTGGCAGTCACCGGCGGGAACGTGGTGCCGGTCAGCGCAGCGGAGATCCCCGGCGGTACGGTCATCATCACCGACGGTGTGATCACCGAGGTCGGCGGACCGGACATCCCGGTCCCTGACGGGGCCGAGGTGATCGACGCCACTGGCAAGTGGGTGCTGCCCGGCTTCGTGGAGTCGCACGCGCACCTGGGCGTGGCCGAGGACGGTGAGGGCTGGTCCGGTGAGGACACTAATGAGATGACCGATCCGAACGGCGCCCGGTTCCGCGCCCTGGACGGCATCGACATCGAGGAGGTGGGCTTCCGTGACGCGCTGGTCGGTGGGGTGACCACCGCAGTGGTCAAGCCCGGGTCCGGCAGCCCGATCGGCGGTCGCACTGTGGCGATCAAGACCTGGGGCGGGCGCACCGTGGACGAGCAGGTGATCAGCGCGGACGTGTCGGTCAAGTCCGCCTTGGGGGAGAACCCCAAGCGGATCTACGGGGAGAAGAAGGAGACCCCGTCCACCCGGCTCGGGGTGGCCGCCGTGCTCCGGGAGGCGTTCGTGGCCGCCCGGAACTACGCCGAGTCCCGCGCCCATGCCGCCACCGAGGGGAAGCCGTTCGCCCGCAACCTCACCCACGAGACCCTGGCCGAGGTGCTCGACGGCGACCTGCTCTGGGACCAGCACTGCCACCGGCACGACGACATCGCCACGGCGATCCGCATCTCCGAGGAGTTCGGTTACCGGCTGGTGATCAACCACGGCACCGAGGGGCACAAGATCGCCGACGTGCTCGCAGAGAAGAACGTTCCGGTGATCTTTGGCCCGATGATCACCTCCCGGGCCAAGGTCGAGCTGCGCGACCGGGCGATCGGCAACCTCGCCGGTATCGCCGCAGCCGGGGTGCAGGTCGCCATCACCACCGACCACCCGGTCGTCCCGATCAACTTCCTCGTGCACCAGGCCACCCTTGCGGTCAAGGAGGGACTGCCGCGGCAGGTGGCGTTCGAGGCTCTGACCACCAATCCCGCGGAGATCCTCGGTCTGGCCGATCGCGTCGGGGCGCTGGAGGTTGGCCGGGACGGGGACCTGGTGGTCTGGGACCGTGACCCGCTGGAGATCGATGCTCGTACCGAGCAGGTGGTCATCGGCGGTCGCCTGGTCCAGGAGGCTGTGCCCGACGGCGGAACTCGGGTGGTGGAGCGCGCCGAACGGTTCGGCTGAGCTCACTATGGGTAGTCCTGCCCTGCGGGCAGGGGCGGGGGAGCAGGCACGTCGTGCCACGATGGTGCCCATGCGCTCTCTCCCCGCTCGCCTGCTGACCGCTGCCACAGTGCTCACCGCCGTGCTGGTGGGTCTGACCGGATGCACCAGCACCACCTACAGCTGCTCGAACGGTTCGTGCTCGATCACGCTCAAGGGGGAGGGGGCGAGCACCGAGCTCGACCCACTCTCCCTGGGACTGTCCACCTCCGGCGATGTCGTGTTCACGCTGGAGAGCGCGGACGAGGGGGCGGCCACCTTCTCCGTGGACGGTACCCGCAACGAGTGCGGCACGGGGGAGACGGTGATGATCGACCAGCTGTCGGTGACCTGCACCGAGATCACCGAGGGCACGCTGAAGCTCACCGCGGCGTCGGAGTGAGCCGGCGCCCGGAGACGAAGGGAGAGCGATGAGTTCCGCAGACGAGCCCTACCGCGTGCTGGTGGTGTGCACCGGAAACATCTGCCGGTCACCGATGGCGGAGGTGGTCCTCACCGAACGCTTCGACGAGGCAGGTCTGACCCAGCAGGTGCGGGTGGACTCGGCCGGGATCAGCGACGAGGAGCACGGCAACCCGATCGACCCGCGCGCACAGCGCGAGCTGCGTGACCGGGACTACCCGGTGCCGCACCACACGGCCCGGCAGGTGACCAGCCAGGACGCGCGCCGCTACGACCTCTTCCTGGCGATGACCGCCCAGCACGCCCGCAGCCTGCGCCGACTGGGCATCG
>DATGRZ010000036.1:0-5906 GCA_035303065.1 Ruania sp.
CCGATCGACAAGATCCACCCGATGCCGTTCCCGGGGCTGAACATCGACAACCTGCCGTTCTTCGCGGTGATCGCCGCCTGCGCCTCCGGTACCTCCACGATCCACGACTGGGTGTATGACAACCGGGCGATCCACCTGACCGACCTGACCCGCCTCGGTGCGGACGTGCGGCTGCTGGACCAGCACCGGCTGGACGTGACCGGTCCGACCCGCTGGTCCGGTGCGGAGGTGAGCTGCCCCCCGGCGCTGCGTCCCGCCGTCGTGATCCTGCTGGCGATGCTCGCGGCCAAGGGGACGTCCGTGCTGCGCGGGGTGGACATCATCTCCCGCGGCTACGAGCAGCTGCAGGAACGGCTGATCGAGCTGGGCGCGCAGATCGAGACCTTCCGCGACTGAGCGCTACCGGCGCAGCCTGCTGCTCCGCCTGGTAGGGGGGGCGGCGACGAAGGCGCACCGCTGGGCAGGTGGCTGACCACCTCCAGCAGCACATCCCCGACCCGGGCACCGCCCTCAGCCCTGGGCGCCGATGTCGCCGATCACCTCGACCGTGCGCGCAGTGCCGTCGGCCAGGTCATACTCCATGCCCACGATCGCGCAGCGACCGGCCGCCACGGCCTCTTCCAGGACTGCCGAGTAGTCGTGCAGCATGCGCACCGTGGAACGCACGTGCTCCGTGAGCAGGTGACGCTGGTCCACCAGGTGCAGGGTGAGCGAGTCCTTGTTCACGGTGCCGTCGGCACCGTCGCGCTCCGCGGTCCCGGTGACCAGGCTGGGGATCACCCGGTCGACGATGGCGCGCACGAAGTTGTTCGGCAGCGAGCCGGTGGCCAGTGCATCAGCCGCTGCGCCCACCGCACCGCAACCGTGGTGCCCGAGGACCACCACCAGCGGAGTGTGCAGCAGGTCCACACCGAACTCGATCGAGCCGGTGACCGTGGTGTCTACCACATGCCCGGCAGTGCGCACGACGAACAGGT
The DNA here is from genome assembly GCA_035303065.1 of Ruania sp. Taxonomy (GTDB): domain Bacteria; phylum Actinomycetota; class Actinomycetes; order Actinomycetales; family Beutenbergiaceae; genus Ruania. Next base: position 978 of record DATGRZ010000036.1, read on the forward strand.
CCCCCAGCCCGCGGTCGAAGATGATCTCGGCGGCCACACGCGAGTCCGAGCACCCGAACAGCACTGCGAACGGAGCCTGGGCGGAGGACAGCTCGGCGCGCCGCTCGACGTTCTGGTTCGGGTGGTCGGCATCACCAGCGACGAACCTGGCATTGCCTTCCATCAGGGCGGCATAGGCCTCGGCAGGGGTGGGGGTACTGGTCATGCGGGGTCCTCCAGCTCGTTGCGGGTGGGTGGGTTCGCTCCGGCACGGGAGACGACGATCGCGGCGATCCGGGCCGCGTGGCTCATCGCCGCCGTCAGCCTCGGGGCATCGACGGCGTGCAGCTGGTCCCGGCGGTCGGCGCCGAGCAGACCGGCGGACCACAGCCCGTCGATCAACGCGGCCATGTAGGAGTCCCCGGCGCCCACAGTGTCCACCACCCGCACCAGCGGTGCCGGCACGATCACCTCCACACCGGCCGAGGTGACCCCGAGCGAGCCGGACGCACCCCGGGTGAGCACCACCAGCGCGGGCCCGGCCGCCGCCCACCGGCGCACCGCGTCGGCCACGTCCTGACCGGGGTAGAGCCAGGCGATGTCCTCGTCGGAGACCTTCACCAGGTCCGCCCCGGCCACCAGGCGCTCGATCCGCCGGCGCACCCGGTCGGCCTCGCCCATGATCGTGGGCCGCACGTTCGGGTCGTAGCTGATCGTCGCGTGCGGACGGGCCGCAGCGCACAGCTCGGTGATCTCTTCCGCGCTCGGGTGCAACGTTGCGGCGATCGAGCCGGTGTGCAGCACGGCGATGGAGTCGTCCAGCACCACCTCGGGAACGTGCGAGGTGAGGTCGAAGACATAGGAGGCTCCGCCGTCGGCGGCCAGCGTGGCCACGGCGGTGGAGGTGCGTTCGGCCCCGTCGGACCCGGGAACCAGCTGCACCCCGCTGGCCTCCAGGTGCGCCCGGAGCAGCGCACCGTGCTCGTCGGGTGCGAACCAGGTGGCCAGCTCCGCGGTCCGGTCCAGCCGCGCCAGCCCGAGCGCCACGTTCGCCGGCGAGCCGCCCGGGTGCTCGGTCACGGTGCCGTCCGCGGCGTGCACCACGTCTACCAGCGCCTCACCGATCACCAGTGCGCGCTGGCTCACCGGCTGAGCTCGCTCTCGTCGGTGCTGGCCGGGTCGGTGCTGCCGGCGGCCTCGGACTCCTCAGCGGTGACCACCGAGTCGCCCTTGGCGGCCGCCAGCCGGTCCCGGGCGGCATCCAGCCAGCCCTGGCACCGGTCCGCCAGCGCCTCACCCCGCTCCCACAGGGCGAGGGAGTCCTCCAGCGAGGCGGCGCCGCTCTCCAGCCTGCCGACCACGTCCACCAGCTCGTCGCGGGCCTGCTCATAGCTGAGCGTGGCCACGTCGGGTGCCTGTTCGTTCACGGTGCTCATCCAACCACGTCCTTCTGCTCGTTCCGCCCGGGGCGGACCTCTACGTCGAACCTGCCCTGGGCCACCAGGGCCTCCAGCTGCTGCCCCTCGCTCACCTCACCGGGATCGCGCACGACGGCGCCGCTGGCCGTGCGCAGCACGGCGTACCCGCGACGCAGGGTCGCCTCCGGGGAGAGGGTGCGCAGGGCGGTGCGCAACGCGGTCACCTCACCGCCGGCACGCTCCAGGCGGCCGGCGAACGCGGTGCGGGCAGCGCTGCGCAGCCGGTCGACCTGCTCGGTGCGGGTGGTGACCATCGTCGTCGGATCGGCCAGCACCGGGCGGCTGCGCAGTGCGGTCAGCCGGTCCTGCTCCACCTGCAGCCGACGGGTGAGCGCCTCGGCCATCCGGGTGCGGGCGGCGGCGATGTTGGTCAGCTCACCGGCCACGTCCGGCACGATCCGCTTCGCCGCATCGGTGGGGGTGGAGGCCCGGTAGTCAGCGACCAGGTCCAGCAGCGGGCAGTCGGTCTCGTGCCCGATCGCCGCCACCAGCGGGGTGCTGCACGCGGCGGCCGCCCGGACCATCGTCTCGTTGGAGAACGGCAGCAGGTCCTCCACCGACCCGCCGCCGCGGGCCACCACGATCACCTCCACGTCCTGGTCGGCGTCCAGCTCGGCGATCGCGCGGCTGACCTGCGGCACACAGCTGGGTCCCTGCACCGCCACCTCGCGGATCTCGAAGTGCACGTGCGGCCAGCGGGCGCGGGCGTTGACCAGCACGTCGTGCTTGGCCTTGGCGTCCCGGCCGCAGATGAGCCCGACCCGCCCGGGCAGGAACGGCAACGGCCGTTTCCGGTCGACGTCGAAGAGCCCCTCCGCGGCGAGCACCTTCTTCAGCTCCTCGATCCGGGCGAGCAGCTCCCCGATGCCGATCGCACGCAGGTCGGTGGCGCGCAGGCTGAGCGTGCCGCGCTTGGTCCAGAACGAGGGCTTGGCGTGCACCACCACGTGCGCGCCCTCGGTCAGGGCCGGTGCCGCCTGCAGCAGTCGCTTCAGCATGGTCACGTTCAGCGACATGTCCACATCGGTGTCCCGCAGGGTGAGGAACGCGGTGGCCGACGCGTTGTGGGTGTTCAGCTGCACCAGCTGCCCCTCCACCCACACCGGGGCCATCCGGTTCACGTACTCGGCGATCTTCGTGCTCAGCAACCGCACCGGCCACGGCCGCTCGGCAGTGGTCTCGATGGCCTTGGCCGGCAGGTCGGCGCTGGTGGGCTCGGCGGTCATGACCTCTACTGTGCCGCACACCGGGGACATCGCGGCACCGCTGTCCACGTCCGCTGCCTTCGACCGGCTCTGGCCTGTCAGCCGGCTCGGTACGCCTACGGTGGTGGCCATGACCACCGCCCTCGTGCGCACCGAGGAGCTCACCCGCGCCCTGGCACTGCTGGAGTCGGGGGAGAACCTGTTCCTCACCGGCCGGGCCGGCACCGGCAAGTCCACGCTGGTGCGGCAGTTCCTGGCCAGCACCCGGCGGTCCGTGGTGGTCGCCGCCCCCACCGGGATCGCCGCACTGAACGTCGGCGGCTGCACCCTGCACCGGCTGCTCAGCCTGAGTCCGACCACCACCCTGGAGGACGTGCGGCACGGGCGCTACCGCCCCGGCCGGTTCGCCAAGGCGATCGCCTCCCTGGACACGCTGGTGGTGGACGAGGCCTCGATGGTCCGCGCCGACCTGTTCGACATGCTCACCGCCGCCCTGGAACGCTTCGGCCCCCACCCCGGCAGCCCGTTCGGCGGTGTGCAGCTGGTGCTGGTCGGGGACCTGCACCAGCTGCCGCCGGTGGTCACCCCCCGCGACGCCACCTACTTCGCCACCCGGTATGAGACCCCGTACTTCTTCTCCGCGGACAGCTACCGGGCCGAGGCGTTCCCGACTGTCGAGCTGACCACGGTGTTCCGCCAGGCCGGTGACGACCGGCTCACCGCGATCCTCAACTCGCTGCGCGAGGGTGCGCTGCTCGGCCACGCGATGGCGGAGCTGAACGCCCGCACCGACCCCGACTTCCAGCCCCCACCCGACCAGCTCTGGCTCACCCTGACCCCCACCAACCGGCTCGCCACCTCCCGGAACAAGCAGCGCCTGGCCCAGCTGGACACCCCGGAACACCTGAGCACCGCCGTCCGCACCGGTGACCTGTCGGCGCTGGAGGAGCCCGCCGACGCCGTGCTGCACCTGAAGGTCGGTGCGCAGGTGATGATGCTCACCAACGACCCGGCGGACCGGTGGGTGAACGGCACGCTCGGCCGGATCGAGCACATCGCCCAGGACGAGGGTGAGCTGGTGGGGACCGTCACCTTCACCGACGGTTCCGCGGCCGAGGTGGCCCCGCACACCTGGGAGGCGACCCGCCCGGTGGTCGACGGCGGCCGGCTGCGGCACGAGGTGGTCGGCACCTTCACCCAGCTCCCGCTGCGCCTCGCCTGGGCGATCACCATCCACAAGAGCCAGGGGCAGACCCTGGAGAACGTGGTGGTGGACCTGACCGGTGGCACCTTCTCCGCCGGGCAGGTGTACGTGGCGCTCAGCCGCTGCACGTCGATGGCCGGGCTGGTGCTGCGCCGCCCGGTGCTGCCCAGGGACCTGAAGTCCGACCGGCGCATCCTGCGGTTCCTCGCCTCCGCGCGCGGGTCGACGGCGCAGTCCCGGTTCTGCGGGATCGCCGCCCTGGTCGTGGGCCAGGAAGGGCGCAGGAGCCGCCCACGTCCGGTGGAGATCGCCGTCGCCTTCGATGACGGGACCGCGCTGAGCACCCTGGTCAACCCGCAGCGTGACCTCGCCGATGCGCGCAGCCGGTTCGGTCTCACGACGGCGGACGTCGCCCTGGCCCCGACTCTCGCCGAGGCGTGGGCGGTGCTCGCCCCGGTGCTCCAGGGGTGCACACCGGTCGGTCCGGACGTGGAGGAGGTCCTGGCGCTGGTCGACTTCGAGCTGAAACGCCTCGGTGTGGTCGCCCCGCTGCCGCTCGGTGTCCCGGTGCGGGCCGGCGACGGTGGTGCTGGTGCGGCTGGTGCTGGCGCGCCGCGCGGTGGTGCTTCCGCCCTGGCGCGCGCGCAGGCGGCGCTGACCGCGTTCCAGACCCATGGCGGCAGCGCCCCGGCGGTGGACGCCTTCTTCGACCCGGGCGAGACCGACCTGGCCACCGGCGGTCCGGGCTACCTGCTCACCCGGGACCCTGCGGCGCGCGCACCCAGGCCGGAGCACCTGCCGGCGCTCGCGGACCTGCTGGCGATCAGCGGCCAGATCTCGGCGGCACTGCTCGGCGGTGACGGCCGGGATGCTGGCGGGGCGCCGCAGCCGGACGGACCGACGGCAGCGCTCGCTCGGTCCCAGGTGCTCACCGCTGCTGGGCGCGTGCCGGCGACCGCAGCGGTGCTGGACCGGTTGCGCGGGCTGGAGGAGCTGCTGGGTGCCGGCCTGGCCGAGGAGGCCGCGATGCGTGCGCCCGAGCCGGTCGGGGCGGACGAGGTGC
>DATGRZ010000037.1:0-5921 GCA_035303065.1 Ruania sp.
GACCTCGTTGGAGAGCACCTTGCTGTCGGTCACCTCGCCGTCGACCAGGTGGTCCTGGTAGGTGATGGTGCGTTCGCCGTCGCTGCCCTCCTGGGCCACGCGGGACTGGTCCTCGTAGAGCTCGTCGGTCTCCCGCTGCACGCTGTCGTGCTCGATCGCGGAGGTCTCCGTGCGGGTCTCGGTGGTGTGCCGCACGATGGTCACCACCGGTGCGCCGTCGGAGTCCACGGTGACGATGGTCTCGTCCTGGCTGCCGAGGGTGATCTCCGCCTTCCGCAGGACCTGCTGCAAGGTGGCACTGCCCTCGACGTCGACGGAGCGCTCCTCGTCGTCCACCACGATCGTCACCGTGCCGTCGGTGATCAGCGGCAGGTCGAGCTCGGTGCGTCCGTCGCTGGACCGGGAGGCCTCCAGGGAGGCGTCCCGTCCGCTGCCGATCAGCTGGGTGAGTGCTTCTTCGGCGGTCAGCGCGGTGGTCCAGATGGTGCGCTGCTCACCGTCGGTGGTGATGGTGATCTGGTCGCCGGTGCGCACCACCACATCGGCACCGTCGCTGAGGGACTCCTCCGAGCCTGGGACGACCGAGTCGTGCGGGCCGAGCTCGATGCCGGCCTCGTCCAGCAGACCGTTCACCGAGCCGGCAAACGTGCTGAAGGTGTAGGTCTCACCGTCCAGGTCGATGTCCACAGTCTTGTGCGCGGCGGCAACTGCCACCCCGGAGCCAGCCAGCAGCAGCACAGTGGCCGCTGCCGCTCCCAGCAGCACGCGGCGGCGGCCGCGGCGAGGCGCCGCTGCCACAGCCTCCTCGCCTTCGGCATCGCCATCGGCCTGGTCTGCCAGTGCCGGATCGTCCGCCACGTCCGTCTCGGTGGGCGCAGCGTCCATCTCGGTGGTCGCAGCCTGGGCGCCAGGCTGGTCGGTCACGTCGTGCGCCTCGTGCGCTTCCTGCCCCGGATCGGCGGCCTCGTCGGTCGCGGGCACGTCAGAACGGCGAAAACGGTCGAAGAATGACACAGGCGGAGGGTTTCTGTGTGGGGGACGGGGATGATCACTCCGGTCGGCCACGTGCATGTAGCCACACCGACGAACGATCGACTGTAACCAGATCGTTATCTTCCGGGTCAACTGGATCGACGAAAGTTGTGAGCACCGGCACAGCCGGGCGACCCATCAGACCAAGGCAAGGTACGCCGTCGGCAATGAGATCGCATAGCTGCACTGGAAGCCCTGTACCGGACCGGCCGGTAGCAGAGAGCCGCTCCGGCTCAGTACCAGCCCACGGACTGGGAGTGACCCCATGCGCCGCACGGGGTGCCGTACCGACCGGAGATGTAGTTCAGGCCCCAGGTGATCTGGGTGGCCGGGTTGGTCCGCCAGTCAGAGCCGGCGGAGGCCATCTTCGAACCGGGCAGCGACTGCGGGATGCCGTACGCGCCGGAGGAGGGGTTCTGCGCGTGCGGGTTCCAGTTGCTCTCCCGCTGCCAGAGCGAGTCCAGGCAGGTCCACTGGTCCGAACCCCAGCCGCGGGCGGCGAGCAGCTCCTGCGCGATCGAGCGCGGGTCGGTGCCCGAGTAGTCGCCGGACGGGGTGCTCTCCGAGCTGTCGTCGGAAGAACTGGACGAGCTCGAGGAGCTGGAGGAGCTGGAGGAGCTGGACGAGTCAGACGAGCTCGAGGAGCTGGACGAGCTGGAGCTGTCCGAGCTGCTCTGGGACGGTGGCGGCGCGGTACCCACGAGCACCACCTCGTCGACCGGCTCGGAGACCAGGATCTCGGCCTGCACCTCGCGGGAGACCTCTTCACCGTCACGGTACTCCGCGCTGTAGGCGATCACCCGGGAGCCGTCCTGCCCCTCGGTCTCCACCCGCTCGGTGCCGCGGGTGAGGGACGAGGTCTCCCGACGGACCGTGTCGTACTCGAGGGTCTCGGTCTCGGTGCCGTACTGGGTGCCGACCCGCTCGATCGAGATGTCCGCACCTTCGGTGGGCCGGCTGTTCATCTCCACCGAGACGTTGTCCTCCAGCCCGACGACGATGCCGTTCTCGATCAGCGCATCGGCCACGGTCTCGGCATTGGACTCGATGTCGTAGGTCTCGCCGTCGACCGTGGCCTGGAAATGCACGGCCGGACCGGCCTCGTCCAGCAGCCCGGCCGGATCCCGGCCGTCCTGCCCGCTGCGGGAGGCCTGGTCCCACAGCTCGGTGCGGCCGGCCAGGTAGGTCTGCGCGTCCTCTTCGGAGGCCGCGAACGAGTCGGTGGTGTCGGTGTTCTCGGAGTCGGCTCCGGGCTGGTTCGCGGCGAACGCCAGCGAACCGGCCAGCACCACGGCCAGGCCACCGGCACCGATCGCGCGCCGGAGCGGGCGCGGCAGGGCAGTGGTCACGGGCGCGTCGGCGCGATGGCGCGACGTGGCTTTGTCAACGGGCACGGGGAGGGGTCCTGTTCTTGCTACGTCAAGCCCGGGAGGGACGGGCCGGAATGACCGTAACCGATTTGTGACCTGAATTTCCAGTACCGGGCCGGAAGCTGTGGACGGCGATGCCCCGCGAAGGGGGCCTCGATGTCCAGATTCGGCGCAAGCTCGACACTCCGGCCACCCTCGCGGGCATGAGCGCGGTCACGCGGGGTCGAGCGGGTCGGGTGGGGTCACCAGGGGCCGTAGAGGCTCTCGGCGTTGCCGTCGACGGCGGAGCACACCGTGCTCAGGTCCTCTCCCCTGGTCTCGGCCAGCGCCCGCACCGTGGCGGCCACCACGTACGGGGCGTTCGGGCGGCCGCGCCAGGGGTGCGGGGTCAGGTAGGGCGCGTCGGTCTCGACCAGCAGCTGGCTCAGCGGCACCTCGACGGCGGCCCGGCGCAGGTCCTCGGCGTTGCGGAAGGTGACCGTACCGGCGAAGGAGAGGTAGTAGCCGCGGCGGACGCACTCCCGGGCCATCTCGGCGTCCCCGGAGAAGCAGTGCAGCACCGTCACTTCCGGGGCGCTGTCGGCGGCGAGCACCTCGAGCACCTCGCTGTGCGCCTCCCGGTCGTGGATCTGCAGCGGCAGGCCGAGCTCCTTGGCCAGGGCGATGTGGGCACGGAAGGACTCCCGCTGCGCCGCGCGCCCGGCCGGGCCGGCCCGGAAGTGGTCCAGACCGGTCTCCCCCACAGTGCGCACCCGCGGGTGCCGGGCCAGCTCGGCCACCTGGCCGATCGCCTCGTCCAGCCCGACCTGGTGCCGCGCTGCGGGGTCCGGTTCCAGCCCGTCCGGGGCGACCTCGCGCACTCCCGCATGCAGCACCGCCTCGTTCGGGTGGATCGCCACCCCGGCGAGCACCTGCGGGTGCTCCTCGGCCATCTCCAGGCTCACCGGTGCGGAGTCCAGGTCGCAGCCGATCTGCACGATCGCCCGCACGCCCACGCGCTCCGCCCGGGCCAGGTGACCGGCGGTACCAGGGTCGGCCACGCCGTCGGGCAGGACGGGCGCGATCGACTCCAGGTGCGTGTGGTTGTCCACCACCGGGGCGGGCAGTGCCTCGAGACCCTCGGGGAAGTCGCGGCTGCGGCGGGTCATCAGGCCTTCGCCCGCAGTCGGTCCAGCTCCTCCTCGACCACCGACTCGTCCAGCTTGGTGAACACCGGGGCGGGCTTGGCGATCGGGGTGCCGACGGCTACCGGGCGCGACGCCCAGGCCGGGACTCCGGAGTAGTCGCCGGTGATCACCGGGTAGTGCCGGGTCTCGTCGTCCAGGTCGGTGACCTCCTCGATCCGCGGCTGCGGTGCGAACTCGCTGCTGCCGCCGAGCGCCTCGTGCACCTGCTGGGCGGAGTGCGGCAGGAACGGGGCGAGCAGGGTGTTGCAGTCGCTGACCGCCTGGGTCACCGTGTGCAGCACGGTGGCGAGCCGGTCCGGGTCGGACTTCAGCTTCCAGGGCTGGGTCTCGGACAGGTAGCGGTTGACGTCGGCGACGGTCTGCATCGCCGCTGCGATGGCGCCGCGCTGCCGGTTGGTCTGGATCTGCGCGCCGACCTCCGCGAACGCACCTGAAGTGGTGGCCAGCACCTCCCGGTCCACGTCCAGCAGCTCCCCAGGTGCGGGGACCTGGCCGAAGTTCTTGTGCACCATCGTCGCGGTGCGGTTGACCAGGTTGCCCCAGCCGGCGACCAGCTCGTCGTTGGTGCGGCGGACGAAGGACTCCCAGGTGAAGTCCACGTCGTGGTTCTCCGGGCCGGCGGCGGCCACGTAGTAGCGGAACGCGTCCGGCTGGTAGCGGGCGAGCATGTCCCGCACGTAGATCACCAGCCCGCGGGAGGAGGAGAACTTCCGGCCCTCCACGTTCAGGAACTCACTGGAGACCACTTCGGTGGGCAGCTGCAGCTCTCCGTAGGGTCCCGCGCTACCACCCTTGGCGCCGCGGCCGTCGTAGGCGAGCAGCTCGGCCGGCCAGATCTGGGAGTGGAAGGTGATGTTGTCCTTGCCCATGAAGTAGTAGGACCGGGCGTCGGGGCTGTTCCACCAGGCGCGCCAGGCCTCCGGATCGCCGGTGCGGCGGGCCCACTCGATGCTCGCGGACAGGTACCCGATCACGGCGTCGAACCAGACGTACAGCCGTTTGTTCGGGTTCTCCTGCCAGCCGGGCAACGGGATCGGGATGCCCCAGTCAATGTCCCGGCTCATCGCCCGCGGGCGGACGTCGGTGAGCAGGTTCCGGCTGAAGTTCAGCACGTTCTGGCGCCAGCCGTCCCGGGTCTCCAGCCACGCAGCCAGCGCGTCCACCAGTGCGGGCAGGTCGAGGAAGAAGTGGTTGGACTCCACGAACTTCGGGGTCTCACCGTTGATCCGGCTGTGCGGGTTCTTCAGGTCGATCGGGTCGAGCTGGTTGCCGCAGTTGTCGCACTGGTCGCCGCGGGCGCCGTCGTAGCCGCAGATCGGGCAGGTGCCCTCGATGAACCGGTCCGGCAGGGTGCGCCCGGTGGACGGGGAGATCGCGCCCATCGTGGTCTGCTCGACCATGTAGCCGTTCTTGTGCACGGTGCGGAACATCTCCTGCACCACCGCGTAGTGGTTGGCCGTGGTGGTGCGGGTGAACAGGTCGTAGCTCAGGCCCAGCGAGGTCAGGTCCTCCACGATGACCCGGTTGTACCGGTCCGCCAGCTCCTGCGGCGGGACCCCCTCCTGCTCGGCCTGCACCAGGATCGGGGTGCCGTGCTCGTCGGTGCCGGAGACCATCAGCACCTCGTGACCCGCCATCCGCATGTGTCGGCTGAACACGTCGGAGGGGACGCCGAAGCCGGCGACATGGCCGATGTGCCGCGGACCGTTGGCATAGGGCCAGGCCACGGCGGAGAGGATGTGGGTCATACCGACGATCGTAATGGCAGCAGACCAGGTCGCTGGTCGCCGTCCCGTTCCTCGATCGTGGCGCTACCGAGCCCGCATCCCGCGGCGAGCCCTTTCGACAAGCGCGTGAGCGAAGCCCTCGGCATCAAAGCCTTCGAGGTCTACACCGTCGAGCTGCCACCTGAGGCAGAAACCGTTCGCCACGACCACCGCGACGACCTCGTCGAGGACCTCTACTTCATCGTCTCGGGCGATGGCTGGGCCTTCGTCGATAACGACTCTGTACCGCTCAGGCCCGGTCTCTTCATCGCGGTGACGATCGAATCCACAAGACAGCTTCGAGCCGGCAGCAGCGGGCTGACCTTCGTCGCGATCTGCGGCCGACCGCACTGAGCAGCACGTTCGGCTCACTGCACCCGCGCAGGGCACGCGCGTACCCGTGCATCACTGCGCACTCAGCGCTGGTAGCGCAGCATCACCATGTCTCCGGCGCGCAGCAAGCCGGTCAGCCGCATCGTGGTGTGCACCGGGGGTGCGTCCCGGGTGAGCCGGATCGCGTCCCCACCTTCGAGCACCGGGCTGATGGTCAGGCACAGCTCGTCCAG
>DATGRZ010000038.1:0-39003 GCA_035303065.1 Ruania sp.
GGTGGCCATCCAGGCCGGCGGGCTGGCGGTCGGGGTGGCCAGGTCGACCGCGATGCCGGACTCGTGCAGCAGGTCGAGCACCTCGTCCAGCCAGACGAAGTCCCGTTCCCCCTCGACCGGTTCGATCCGGGACCAGCCGAACACGTTCACGGTCACCAGGTTCACCCCGGCGGCGCGCATCAGCGCCGCGTCCTCGCGCCAGGTGGTGGCGGGCCACTGCTCCGGTGCGTAGTCACCGCCGTAGAGGAGCCCGCGGGCAGCGGTCAGCCGCGCCAGGGCGCTCCCGGCGAACCGGGTGCTGGGTGCCACGTCGCCTCCTGTGCGGACTCGGTCCGTTCGCTTCTTCTCCTCCGGGTCCTGCCAGCGGCGGTCCCGCACTGCTCGACCGGTCGGCCACGAGACGGGTGTGTCGCCGTCGTGATCGATCCGTTGTCGAAGCGGTTCAACACTGTATCCAGAGGAGTGCGGCTGTGTAAAGTGGTGCTCGCGCACCATCGCCGATCCGCACGAACGGAGCAGTTCCATCCACGACTCTGACGATTCCAGCGGGTTCTGCCGGCCAGCGGACGGCGGAACGCACCTGCTCTGGTACCGATCGTCTTCGACGGCGTTTGTCGAATCGCTTCCGGTCGGGAACGGCCACAGTGGCGCCACCCTCGCCGGGCTCGTCGGTGGTGAACGCCTCCAGGTGAACGAGGGCTCGGCGTGGTCGGGGCCGGCCGGCCTGCACCCGGAGCTCACCGCCGAGACCGGGCCGGACCGGCTCGCCGAGATCCGCGACCTGCTGGCGGCCGGCGAGCTGCGAGCCGCCGAAGAGCTGCTCACCGGTTTTCACACCACGCACGCCCAAGCGTTCCTGCCGTTCGCTCTCGTGGAGGTGCAGGTCGGAGGGGCTGCGGCCGGCGGGGTAGCGCCGCCGGTGGGACCGGGCGAGGTGGACCCGCAGGTGGGACAGGGCGGGGCGGAGCCAGAGGTGGAGCGCTGGCTGGACCTGCGCACCGGAATCGCCGGGCACCGGTACCACCGTGGCGGGACGGCCGTCGCGCACCGCAGCTATGCCTCCCACCCGCACAGCGTCCTGGTGCACGAGATCCGCGCGGACGCGCCGGTCGACGTGCGCGTGCAGGTGGCCCCGGACCGGCTGCGCGGCGGTCCCGCTGCTGCCCGGACGCTCAGCGGCACCGGGGGTGCAAGAACCACCGGTGAGCTGAGCCTGCCGCTACAGCTGCCTGCGGACGTGCCCCCAGGTGCCGATGGCGCACCAGTGGTCTATGACGAGCGGTCCCGCACCGGTACCCTCCTGCTGCATGCCGACTCCGACGGTCTGCTCACCGCTGAGCAGGGGCACCTGGTGGTGCGTGGTGCCCGCCGGGTGCGGTTGCTGATCGCCACCGGCACGGTGCTTCCTGGGTTCCCCAGGCTCCCTGGGCTCACCGGGCTCCCCGAGTCCCCCGGGCTCCCTGCGAGCGCAGTGCCCGCCGGGGTCCGGCACGCGAACCTGGCCGCCGACCGGAGCGCGCTGTACCGCCTGCTCACCGATCGGCTGGTCGCTGCCGCGAAGCTGGCGCCGGCGGACCTGCTCTCCGCCCACCTGGCCGACCACCGCGAGCTGTACCGGCGCTGCGAGCTGGACCTGGGTGAGGCCCCGGCGCTGCCCACCGACGAGTGGATCGTCGAGCACGAGGCCACCGGGACGGGCGAGGGTCCGCTGGCAGCGCTGCTGTTCCACTACGGCCGGTATCTGCTGGTCGCCTCCTCCCGGCCTGGCGGCTTCCCGGCGAACCTGCAGGGGATCTGGAACGACCAGCTGCCGCCACCGTGGAACAGCGACTACACGATCAACATCAACACCGAGATGAACTACTGGCCCGCGCTGACCACCGGGCTGACCGAGTGCCTGCAACCGCTGACCGACCTGCTCGGCACGCTCGCCCGGACCGGACAGGACGCCGCGGCACGGTACGGCGCCGGAGGCTGGACCGCCCACCACAACACCGACCCCTGGGGACACGCCTACGCCGTAGGTGGGTCGCCGTCGGCGATCGTGTGGGCGAACTGGCCGCTCGGCGGCATCTGGTTGTGCCGCGTGCTGCGGGACCACCTGGACTTCACCGGCGACCTGTCGGCGGCACAGCGGAGCTGGCCGGTGCTGGAGGGCGCGTGCCGGTTCGCCACCGACTGGATCCTCAGCTCCGGCGCGCAGGCGACCACCAGCCCGTCCACGTCCCCGGAGAACCGGTACCTGGCCGCCGACGGGCTGCCCACGGCCGTGGGCCAGAGCACGACGATGGATGTGGCTCTGCTCCGCGACCTGGCCGAGACCGCCGCCCTGGTCGCCGGCCGGCTGGACCTGCACCCGCACTGGCTGGCCGACCTGACCCGGAAGGTGGCCACCCTGCCGGATCCGCAGGTGGGCAGCCGCGGAGAGGTGCTGGAGTGGGCGGCGGAGGTCCCCGAGGCTGAGCCGACGCACCGGCACACCTCGCACCTGGTGGGTCTCTTCCCGCTCGGCCGGTGGACTCCGGAGGAACAGCCGGGGCTCACCGCTGCTGCTGCGCGCACACTGGACCTGCGCGGCCGGGAGTCCACCGGGTGGGCGCTGGCCTGGCGGATGTCATTGCGCGCCCGGCTCCGGGACGCTGCGGGAGCACGGGACCAGCTCCTCCTGTCCACCCGGGCCGCCACTGCTGAGCGGCAGCGCGGTGGGCTCTACCCGAACCTGTTCAGCGCCCACCCGCCGTTCCAGATCGACGGCAACTTCGGGCTGACTGCCGGTATCGCCGAGCTGTTGCTCGACTCCCGGCCCGGGACCCTGGACCTGCTGCCCGCGCTGCCGGAGGCCTGGGCTGAGGGTCGCGTGCGCGGGCTGCGCGCCCGGGGCGGTATCGAGGTGGACCTGACCTGGCAGCACGGGGAGCTGGCTGAGGCCCGGTTCCGCACCGCTGCGCCGACCGGGGTGACTGTGAGCTGGCCCGGTGGGCAGGATGAGCTGACCCTGTCGGCAGGGGTGGAGCAGGTGCTCACCCCGGGACCAAGGAGAACCGATGACGACGATCGATGACGTGGCACGGCGGGCGGGAGTGTCGGCCTCGACCGTCTCTTACGCGTTGAGCGGCAAGCGGACCATCTCCGCCGCTACCCGCGCCCGGGTGGAGAAGGCGATCGCCGAGCTCGGCTACACCCCGCACGCGGGGGCCCGGGCCCTGGCCTCGGCCCGCACGAACGTGCTGGCGCTGATGGCACCGCTGCGCCCGGACGTGGACGTGAGCGTGATCATGCAGTTCGTCACCGGAGTGGTGACCAAGGCCCGCAGCCACGACTACGACGTGCTGCTGCTCACCCAGGAGGACGCGGCCGGACTGTCCCGGGTGGCCTCGGGGATGGTCGACGGGCTGATCCTGATGGACGTGGAGGCGAAGGACCAGCGGATCCCGGTGGTGACCCAGCTGCGTCAGCCCACCATCCTCATCGGGCTGCCAGAGGACCCTCAGGGGCTGAGCTGCGTGGACTTCGACTTCGATGCGGCCGCCCGGCTCGCGGTCCGGCACCTGCACCGGCTCGGCCACACCAGCCTGGCGCTGCTCGGCCCACCGCCGGCGGTGCTGGAACGGCACACCACCTACGCGGACCGGTTGCTCACCGGCTACCGTGCCCAGTGCGCGGCCGAAGGTCTCCAGCCGGTGGTCGAGGCCACCGGCTCCTCCCACACCGCCGCTCTGGCGGCGCTGGATGCGGTGCTGGCACGCTCTGAGCAGCTGACCGCAGTGGTGGTGCACAACGAGGCCGCACTCGCCTCGGTGGTCTCCGGGCTGCACGATCGCGGTCGGCGGGTGGGTGAGGACGTGGCCGTGCTGGCACTGTGCCCGGCGTACGTGGCCGAGTCCCAGTCCATCCCGATCACCTCGATCGACATCCCGGCACTGACCATCGGTGAGGTGGCGGTGGAGATGCTGCTGGAGCGCACCGGCGCCCCGCACGCGGCCGAGACCCGGCTGCTGGCGCCCACCCTGCACGAGCGGCAGTCCACGTTCCCGCTGGAACCGCCCGTGCTGACCTGACCGCCGGGTGGGACACCCCTCGGGCGGGGTGATCACGCGCTGCTCATCCCTTGATCGCGCCGAAGATCACACCCTTGGTGAAGTGTCGCTGCACGAACGGGTAGACGATCAGCACCGGGACGATGGCCATCACCACGACCGCCATCTTCACTGGCAGGCCGGTGACCGCACCGGAGGCCACGTCCACCTGGCCCACACCTGATCCGGGCAGCGTGACCCCCTGCAGCACGTAGGAGCGCAGCACCAGCTGCAGCGGCCACTTGGCGTTGTCGTTGATGTAGAGCATCGCGTTGAAGAACGCGTTCCAGTAGCCCACGCCGTAGAACAGCGCCACCACAGCGGTGACCGCCTTGGACATCGGCAGCACGATCTGGCCGAGCACCCGCCACTCCCCCGCACCGTCGATGCGCGCAGCGTCGGTGATGGCCCGGTCGATGCCCATGAAGAAGTTGCGCACGATGAGCACGTTGAACGCAGAGACCGCCGTGGGCAGGATCAGCGCCCAGTAGCTGTCGATCAGGCCGAGGTGGCTGACCAGCAGGTAGGTCGGGATCATCCCGGCACCGAAGAACATCGTGGCCAGCAGCAGGAACAGGATCGGTCGGTGCGCGAAGGAGTTCGGCCGGGACAACCCGTAGGCGCACAGCACCGAGACAGTGGTGGACAGCAGCGTCCCGACCGTCGTGATACCGATGCTCACCAGCGTGGCGCGGGTGACGATCCCGCCGGAGAGGATCTGCCGGTAGGCGGAGAAGGTGATCTCCCCGGGGATGGTCACCAGCCCGCCGGCAGCGTTGATCGTCGGCTGGGTGGAGATGGAGGTGAGCACGATCGTGTACAGCGGGTAGAGCACGGCGAGCACGATCAGCGTCAGCGCCACGGCCTTGCCGACGTACCCGGCGATCGTGGGCTGTTCCTCCCAGATCGGCCGGTGCTTGGACCTGCGGACTTTTCGGACCGGGCCGGCCACTGTGGCCGCCCGTTGCAGTCGTACTGTCATGCGCGCTGATACACCCCCGCCTCACCGAAGACGTGCGCGAGCTTGTTCGCGCCGAGCACGAGCAGCATGCTCACCACTCCCTTGACCAGTCCGGCGGCCGCGGCGAAGGACCAGTCCCCGGAGATCACGCCTTGGTAGTACACGTAGGTGTCGATCACCTCGGCCGCTCCCGGGCCGACTGCTCCGCGCTGCAGGATGAGCTGTTCGAAGCCGACGGTCAGCGCATCACCCAGGCGCAGGATGAGCAGCAGGATGATCACTGGGCGCAGCGCCGGCAGGGTGACGTGCCAGGTGCGCCGGCGGCGGCTGGCACCGTCCACCACTGCGGCCTCGTACAGTGCTGGGTCCACTGTGGACAGCGCCGCCAGGAAGATGATGATCCCCCACCCGGCGTCCTTCCACACCGCCTGGCTGGTGATCAGGATGAGAAAGGTGTCCGGATCGGTCATCAGGTCGAAGTGCACGCCGTGGTTCGCCAGGATCCGGTGCAGCTGGCTGGCACCACCGAAGATCTGCTGGAAGACGGTGACCACGATCACCCAGGAGAAGAAGTGCGGCAGGTACACGATCGACTGGATGGTGGTGCGGATTGCCGGGGTGATCACACTGTTCAGCAGCAGGGCCAGCGCGATCGGGATCGGGAAGAAGAACACCAGCTGGAAGGCGGTGATCAGCAGCGTGTTCTTCACCGCGTTCAGGAACAGCGGGTTGGTGAACACCCGCTCGAAGTTGTCCCAGGCGACGAACGGCGAGTCGACGATGCCGACGTAGGGCGAGTAGTCCTGCCAGGCGATGATGTTCCCGGCCATCGGCACGTAGGCGAAGATCGCCAGCAGCACGATCACCGGCACGGTCATCAGCAGCAACGACCGGTCCCGTTTGATCTGTGCCCACATGCTCACCTTGCGCACCGGCACCGGTGTCGAGGCGCGGCCGTGCCGACTGCGGCTCCCGGAGCGGCGCCGCCCGTCACCCGGGTGCGTGCCGGGGGTACCGGTGCCACCAGGACCGCCAGCACCGCGGCGCCCGGAGCTTTCCGTGGAGGCCGGCGCCGCGTCGGCCACCTGCTTGCTCACTGCGCGTCCAGGATGTCCTGGTAGAACTCGCGCAGCTCGTCACCGCCCGAGGTTCGCCAGTTCTCCACGGCAGCGTCCAGGTCGTCCAGGCTCTTGCGTCCGCGAGCGATGCTCTTCTCCAGGTCCTCGAACGGCTGGTCCAGGCTGGCGTACTCGTTCGGCTCGGTGATCTGCATCCCGTAGAAGGCCGGGTCTTGCACATATTCGGCAGCCTCGGCCATCCAGGTGCAGAACGCCTCCACGAAACCCGGGTACTGCACGTAGGCGTTCACCACCGGCGGGTCGGTGAGGAAGGTGTAGGTCGGCTGCACCTCGGTGGTGGCCAGCTCGGTGGCCTCTGGCAGCCCCTGGTCGCCGAGGTTGTAGTGCACCCCTTCGAGGCCGTAGTTGATCAGCTGGTACTCCACGGTGCCGAACGGGGAGGCGAGGAAGTTCGCGACGGCGAGGAGCTCCTTGATCCTCTCCTTGTCGTCGTTCTTCTTCACGAAGGAGAAGATGTTCGCCGGGTTCCCCTTGAACAGCACGGGCGTCCCGCCGTCGGCGGCGAACACCGGGAACGGCGCCTGGGAGTAGCCCGGGTTGGACCCGAGCTGACGCCCGAGCGCCTCGTGCCAGCCACCGATCCCGTCCGCGGTGATCAGCACCTGACCGGACTCGAACCGTTGCTTGCCGTCGCCGGTGTCGGCCACCGCATCGGGGTGCACCGACCCCTGGGCGAACAGCTCGGTCATCCACGCCAGGGCGGCCCGGTACTCCTCGGTCTCCACCCGGTGGGTGAGCGTGCCGTCGTCGTTGATCCGCCACTTCGGTGGCACCGCGTGGATGATCGTGGCAGTGGTCCACAGGTCGTTGGCACCCCACCGGTCGCCGCCGGTGAGCTCCTTGGCCAGGTCGAGCAGCTGCTGGCCGTCGGTGGGCAGGTCGGTGATGTTCTCCTCGGCGAAGATGTCGTCCCGGTAGAAGGTGGCGTCGGTGATGATCTCGCCGGGGAACGGAAGCGCCTTGATCTGCTCGTCGAACACGCAGAACTTCCACACGTCGGTGGAGATGTTCGCCAGGTTCGGGTAGTCCGCGATCGCGTCCCCACCCAGGTAGGGGGTGAGGTCCTCGAACAGCGCCTCGACCGCCTGGTCGAACCGCGGGGGCACGTTCCAGGTGGGGATGGAGACCCAGTCCGGCACGTCCTGCTCGGAGGCGAGCACGGCGGCGAGCTTGTCCCCGTAGGTGTTGCCGTCACTGATCTGGAAGTCGATGGTGGAGCCGATCGCCTCGTTCACCGCATCGAAGTACTGGTTCCCCTCCGTGGGCGGGATCGTGCCCCACAGCGGGGTCATCGCCGTGAACGTCGAGCCCGAGCCAGGCGGGGTGTCGAAAACCTGGACGAGCTCCTCGGGGATGCTGGCGTAGCCGGCGGTGGAACCGTTCACGCTCGGGAAGTCCGGCTCCACGTAGTCGATCGGGATGTGGCTGGGCAGCACCGAGCTGACGTCCCCGGGCCCGGCCGACGAAGCGCCGGGGTTCGTGGTGGCATCACCGGTGCGGCAACCGGCCAGCAGGGGCGCTGCGGCGGCGCCGGCACCCACCATGGTCAGGAACGTCCGACGGTTCAGCGGCAGGGCCGGCCGCGGGGCTGGGGTGTCGTACTTCATCGTCGCCTTCACTTCCTCGTGTGACTGGGGGAACGCTGTGCGAACGGCTCCGGCCAGCGCTTGTCGAAGCGGTTCGAATGCGTCGATAGTAGCGATCAACACCAGGACACGCAAGACCAGGACCCCACCGCCACCGGGTCACCAGCCAGCGGCCGAGCGGTCCGGGCGGTGGACGGACTGAACCAATATTCCAAGTTTCAGCCAATCTCACTCCGGCTATCAGGGCGTTGCGACACCACAGCACCACCTCCCCGGTCCCGCTCAGCAGTCCGCAGCAATCGCGCACTCCGCTCCTCGTCGACCCATCGGCCGTCGCTGGTTACACTGCCGGTACGTCGAACCGTTTCGAAATCGCAGCCCCACCGACGAGGACGTACCCGATGAGCGAGCACCGTCCGGCCGCGGCCGGCGCTGAGGACCCCGCACCCCTGCCCCAGCAGGTCCAGGACCTGCTGGCCGCCCTGAGCCCCGACGAACGGCTCGCGCTGCTGCACCAGGCGACTCCCGCCGTCCCGCGTCTCGGCCTGGCACCGTTCCACACCGGGGCCGAGGTGCTGCACGGGGTAGCGTGGCTCGGCACGGCGACCGTGTACCCGCAGGCGGTGGGCCTGGGCGCCACCTGGGACCCGGAGCTGCTGCGCCGGATCGGCGAGCAGGTGGGCACCGAGCTGCGCGCCAAGCACGCGGCCGATCCGGCGGTCAGCCGGAACGTGTGGGCGCCGGTGGTCAACCCGTTGCGACACCCCCGTTGGGGCCGCAACGAGGAGGGTCTGTCCGAGGACCCGCACCTGACCGCCGAGCTGGCCGGAGGGTATGCCCGCGGGCTGCGCGGGGAGCACCGGGTGTGGCGCACCGTACCCACGCTCAAGCACGTGCTCGGCTACAACAACGAGACCGACCGTGCGGTGACCTCTTCCCAGCTGCCCGCCCGGGTGCTGCAGGAGTACGAGCTGCCGGCGTTCCTCGGTCCGCTGCAGGAGGGGGTGGCCGGGGCGGTGATGCCGGCCTACAACCTGGTCAACGGGCGTCCGTGCCACGTCAGCGGTGAGCTGCTGGCGGAGCTGCGCCGGCGGGCGTCCCTCGAGCTGCTGGTGGTCTCCGATGCCGGCGCCCCGACCAACCTCACCGAGTGCGAGCGCTACTTCCCCGACCCGGTCACCGCCCATGCGGCCGCGCTGCACGCCGGGGTGGACTCCTTCACCGACAACGGCCCGGACGCCGCCCCCACACTGGCGCACCTGCGTGCCGCGCTGGCCCAGGGCCTGATCAGCCAGCAGGACGTGGACCGGGCCGCGGCACGGGTGCTGCTCACCCGGTGGCGCACCGGGGAGCTGGACACCGGCGCCGACCCCTACACCGGCATCGGTGCCGACCAGGTGGACCTGCCCGAGCACCGGGCGCTCGCCCGGGAGTCGGCCGCGCGGGGCACGGTGCTGCTGCGCAACGAGGGGCTGCTGCCGCTGGCCGGCACGGGACGGGTGCTGGTGCTCGGCCCGCTGGCCGACCGGGTGCTGCCGGACTGGTACGCGGGCGAAGGGCCGTACACCGTGTCGCTGGCCGAGGCGGTGCGTGCCCGCTGGTCCGGTGAGGTAGTGGTGGACGACGGCGCTGACCACATCGAGCTGACCACTGCCGACGGCACACCGGTGACGTGTGCCGCGGACGGGCAGCTGCTCGCCGAGCCGGGCGGGCAGGTGGCCCGGTGGCAGGTGACCGACTGGGGGCACGGACTGCTCACCGTGGCCGCGGCCGGTACCGGGCTGCTCTGGCGCCCGGGCGGCGACGGCGGGCTGCGCGCGGACTCTCCGCGCCCGCACGGCTGGGTGGCCCAGGAACCGTTCCGCGCCCACCGGCACGCCGACGGCACGTTCTCCTACCTGCACGTGGCCAGCGGACGGTGGCTGCGCACAGAGACCTACGGTGGCCGGGTGGTGGCCGCGGCGCCGACCCTGGCGGAGGCGGAGCGCTTCACCGTGGCCCTGGTCTCCTCCGGGCCTGCCCGCGCCCAGGCCAGGGCAGGGGATGCGGACGTGGTGATCTGCGCCGTCGGGAACGATCCGCACCTGCTCGGCAGGGAGACCGAGGACCGCCCGGACCTCGCACTGCCGGCCGCTGCCGCGACGCTGTGGCGCACGGTGCGGGCCGAGCGTGCGGAGGCGGTGCTGGCGATCATCTCCTCCTACCCGTACGCGCTGGCGCCCGGGGAGGCGGACGCGCCCGCGCTGGTCTGGTCCAGCCACGGCGGCCAGGAGCTGGGAAACGGGCTGCTGGACGTGCTGCTCGGCGAGGTGGAGCCCAGCGGCCGGCTGCCGCAGACCTGGTGGCGCAGCGACGCCGACGCCGGGGACCTGTTCGACTACGACATCCTCTCCGCGCGCAGCACCTATTGGTACTCACCGGCCGAGCCGCTGTTCGCGTTCGGGCACGGGCTCACCTACTCCCGCGTGGTCTACCGGGACCTGCAGGTGATCACAGACGGCGGAGCTCACCGGGCGCTGGTCACGCTCGCCAACACCGGGACTCGCCCGGCCACCGAGGTGGTGCAGGTGTACACCGACGCTCCGGAGCACCCGTTGGTCTTCCCCAGGCGGCTGGCCGGCTATGCCCGTGTGCTGCTGGGGCCGGGTGAGGAGCAGGTGGTCCAGGTCGAGGTCCCGGCGGAGCGGTTCCAGCACTGGGACGCCGGCCTGGGGGCGATGCGCACCGAGGCCGGCCGGTACCGGGTGCTCGCCGGGTCGAGCTCGGCTGACTGCCCGCTGGTGGCCGAGGTGGTGCTGGACGCTCCCCCGCGACCGGAGCGCACGCTGCCGCTGCTCGCGGCGGCCGCCGACACCTGGTCCGGCACCCGGATCGAGGAGGCGCTGCCCGAGCGCGGGTACGTGCTCACCGTGCCCGGCGGGCACGGCGAGCTGGGCTTCCAGGACGTGCGGCTGCCAGCGGACGCGGACGGTGTGCTGGCGGACACAGACGGTGTGCCGGCCGACCGGAAGGACCGGGGCCTGGTGGCGCAGGTGGCGCGTACCCGTGCCGAGGCCGCGGCCGGGCTCCGGGTGGAGATCCGCTCCGCAGCGGGCGAGAGGCTCGCGACCCTGGCGGCCGACGTGCCGAGCGGCACCGGTCGGCACGAGCTGGTCGACCTGCCCCTCGGCCCCATCCCCGCTGTCGACGGAACGGTGCAGGTGCAGGTGCACCTGTCCGGGGCGACCAGGCTGGCCGGGCTGCATCTGGGCGAACGGCGGTAGGACTGCGCGGCTCAGGACTCGGCGACCACGGCGAGCGCGTCGATCTCCACGAGCATCTCCACCCGCGGCAGACCGCAGACGAGGGTGGTGCGGGCCGGGAAGGCTGCCGAGCCGCACCGTTCGGCGACGAAGTCCGCATAGGCCTCGTTCATCGCGGCGAAGTGCTCCCGGTCGGTGAGGTAGACCCGCAGCGAGATCACGTCCGCGAACGTGGCGCCGGCCGCCTCGATGATCGCGGCCACGTTCGCCAGCGTGCGTCGGGTCTGGGCGGCCACGTCGCCGCGGTGCACGTACTCCCCGGTGGCCGGGTCGACCGGCCCCTGCCCGGAGACCTGCACGAACGGCCCCGTGCGCACTCCTTGCGGGAACGCGTGGGCCGGTGCAGGTGCGCTCGTGGTGCGGACGGCGGTCTTGGTCATCATCTCTCCTCGGTCAGAAATCAGTGGTCACCACGTCCAGGACGCTCAGCTGGTCGTCGACCACGACGGCGGTGCGCCACTTGTCGAACAACGTGCACGGGTGGGAGATGCCGAAACCGACGACGTCCCCGGGCTGCAGCGGGTCCGGCTGCTGGCCGGCGACCGGTCCCAGGTAGGCGTGCTGGTCGTTCAGCCGGGTCACCTGCCAGCCGGTCAGCGGCTGCACCGGCCCCCAGGTGCCGTCGTCCTGGAGGCGGCACCGGCTCAGCGCAACCGGCAGGTCGATGTCGAAGGGCACGTCCCGGCGGCCGATGTTCGCCAGCACGAGTCCCGGTTCGGGGGTGGACAGCACGCTGGCCCACACCCGGGCGGCCGGCTGCAGCGCCAGTCCCAGGTGCTGCCACGGGTTCGCGCGAGCGCACAGGCCGTGGTCGTGGGTGAGGTAGGCACCGGAGCGGATGATGCCCTGCACCTGGCCCGGTGCCCGCTGTCCCAGCTCGGTCAGGACCACATCCACCACGTCGCTGCCGCCGACGCTGACCACCGGCCGGGTCGCCGCCTCCGGCGCCCGCTCCCGGAGGCCTTCCTGCTCGACAGCGTGGGCCAGGCTGCGTAGGTCCCGCACGTACTCGATCACTCGGCCCGCTCGCGGTCGTTCCGTGTGGTCCACCAGCGGCCCCTCGTAGCCGGCCACCCCGAGCAGCGGCAGGCCGGCCGCGTGCACGGCGCGGGCGAGCCGGAGCGCCTCGGCCGGGCTGCGCACACCGGTGCGCCCTCCCGGGATGCCCAGCTCGACCAGCAGCCCGACTCCCGGGGGTGGGCCGGCGCTGCCGACGGCCAGATGTCGGGCGGCCAGCTGCACGCCGCGGGCGCTGTCCACCCAGAACCACACCTGCCGGGCGGGGTCTGCTTCCAGGGCGTGGCCGAGCCAGCGCAGCTCGCGCGGATCGGTGAGCTGGTTCGCGAGCATCACCTTCTCGGCACCCCAGGACAGCACAGTACGCAGCTGGGCCGGGGTGGCAACGGTCGCACCCCAGGCACCGGCCGCGGCCTGCCTGGCGTAGAGCTCGCGGGACATCGCCGTCTTCACGTGCGGGGCGTGCACCACACCGTGGTCGGCGCATACGCGGGCCATCGTGTGGATGTTGTGCTGCAGGGCGCTGTCGGCGAGGGTCAGCAACGGCCAGGAGAACGTCTCGGAGAAGATGGACGGCCGGGTACCGACGAGCTCCTCCCGCGTGGTCGGGCCGTGGAGGTTGAGGCCCTTGGTGGTGGGCCGCAGCTGTTCAGCCATGATCGTGACCTCCGATCTGTGCTTCCCGGTGCCGGCCCGGCGAACCGGCCGGCAGCAGTGACCGGTGCTCGGGCGGCACCTGAGCTCGCCCCTGCTGAGGCCGCACCGGAGCTCCCGCCCGCTCGTCGGTGAGCTCGCCACCGGCCAGCACCAGCCGCCCGTTGACCAGCACGTCGTCGATCCCGGACGCGAGCCGGCGCGGGTCGGCATAGGTGGCGTTGTCCTGCACCGTGTCCGGGTCGACCAGCACGATGTCGGCCGCCGACCCGACCCGCAAGCTGCCGCGGTCGGCGAGGCGGAACCGCTGGGCGGCGGCCCCGGACAGGTGCCAGGCGGCCTGCGCCCAGGTCCAGTCACCATGGCGGCGCACATGCTCGGCGAGGAACCGGGCGAAGGTGCCCCAGCCGCGTGGGTGCGGACGGCTGCCGGCGTAGATCGCGTCCGAGGCGGCCAGGTGGCGGGTGTCGCGGAGCAGGGCACGCACCGCCGCCTCGGAGTTGCTCGGCGGCTGGGCGAAGGTGCACCCGGCGCGCAGGTCGGTGCTGACCAGCAGGTCGAGCACGGCGCGTGCCGGCGGTACGCCGAGCCGTTCGGCCACCTGCAGCAGGCTGTGTCCCTCCGCCCAGGCGTGCTCACCGGGCACGTAGGCCATCGTCACCCGGGGCCAGACGTCGGCCAGGCCTGGCAGGTGCTCCCGCAGCAGCCGTTGCTGCACCTCCTCCCGGCGCAGCTGGGTGAGCGCGACCGCCGGTTCGGCCAGCGGGATCCAGTCCGGCATCGCGATCATGGACAGGATCGAGGCACCGCGCAGGTACGGATAGGAGTCGAAGGTGATGTCCAGACCTTCCGCCCGCGTCGCCGCCAGCGCGGCGAGGATCGGTGTGGCCGGTCCGTGCAGGTGGGAGACGTGCGTGGCCACCCCGCTGCCCCGGGCGATCTCGGCGAGCTCGCCCAGGGCGGGCACGGCGTCCAGCTCGTAGCCGCGCATGTGGCTCACGTGCGGCAGCCCGCGGGCGGCCAGCTCACCGGTGAGCGCCGTGAGCTCGTCGAGGTCGGCGAACCCGCCGGGCTGGTACTCCAGACCGGTGGACATCCCGCAGGCGCCCTGGTCCAGTCCGGCGCGCAGCAGCTGGCGCATCTGGTCCAGCTCGGCAGGAGCGGCCGGCCGGTCGGCGCCGCCGACGACTGCGTGCCGCAGGTTGCCGTGCGGCACCAGCATGGCGACATTGACCCGGACCGCACCCTGGTATCCGGCGAGCAGGTCGGCGACCTCGGTCTGCGGGCCTGCGGGGTGGCTGCCGTTGATCGCGGCGAAGTAGTCGCTCGCCCACTGTCCCGTCGGCCCTGGTGCCGGGGCGAAGGAGACCCCGTCGTTGCCGACGACCACACTGGTCACCCCCTGGCGCAGCAGCGCATGCTGCACCTCGTCGGTGAACAGCGCGCCCTCCACGTGCGCATGGGCGTCCAGGAAACCTGGCATGGCCAGGCGACCTCCGCCGTCGATGGTGGGCCGACCATCCTGACCGGCCCGGCCCGCGGGCTGGACCGCGACGATCCTGCCCGCCTCGACGGTGAGGTCGTGCAGGGCGGTGGTCAGCGGATCTGTGGGCAGGCGCACAGCACGCAGCCGGATCACTGTGCTCCCCCAGAGGTCTCGGTCCAGCCCCCGAGGCCGTCCCAGCCGCCGGCGGCCAGCTCGGCGTCCAGGTCGCGCAGGTGCCCGGCCACCCCGGGGCGCATCTGCCAGGGGTGCGGTCCGTCCAGGGGCCGGTACTCCACCCCGGCGGCGTCCAGGCGGGGCAGGTGCTCTCGCGCCAGCCGGTCGAGGAACTCGGTGCTCGCCGGCGAGCCGGGGCTGCGGTCCTGCTCCGGGCTCCAGACGGTCTCGGCGAACGCAGCCAGCCGGGGGTGGGTGGCGAAGTCCACGCGGCGGGCATCGGTCAGGTGCTCGGTCCACACCTGCGCCTGGGCACCCAGCAGTGTCCCGCCACCCGGTGGCAGTGTGCCGGCCACCTGGGTGGGCAGCGGGTCGAAGGCGTACACGTCGGCGACAGTGCGCAGGAACCCGACCGGGACCGGTTCGTCCGGTCCGTCGCCGGCACGGTGGTCCAGGTAGACCACCTGCTCGGGGGCCATCACCACATCGTGCCCGGCGGCCAAGGCTCGGGCACCCTGGCCCCAACCGCGCCAGGAGGTCACCACCGCCCGGGTGGGTAGCTGGGTGCTGAACGCCTCGTCCCAGACCACCGGACGCCGGCCGCGGTCCAGCACGTGCTGGCACACCTGGGCCAGGAACCAGCCGTGCAGCTCGCCCACGTGCGCCAGACCGAGGGACTCGGCCCGGGCGCGGACCTGCGGGGCGTCCTGCCAGCGGGTGGTGGGCACCTCGTCCCCGCCGAGGGCGATCCAGGGTGAGTCGAAGACCTCCATCACCTCCTCGAGCACGTCGGTGACGAAGCCCAACGCCCGCTGGTCGGGGTCCAGCACGTGCTCGCTGATCCCCCAGGTGGTGCGCACCGGCACCTGCGCACCGCCCACACCCAGCTCCGGGTAGGCGGCCAGCATCGCCTGCACGTGACCGGGCACGTCGATCTCCGGCACCACGGTGACGCCGCGAGCGCTGGCATAGGCAGCGATCTCGCGCAGGTCGTCCTGGGTGTAGTAGCCGCCGTGCGGGGTGCCGTCCTGCACCCCCGCCCGCCAGCTGCCGAGCCCGGACTCCGTGCGCCAGGCGCCGACCTCGGTGAGCCGCGGGTAGCGGCGCACCTGCATCCGCCAGCCCTGGTCGTCGGTGAGGTGCAGCTGCAGCCGGTTCAGCTTCAGGTCGGCGGCCTGGTCGATGAAGCGGAGCACATCGGCCTTGGGCAGGAAGTGCCGGGCCACGTCCAGCAGCACCCCGCGCCAGGTGAACCGGGGGTGGTCGGTGATCTCTGCGCGCGGCAGGGTGAGCGGCCGCCCGGGCCGGGCGGACCTGCGGTAGGCGTCCGGGCCGGCGAGCTGGTACAGCGTGCGCACCGCCGCCTGGCCGCCGGCCCGGTCGGCGCAGGCGATGTGCACTGTCTCCTGCTCGACCCGGAGGGTGTAGCCGCCGGCGGGCAGGTCGGCCTGCAGGGAGAGGTCGACGGCGGACGGTCGGGCGGCGCTGGTCTCCGCACCGGACGTGGTGAGCGCGATGTCGAGGTCGAAGGCAGCTGCCATGTCCCGGACCCAGGGCCGGACCGCCGGCAGCAGGTCGGCCGCCGCCCGCACCTGCACGTGGCCGTGCAGCTCGAGTCGGCCTTCCTGCGGCTGCGCCGTCGCGACTCTGGGCACCAGCCCGAGCGGTGCCGCGGATCCGGCACCACTGCTGTGCGACGTACGTCGCCCCATCGCGTCCTCCTCGAGGTTTGTTTGAACCTATGACTTACTGCTGGCCGTGTCAACCGCAGCCGACACTACGGTGATGGGATACTGACCGTGTGCCTCACCTCGCCTCTGCCGGAGCCCCGTCCGGCGATCAGTCCGGTGATCCGTCCGGCGGTCCGTCCGGGCTGGGGCTGGTGACCGGCGCACAGTCTCGGACCGGTGCGCTCAACCCCGCCGACCTCGGTCGGATCAACCGCGCCCGGGTGATCCACGCCCTGCAGGTGAGCGGACCGCTCAGCCGCTCCGAGCTGGCCACCCGGCTCCAGATCAGCCGGGGCAGCGTGAGCACGATCGTGGCGCCGCTGCTGGACAGCGCCCTGCTCGTCGAGCTGCCCAAGGTGACCGGCAGCAACGGCAAACCACCCCGCCCGCTGTGGTTTGCCGACCGGTGGCGCCTGGGTGCCGTGTTCGTGGGTACCGGCACCTTCACAGTGGCGAACGTGTCCCTGGACGGCCGGCTGCTGGAGAGCTCCACCGACACGTTCACCGACGTAGCCACGTTCCGGCGCCGGCTGCTGCGGCACGGCGAACGGCTCTTCGACGTCGAGGCCCTGCTCGGCATCGGTGTCGGTTCGGCCGGTGCGGTCGACATACCGACCGGCACTGTGCTGGAGAACTATCGCTACCCAGCGCTGAACCACCTGCCGCTGGCTCCGCTGCTGACGGAGAAGTTCGGTGTTCCCACCTTTGTGGACCACCACCCGCGGGTGCAGGCGATCGGTGACCTGTGGTTCGGCATCGGACGAGAGCTGCAGTACTTCGCCTCTGTCTACACCGGGGACGTGCTCGGTGTCGGGCTGGTCGCCGGTGGCCGGGTGCTGGCCGGACCGCGCGGCGCCGGTGGCGAGCTCGGGCACATGGTCGTGGCCGAGGGCGGCAGCCAGTGCGTGTGCGGGCAGCGCGGCTGCTGGTACACGATCGCGTCCCTGGGCTGGCTGCGCCGCCGCGCCGCCGAGCTGGAGCTGCCCGGCGCGGCCGAGGTCACCTGTCACGACCTCGGCCAGGTCACCGACGGCCCGGCCCGACGGTTGCGCGAGGAGTACGCAGCGAACCTCGCGACCGGGCTGGCGAACCTGGAGCAGATCCTCGGCTACGGCACGTACGTGCTGCACGGGGACGCCGCCGGTGGCGGCGAGGAGTTCGCCGACCTGGTCGCCGAGCAGGTGGCCGACCGGATCCCGCGGCGCCGGGCAGAGGTGTCCGTGCTCGCCGCACCGGAGCAGGACGAGGCGACCATCCTGGGCGCTGCGGGCATGGTGATGTTCCGCCGCTACGACGTCCAGCTCTGAGCACCGCGCGGCACGTCGGCCTCCGGCCGAGGAGCTTCGGCCGAGGAGCTTCGGCCGGGCCGGTCGGTGCATGAGGTCAGGGCCGGATCGCACCCACCAGCTCGGCGCGGTCGTACCGGTCACCGGCCAGCAGCACGCGGGCATCGTCCAACCGGTTCTCGATGTTCCACAGCAGCACCCCGATCAGCTGGTCGCCGCGCAGGTAGTAGACGGTGCCCTGCTCCATCGGCTCGACCCAGTCCTCGATCGTCTGCGCGGAAGGATCGAGCGTGCCGACCGCCTGGTAGGAGATGTCGAAGACGTTCGAGTAGAAGTACGGAGTGTGGTCGTAGGTCTCGTCGCTGCCAGCCAGGATGCGGCCGGCGACGGCGCCCATCTGGGTGGCGTTGTCCACGTGCTCCACCCGTTGCCGACCCAGCAGCCGGTCCGGATACCGGGCGACGTCACCGGCGGCGTAGACGTCCTCGGCACCGGTCCACAGGTGGGCGTCCACGAGGATGCCGTCGTCCACCTCCAGTCCTGCCTCGGCGGCAAGGTCGACCGCGGGCTCGATGCCCAGCCCCGCGACCAGCGCGTCGTAGCGGTCGGTGCTGCCGTCGGAGAGCTGCAGCGTGATCCCGTCGGCCTCGAGGGTGCCTCCGTCCACTGTGGTCTGCGGGCGAAGCTGCACACCCCGGTCGGCGTAGGTGCTCTGCAGGTGCTCGGCGAGCGCGGCGGGGAACATCCCTCCGGAGAACCTGTCTTCGGCGAACAGCACAGTGGTGGCCGTCTCGTTCTGCACCAGCGCGGCGGCCAGCTCAGTAGCGATGAAGCTGCCGCCGACCACCGCCACGTGCCGGCCCGCACCGCTGACCGCACGCAGCCCGCGGTAGTCGGCGAACGTCCGGAAGTACAGGCACCGCTCCCCTGCCGGGATGTCCAGAGTGTGCGGTGTGCCACCTGTGGCCAGCAGCAGCCTGCGGTAGCCGATCTGCTCCCCGTCGTCGGTGACCACAGTGTGGCCGGCCACGTCCAACCGGGTCACCCGCGTGCCGGTGCGCAGCTCGGCACCGGTGTCGGTGCCGGTGTGCAGCCAGTTGTCCTCGGCCGAGAAGTCCGGATCGGTCCACAGCTTCTTCGTCAGCGCCGGCCTGGTGTACGGCGGGTCGGTGTCCTGGCCGATGATGCCGATCGTTCCTTCGGTGTCCAGCTCTCGAACACCTCGTGCGGCTGCGTCGGCAGTCATCCCGCCACCGACGATCAGGTAGTCGAACCTCGTGGTCATGACGACTCCTCTCGACCCGCCAGCTGGTGACGGCTAGATGGTGGCGACCGAACCGCCGTCGACGCGGTAGCTGGCACCGTTGACGAAGCTGGCCCGCTGCGAGCAAAGGAACGTGATCACCGCCGCCACCTCCTCGGCCCGGCCGCGCCGGGCCAGCGCCAGGAACGGTCGCTCCTCGGCGAGGAAGGAGGCGATCGCCTCCTCCCGGGTGCTGCCCAGCTCCTCGGCGCGTGCCGACATCATCCGGTCGGTCATCGGCGTGGCGATGAACGCTGGAGCGACCGTGTTGACCAGCAGGCCCTCAGTGGCATAGCTGCGGGAGAGTCCCTTGGCCAGCGCGAGCAGCCCCGCCTTTGCTGCGCAGTAGGGCAGCTCGTCGTCGTAGGGTTGCACAGCGTCCTCGGAGGTGAGCAGCACCACTCTGCCCCAGCCGCGGCGCAGGTCCGGCAAGAACGCCTGCAGGACCCGGACCGCTCCCATCAGGTTGACATCCAACGTGTGCTGCCACCCTGCCTCGTCGACCTCGTGGAAGAGTCCCTGGGCGCCGGTGATCCCGGCAGCGTGCACCACGATGTCGACCGGACCCACCTCCCGGTGAGTCGAGTCACGCACGGCGAGCACCTGCTCGGTGCTGGTCACATCGGCGGCGAAGGCACGCAGCCGGTGCGTCGCCACGCCGGTCTCGGCGACCATGGCATCGAGGCTGTCCTGCTCCGGCGCAGTAGCCACCACAGTGACACCCTCGGCCAACAGCGCCGCCACCGTCGCCCGTCCGATACCGGAGTCCGCACCGGTGACCAGTGCAGTACGTCCTGCGATGTCCAGATCCATCGGTCCTCCCTGTGCGCTCCACGCTAAGCCTCCTGGGCCCTCGGCGCAGTTCGGCCACCGGCGGGCACCAGCTACTGGTCGCTGCCGAAGCTGGTCCTGCGCGCCAGTGCACGAGCGATGAGCACGTCCAGACCGCTGACCAGCAGGTAGCAGGCCACCGCACCGGCACCGGCCATCGGCCAGGCCCAGAACCCGGGGATCTGAGACAGGGCGAAGGCCGCCGCGATCGCAGCGCCCACCGAGAGCATGTCCACACCGCCGCTGATGGTCAGCGCCTGCCGGCTCTCCGGCAGGCTCCCGCGCGAGGTGGCAGCCACGAACACCGCCCCCACGAGCACGAACGCCACCGCTGCCCCGGCTCCGAATGCGATCGTCTCTGCAGCCGAGACCGCACTCTGCGCACCACTGAGCAGACCGTAGGAGACGGTGATGGTGATCGAGAAGCCGTAGGCGGAGGCGTTGTTGCGCAACGCCGTGCGCACCCCGCGGGCATAGGTGGTCGGTTGCGGACCTGAGACTGAGACGTCGGAGCTGTGCTCAGTCACAGCCTTCTCCTGAGGTCGTCGCCGGGTGCACGCGCTGTCTGAGCATCGTTGACTCCTCACCTCACCGCGGTCGGCAGCCCCCAGGCCACCGGGAGCGCCAGGTCCGCACGCTCATCGCCATCGAGGCTAGCGGGCACCTGGACCGGGCGCCCGGGCAGCACCGGCAGTGCGCGGGTAGGTCAGCGTGCGAACCGGTCCCAGACCCGGTGGCCGGAGAGTGCCGCCAGCACTCCCTGGACGACCTGGCCGGGTTCCCCGCCGAGGACGATCCCTGCCGCACCCGGCTCGGACAACGCCCCCTGCAGCGCTGCCTGCCCCGGTCCCCAGGCGCCGATCGGCTTGCAGTGCCGGAAGCACTCGTCCACCAGCAGCCCGATCCGCGGGTCGAGATCAGGTGGAGCGGCTGCCCCGGCCTTCGCGTCGTGGCCCGCGTGCGCACCGGCAGCAGGCTCGCCGGCGCAGACCAGCAGCAGCGCATCCAGCTCCACGGACCGGGCGGTCAGGTAGCTGCGTTGCAGCACGACCTCAGTGGTGCCGTCGTCCAAGCGGCCTCCGTGCGGACCGACGAGCAGCCCGACGACGCCCTGGTCCTGGAGCTCTGCCTGGACGGCGTGGGCAGCGGCGAGGTCGCTGCCACCGTCCACCACGATGCCGATGATGCGTCCGTCCACCGGCCAGGTGCGACCCACCTGGGACAGCGCCGGACTGGTCTGCACAGGCAGCGCAGTGTCCTCCGGCGCAAGCTCGGGCACCGGCAGCCCGAGGCCCGCTGCCACCTGTTCGCACAGCTGGGTGTCGATCCGGGCAAGCGACTCCAGCTGCCGCTGCTTGACCACCTCCTCGTAGCACTTGCCGAGCTCGAAGGTGTAGCCGGCCACCAGGTGGTCCTGCTCCACTGGCGACAGGCTCTGCCAGAACAGCCGCGGTTGGCTGTGGTGGTCGGCGAACGAGGCCGGTGCCGCTCGCTCCTTGCGGGCAGCGGGAAGTGCCTGCGGCACGTCGATGAAGGCGGTGTCCTCACCGGCCACGAACGGGCACCCGGCGTCCAGGGAGTTCGGCCGATAGGGCGCAACGCCCTGGTGCACTGCGTCCTGGTGGAACCCGTCCCGGAGCATGTCGTTGACCGGCGCATGGGTGCGGTTCACCGGGATCTGGGCAAAGTTCGGGCCACCGAGCCGGGTGATCTGGGTGTCCAGGTAGGAGAACAGCCGCGCCTGCAGCAACGGGTCGTCGGTCGATCCCTGGCACCAGGTGACCGGGGTGGAAGGCCACCTGCTCGACCTCGGCGAAGAAGTTCTGTGGTGCCGCGTCCAGCGTGAGCAGTCCCACCGGGCGCACCGGCGCCAGCTCCTCCGGCACGATCTTGGTGGGGTCGAGGAGATCGATCCCTTCGAAGGTCTGCTCCGGGGTGTCCGGGAACACCTGCAGGCCTAGCTCCCACTGCGGGTAGGCACCCGCCTCGATGGCGTCGTACAGGTCCCGCCGGTGGAAGTCCGGGTCAGCCCCGTTTGACCAGCTGGGCCTCCTCCCACACCAGCGAGTGCGCACCCAGGCGCGGCTTCCAGTGGAACTTGACCAACGTCGTCTCCCCGTCCCGGTTGATCATCCGGAACGTGTGCACGCCGAAGCCCTCCATCATCCGGAACGAGCGTGGGATGCCCCGGTCGGACATCTGCCACATCGTGTGGTGCTGCGCCTCGGTGTGCAGGGAGACGAAGTCCCAGAACGTGTCGTGGGCGCTCTGCGCCTGCGGGATCTCCCGGTCCGGGTGCGGTTTGGCGGCATGGACGATGTCGGGGAACTTGATCCCGTCCTGGATGAAGAACACCGGCATGTTGTTCGCCACCAGGTCGAAGACACCCTCGCTGGTGTAGAACTTGGTGGCGAAACCGCGGGTGTCCCGCACCGAGTCGCCCGAGCCGCGACTGCCGACGACAGTGGAGAATCGGGTGAAGACAGGTGTCTCCTCCTCACCGGTGAGAAAGTCGGCGCGGGTGACCTGCCCGGCCGTGCCGTAGGAACGGAAGACGCCATGGGCGCCGGCACCTCGAGCATGCACCACTCGTTCCGGGATGCGCTCGTGGTCGAAGTGCATGATCTTCTCGCGCAGGTGGTGGTCCTGCAGCAGCGTCGGCCCTCGCGCACCGGCCTTCAGGGAGTGGTCGGTGTCTCGCAGCGGGAGGCCTTGCGCCGTGGTGAGCCGTCCGCCCGACTGGGCTCGCGGCTGCGTCTGGGTGCTCGCCCTCCCGGTCGCCGAGACTGGCTGCGGCGCCGCCTGGTCTTCTTTGGCCGGCGGAGGTTCACGTGGTTCGGTCGGCTCCGCAGGCGGCGGCACAGCTCCCGGAGCGCCCGGGATGTCTACCCGCTCTTGTTGCTCGTCCGGACTGTTCCGCTCGTCGGTGCTCATGTCCCCCGCCTACCCGCTGGGCGACAGAGCATGCATCACTGCTGCCCGAAGTCACCGGGCCGCTGGTGCGGCGGGGATCAGCTGGCCCGATCGAGCGAGGAGATCCGCTGCCGGAGCTTGGCCAGGATCTGGCTGAGCAGCCGAGAGACCTGCATCTGGCTGACACCGAGCTCTGCACCGATCTCCTGCTGGGTCAACCCCCGCACGAATCGCAGGTAGATCACCCGGCGCTCCCGCTGAGGCAGCTCGCGCATGGCGGGACGCAGCACGAGCCTGGCCTCCACAGCGGCATAGTCGTCCGTCCCGGTGGTGAGGCGGTCCGACCAAGCCGCACCGGAAGTGCTCGATGCGTCTATCGACACTGTGCTGGCCACGTGCTGCGCCAGCTGCGCCTCCCGCAGCTCACCTTCGTCCACACCGGTGGCAGCAGCCAGCTCCTGCTCGGACGGGTGGTGACCCAGGTTCTGCACCAGTCGGACCTGATGCTCGCGCAGCTGCAGCTGGATCTCCTGCAGCCGGCGTGGTGGTCGGACCGCCCACACCGTGTCCCGGAAGTGGCGCTTGATCTCCCCGGAGATCGTGGGTATGGCATAGGCGACGAAGGTGCGTCCCTTGCCCGGCTGGTAGCCACGGATCGCCTTGCAGAGGCCGAGTCGACCGACCTGCACGAGGTCGTCCCAGTCGATTCCACGGCGCCGGTACCTCGCGGCGATCGCGTCCACCAGGTGGAGGTGATCGGTCACCAGCGCGGTGTACAGCTGCGAGCACTGGTCGGCATCGGGCTCGTGCCGCAGCTGTTCGAGCATCTGCTCGCAGCGGGTGTCGGTCTCCCAGCTGCCACCAGGGTGTTCGACACCCTCGAGGTGTCGCCGTTCGACAGTGGTCATGCGTGGCGCCCATCCGTGGCACGGTGCGAGGGCCGAAGGCTGGACCGGCTCGCCTTGAGCCATGAAAGCACCGACTGTCGGCAGCGGCAACGCGGGAGGGTGGGACATCGGGTCAGGTGCCTTTGCCGCAGCTGAGCGTGCGACCTAGTATCGGGTCGCACAGTTTCGACGAGGGGCTGTGCGCACCGGCTGCTCCAGCCTGCGGCAGCCTGACGAACGACAGAGGTGGAACAGGCCGTGGGCGTGCATGCCGAGCACTCCGGGGTCTCCACCCCTGCCACGACCAGCACGGCCGCCACCGCAGGGAACCGGTCCACAGATCCCAGCAGCGCGGAGAACGAGGCATTCGTGGACTCGGTCCTCGAGCTCACCGCCAAGCTGGTCGGCCCGCTGGAGATCAGCGAGGTGCTGCACGAGCTCGCGGAGAAGCTGACCGAACTCCTCGGTCTGACCGGAGCCGGGGTGGCGTTGGTCCTCGGCTCGCGGCTGCGGGCGGCCACTGCTGTGCCGCGCGGGCTGCTGCCGCTGGAGGCCTACCAGGAGGAGCACCAGGAGGGGCCGTGCGTCGCTGCCTACCGGTCCGGTGAGCTGCAGATCGTCTGCGACCTCCGCGCGGAGCACAGCTGGCCAGGATTCCGCGAGGTGGCAGCACAGGTCGGCATGCGTGCGATGGTCGGCGTGCCGATGACGCTGGCCGGTACGACGATCGGCGCCATCAACCTGTATGACGACCAGGTGCGCCGTTGGTCTCGAGAGCACCTGCGCTGGGCCGAGGTGATGGCCAACATCGCGACCGGGTATCTCCTCTCCTCGGCTGCTCTGGCTCGTCAGACCGAGCTCGCCGAACAGCTGCAGAACGCCCTCGACAGCCGCGTCCTCATCGAGCAGGCCAAGGGGGTGCTGGCCGAGGCGAACGGGGTCAGTGTCGACGAGGCCTACACCCGGTTGCGCCAGCACGCACGCAGCCACAGAACAGCGCTGCGCAGCGTGGCCCGTCAGGTCGTCGCGGGCGAGATACAGCTGTGAGGTCGAGCCCGGCCGTGCCAGTGTCGGCGGACGGGTCCGCCAACGCTCAGAAGACGGGTTTGCCGCCGGTGACCCCGAGCACGGTCCCAGACACGTAGCTGGCGTCGGTCGGTGAGGCGAGGAACACGTAGGCCGGCGCCACCTCTCCGGGCTGCCCGGCCCGACCCAGTGGGGTGTCGCCACCGAAGGCCTCCAGATGGTCCCCGTCCTGGGTGGCCGGTTGGAGCGGGGTCCAGATCGGTCCCGGAGCCACAGCGTTCACCCGGATGCCTCGGGGACCGAGCTCAGCGGCGAGGTTGACGGTGAAGTTGTTGATCGCGGCCTTGGTGGCGGCGTAGTCCAACAGGGTCACCGAGGGCAGGTAGGCCTGGATCGAGGTGGTGTTGATGATGCTCGCACCCCGGCCCAGCAGCGGTACCGCTGCGCGGGTGAGCCAGAACAACGAGTACAGGTTCGTCTTCATCACCTGGTCGAGCTGCTCAGTGCTGATCTGCTCGATCCCGGTGGTCCGGGCCATCTGGTAGCCGGCATTGTTCACCAGCACGTCCAGCCCGCCCAGCGAGCTGGCGGCCTCCTGCGGCAGCTGGGCGCACCAGGCGGAGTCGGTCAGGTCTCCGGGTAGCAGCACCCCCTCACGTCCTGCCGCGCGCACCCACCGCGCCGTCTCCTCAGCATCCTCCTGCTCCGCGTCCAGGTAGGAGATCGCGACGTCGGCACCCTCACGGGCGAAGGCGATCGCCGTGGCACGGCCGATGCCGGAGTCACCCCCGGTGATCAGCGCGCGCAGACCGGACAACCGGTCGTGGCCGACATAGGAGTTCTCACCGTGGTCCGGCTGCGGCTGCATCGGCCCGGTGGCACCGGGCGGCTGCTGCTCCTGGGCTGGGAAGCCCCCGTGTTCGTTGACGAGCCGCGCAGCGGCTTCGGCGATGGATTCTGCTGACGAGTTCATGACCTTCCCCTACCCGCGCTGGTGAAATCTACACAGCCCCACCGCACACCGGGCCGCTGCCGCCCGGCAGGACAGACGCGCGGCGACGGGATAGGCTGCAACTGCGCAGGGGGTGAGGACGGGCTGGTAGCAGCACGTCGACGATCGTTGCCCCAGACCCTGGCAGCTCCCCAGAACCGAGGAGTTCCATGGCTGCGCACTCTCTACCTCCCCAGGCCTTCGACGTCCGGGTGCAGGCCGAGCTCCAGGTGCCGGAGCTGAGCGACCGGGTGGCCGGCTCCAAGGACACTGTGTACAGCAGCCGCCGCCTGCAGATCGGCACCGACCAGGCCTGGGACGCCTGGACCACCTCCAGCGGGCTGCAGGCCTGGTGGTGGTCCGACGAGCCGGACGTCACCTACGCTGTCGACCCCTGGGCGGGTGGCCGGTACCGGATCCACTCCGGTTCCTCCGGCCGGGGCATCCGCGGCACTGTGCTGGCTGCCGAGCGTCCGGTCCGGCTGCTGCTGCAGTGGCGCTGGCTGGGTGTGCACCTGCCCAGCTCCGAAGGCCTGGTGCAGGTGACGTTCGCCGTCGACGAGGACGACGTGGTGGTCGGTCTGCAAGAGACGATGCGGCCCGGGACCTCGACACGGAGCTGCCAGCTGCGTTGGAACACCGTGCTGGACGCCCTGGCGCAGCTGGAACCACACACCATCGGGACGGAGCGACGATGACGACAGAAGCCCACAAGGTGGCCGTGGTGACCGGTGGGACGGCAGGAGTCGGACGCGCTGCAGTGCACGCGTTCGCGGACGCCGGCTACGACGTCGCTGTCCTCGGCCGCGGCCAGGCCGGCCTGGCTGCGGCCGAGCAGGCGGTCCGGGACCGGGGCCAGCGCGCCCTGGGTATCCGGACCGACGTCGCCGACGCTGACGCTGTGCGCCAGGCTGCCGCACAGGTCGCCGCAGAGCTGGGCGTGATCGATGTGTGGGTGAACGTCGCCTTCGTCGGGTCGCTCGCCTACTCGTGGGACACCACTGCGGCCGAGCTGCAGCGGATCACCGAGGTGACCTATCTCGGACAGGCGCACGGCACCCAGGCCGCACTGGCACACATGCGGCCCCGCGACCGCGGCGTGATCATCAACGTCGGCTCTGCACTGGCCTATCGCTCGATCCCGCTGCAGGCTGCCTACTGCGGAGCCAAGCACGCGGTCATCGGCTACACCCGGTCGGTCGTCACCGAGCTCGCCAGCCAGAACAGCAACGTCAAGCTGTGCACCATCCAGCTGCCGGGTCTGAACACCCCCCAGTTCTCCTGGAACGCCAACCGGATGCCCGGACATCCGATGCCCGTTCCCCCGATCTTCTCCCCGAAGGTGGCAGCCCGCGGCATCGTGTTCATCGCCGAGCACCCGCGGCGGAACATGTGGGTGGGCTTCTCCACCGCTTACACGATCCTCGGTGACCGGATGGTGCCGAAGCTGGCCGACCTGTATCTGGCCCGCACCGGCATCGACGCACAGCAGACAGATGCCGATCTGCCGCAGTGGGGCACAAACCTGTTCGAGGCCAAGGACGAGGACACGGACCGGGGCTCGGACGGACCGTTCTCCCGCCAGGCCCGTGGCCGAGATCCCTGGCTGTGGCTGACGATGCGCCGCGACCTGGTGCTCGCCTCGCTGCTGAGCACTGCTGCGGCAGTCGTCGGGGCCCTGACCTGGCACCGCAGTACTGGAGGAGGAAGAAGAAGATGATCGTGGAAG
Source organism: Ruania sp. (assembly GCA_035303065.1). Lineage (GTDB taxonomy): Bacteria > Actinomycetota > Actinomycetes > Actinomycetales > Beutenbergiaceae > Ruania. The sequence continues at coordinate 27,092 of DATGRZ010000038.1, forward strand.
AGCTGGTCTGTCCCCGGTGCGGGTACGCCGTGCAGGGCGACCCCCCGCGCTGCACGAGCGACGCCTGCCCGCTGGCTCGGCAGGAGGCCTGGCACCCGGAGGAGGCTCCGGTGCAACCGATCGACTACTGACGCCCGTCCTGGCCCAGCTCGATCGAGGTCTGCAGCAGCAGCGCGTGCACGAATGCCTGCGGCAGATTACCGCGGAGCTGCCGTTGGGTCACGTCGTACTCCTCGGAATAGAGTCCGGGCGGGCCACAGGCTGCCCGGTTCCGCTCGAACCAGGCGCGGGCCTGCGCGTGCTCACCCTGCTGCGCGCACGCCAGGGAAGTGACGAAGCCGCAGAGCAGGAACGCCCCCTCGGCCTCCCGCAGGGGTCGCCGGTCGTGCCGGAACCGGTAGACGTACCCGTCCTCGGTCAGCTCGTCCAGGACCGCTGCCAGAGTGGCTCTGGTCCGCGGGTCCTGCGCAGATAGCGCTCCACGGACCGACGGCAGCAGGAGTGCACCATCGACACCCTCGTCTCGATCGGAACGCTGCCACCGCCCGCTCGGATGCAGGCAGTCGGTCGCCGTGTCCACCACCACCGAGTCCGCCAGGTCGGTCCACTCGGCGGCCTTGGCTGCTGGTGCCACCGCGGCCACGGCTCGCAGCCCGGCCGCACAGATCAGCCGGGAGTGCGCCCAGCGCTGCGCCTCGAGCTCCCAGATGCCGGCGTCCGGCTCCTGCCCGCGGTCCCGCACGGCTGCCACCGCCGCTTCCACCGCCTGCCACCCAGCCAGGTCCAGCCGGTCGTGCTGGGCTGCGGTGCCGAGCAGGAGCAGAGCCTCGCCGAACACGTCGAGCTGGAACTGGTCGTGGATCTGGTTGCCGACCACCACCCGCGCACCCGGGTAACCGACCAGGTGGTCCAGCGGCTGCTCAGCCGGGACCGGCCCGCCGTCGACGGTGTAGGCCGGCATCAGGTGCGGCCCGTCCTCGAGCAGCCGGTCGGTGACGAAACCCACCGCCTGGTCCAGCACCTGCCATCCCCCAGCCACTGCCGCCGCCTGCCCGGCAAAGCTCTGGTCCCGGATCCAGCTGTACCGGTAGTCGTAGTTCCGGCCCGCCTCGCTCCGTTCGGGCAGAGAGGTGGTGGCCGCCGCCACCATGCCCCCGCTGGAGCTGGTCAGCCCGCGCAGCACGGCACAGGCGTGCCGGGCGTCCCCCGGTGTGAGCGAGTGCGCCAGGTCCGGAACCTGCTGACGCCAGCGTTCCGCCGTGGCTGACCAGGCCTGCGCCGCCTCGACAGGAGGTCCGGTCAGTCGGCGGTCGGAGATCTCCAGGACGAGGTCGTGACTGGTCCCCCGCGGTACGTCCAGGTCCAGCCGCAGGCCTCGCTCGCCCAGCTCGGCGCCCTGCACACCGGTCATCCGCAGGTGCAGCGGGCCGGTACGAGCGGTCCAGGTGCCCGCCTCGATCCGACTCTCCTGCAGCCGGCAGCGGCCGAAGTCGGCCCGCGGGTCCAGCCGCACCCGCACCTGGGCGTCCCGGTCGACCGCCTGCACCTGGCGTAGCAGCACGGCCCGGTGCGGCTCACCGGGGAACGCCAGCGCCTCCCGGCACTCGACGACCCCCTCAGTGGTCATCCACCGGGACCGCCAGACCAGGGTCCCCTCCTCGTAGTAGCCGCCCCAGACGAACCACGGATCCTGCGGGGTGAGTGCGTACATCCCGGCACCACCGACGAGGGCGGAGAACACCGCCGGCGAGTCCCACCGCGGTACGCACAGCCAGCCGATCTCACCGCGGGGTCCGATCAACGCGCCGCGCTCACCGTCGGCGAGCAGTGCGTACTCCCGCAGCACGTGCGGTTGGCTCCGGGCCGGTTCGTCGGCAGGTAGCCGACTGCCGTCCGTGGCGTCGTTCACAGCTGACGCTCCCCTCGGGAGACGGTCCCCAGGACACCGTTACCTGGTCCGGTCAACGTAGCACCCGCTCCCCGATCGTGCGCCACAGGCCGCAGAGCAGGTCCCCACCGCACCCGCCCGACCTGCGAGCAGCGGGGAATGCGTCTAGCGTCGGGGCAGCACGCAATGGTTCACCAGGGGGGAGCCTGCGCCCCGCACGTCCCGATCGCACGGCCACCGATGTCGTGCCCGGTGGAGGTGGGCAGTGGTCGACACGCTAGGTGTCGCAGCAACGACGACAGACGAGCACCTGGAACGTGACCTGCGCGAACGCGTCGATGGTGAGGTGCGTTTCGACGACGGCAGCCGGGCGGCGTACTCCACCGACGCCTCGAACTTCCGGCAGGTGCCGATCGCGGTAGTGATACCACGCACCGTGGCCGCAGGTGCTGAGGCGATCGCCGTGTGCCGAGAGCACCAGGTACCCGTGCTCTCCCGCGGCGGTGGCACCAGCCTGGCCGGCCAGTGCACGAACACTGCCGTGGTGCTGGACTGGACGAAGTACTGCCACCGCCTGCTCAGTGTGGACGAGGAGAACCAGACCTGCGTGGTCGAGCCGGGGATCGTGCTCGACGACCTGAACCAGCAGCTCGCCTCGACCGGGCTGCGGTACGGACCGCAGCCCTCCACCCACCGCAGCTGCACCATCGGCGGGATGATCGGCAACAACTCCTGCGGCGCCTCGGCCCAACGCACCGGCAAGGTGGTGGACAACATCGCCGCGCTCGAGGTGCTCACCTACGACGGCGCCCAGTTCTGGTGCGGGCCCACCAGCGACTCCGAGTACCGGGAGATCGAACGGCACGGCGACCGGCGGGCCGCCATCTACCGCTCGCTGCGCCGCCTGCGGGACAACTACGCCGAGGAGATCCGTGCCCGCTACCCGGACATCCCCCGCCGGGTCTCCGGGTACAACCTGGACTCGCTGCTGCCCGAGCACGGCTTCGACGTCGCCGGAGCGCTGGTGGGCAGCGAGTCCACCCTGGTGACCGTGCTGCACGCCGAGCTCAAGCTCGTGCCGGTGCTGCAGGCCCGCTCCCTGGTCATCCTCGGGTACCCGGACATCGCCACCGCCGCGGACGCCGTCCCGACGATCCTGCGGCACGAGCCGGTGGTGCTGGAGGGAGTGGACCACTACCTGGTGCACGACGAGCAGGTCAAGGACATGAACGCCGAAGCGCTCAGCGAGCTTCCGCGTGGTACCGGCTACCTGCTGGTGCAGCTGGGCGGGGCGAGTACCGAGGAGACCGACCGGGCCGCTCAGGAGCTGCTGGACGACCTGGAAGGCAGCGAGCACGAGCCGTACGCGAAGACCTTCGACGACCCGGAGCGGGAGGACGAGCTCTGGGCGGTGCGCGAGGCCGGTCTGGGCGCCACCGCCCACCAGCCGGGCCACCGGGACACGTTCGAGGGCTGGGAGGACTCCGCCGTCCCTCCGGACCGGCTCGGCGACTACCTGCGTGACCTGCGCGAGCTGTACGAGGAGTTCGGCTACGCCTCCGAGGCGGGGCCCAGCCTGTACGGCCACTTCGGCCAGGGCTGCGTGCACACCCGGATCCCGTTCGACCTGTTCACCGCCGAGGGGGTGGCCACCTACCGCCGCTTCATGGAGCGGGCCGCGGACCTGGTCGCCTCCTACGGTGGCTCGTTCTCCGGTGAGCACGGGGACGGGCAGAGCCGCGGTGAGCTGCTGCCCCGGATGTTCGGGGAGAAGATCATCGCCGCCTTCGGTGAGGTGAAGCACATCTTCGACCCGCAGAACCTGATGAACCCGGGCAAGGTGGTCCACCCCTATCACCTGGACGAGAACCTCCGGCTCGGTGCGCACTGGTCACCGCGGGCACCGCAGGACCTGTTCTTCGCCTACCCCGAGGATGGCGGCTCGTTCGTCAGCGCCGCCTCCCGGTGCGTGGGCGTGGGCAACTGTCGCACCTCCGCCCCGGAGAGCGGGCAGGTGATGTGCCCCTCCTACCAGGTCACCGGCGAGGAGGAGCACTCCACCCGGGGACGCGCCCGGTTGCTGTTCGAGATGATGAACGGGCACGAAGACGGCACCATCACCGACGGCTGGCGCTCCGCCGAGGTGCGCGACGCCCTGGACCTGTGCCTGGCCTGCAAGGGCTGCAAGACCGACTGCCCCGCCGATGTGGACATGGCGACCTACAAGGCCGAGTTCCTCGCCCACCACTACGCCGGTCGGCTGCGTCCGCGGGCGGACTACGCGCTGGGCTGGTTGCCGGTGCTGGCCCAGGCCGTCTCCCGGCTGCGGGCGGCCCCGGTGGTCAACGCGATCAGCCACGCACCGCTGCTGCGGGACGTGATCCCGGCGGCCGCCGGGCTGGAGCGCCGGGAGATCCCGGTGTTCGCACGCCCCACGTTGCAGCAGTGGTGGGCCGAGCGCGGCTCACGTGGCAGCGGCGAGCGGGGTGAGGTGCTGCTCTGGCCGGACACGTTCACCAACACCTTCCACCCCAGCGTCGGCCAGGCAGCGGTGGAGCTGTTGGAGGACGCCGGCTGGCAGGTCACCATCCCGACCGAGCCGTTGTGCTGCGGTCTGACCTGGATCTCCACCGGGCAGCTGACCACCGCTCGCCGGGCGCTGACCCGCACGGTCCGGGCGCTGGCCGGGCATGTGCAGCGCGGCGGGTACGTAGTCGGTCTGGAGCCGAGCTGTACCGCCGTGTTCCGCAGCGACGCACCGGACCTGCTCGCAGGTGACCAGGACGTGCTCCGGCTGCAGCAGGCGACCGTGACGCTCGCCGAGCTGCTGATGGACCACTCCCCCGGCTGGCAGCCCCCTCGGCTCGATGACGCCGGCACCACCCGCGCACTGGCGCAGGTGCACTGCCACCAGCACGCGATCATGGGCTTCGACGCGGACACCCGGCTGCTGGCGGCCGCCGGGGTGGACGCCGAGGCGCTGGACTCCGGCTGCTGCGGGCTGGCCGGGAACTTCGGGTTCACCGCCGGTCACGGTGAGGTCAGCGAGGCGTGCGCCGAGCAGGTGCTGCTGCCCCGGCTGCGGGAGGCGGAGGCGGACACGGCCGTGCTCGCGGACGGTTTCTCCTGCCGCACCCAGATCCACGAGCTGGACAGTGGCGGCCGGGAGGGGCTGCACCTGGCCGAGCTGCTCGCGGCCCGGCTCGACGGCGAAGCCTCCTCGGGCAGCAGCAGCGCACCTGCTGCAGGGGATCACCTGCCCAGCCGGCCGCCGGTGCCTGGGGCACCGGCCCGGTACGCCGCCCTGGCTGGAGCAGGGCTGCTGGCGGCCGGAGCGGTGCTGGGGATCGCGGGAGCGGCCCGCACCCTGCTGCGTGGCCGCCGCTGATCGACAGACCACTCCAGGGACCGACAGGCACACGAGCTGGAAGGAACGGACGATGGCACAGAACGTAGGCGACTACCTGCTGCAACGGTTGCGTGAGTGGGGGGTGCAGAAGGTCTTCGGGTACTCCGGCGACGGGATCAACGGCCTGATGGCCTCCTGGTACGAGACCGGGAACGACCCGATGTTCATCGAGGCGCGGCACGAGGAGATGGCCGCTTTCGAGGCCTGCGGGTACGCGAAGTTCAGCGGCCGGCCCGGAGTGTGCGTGGCGACCTCCGGCCCGGGGGCGATCCACCTGCTGAACGGGCTCTACGACGCCAAGCTGGACCACCAGCCGGTGGTGGCCATCGTCGGGCAGACGAACCGGACGGCGATGGGTGGCTCCTACCAGCAGGAGGTGGACCTGCACACGCTGTACAAAGACGTCGCCAGTGCCTATGTGCACACGGTGAACACGCCCGAGCAGCTGCCGAACGTGCTGGACCGCGCGATGCGGGTGGCGATGTCCGAGCGGACCGTGACGGCGCTGATCCTGCCTGCCGACGTGCAGGAGCTGGAGTACAGCCCGCCGCAGCACGCGTTCAAGATGGTGCCCTCCTCGATGGGGGCCGAGTGGCCCAGCACCGTACCGGACGACGAGGCGATCCGCCGCGCTGCCGAGGTGCTGAACGCCGGCTCGAAGGTCGCGATGCTCGTTGGCCAGGGGGCCCGCGATGCGCGCCAGGAGGTCATCGAGGTGGCCGACCGGCTCGGTGCCGGGGTCGCCAAGGCGCTGCTCGGCAAGGATGTGCTGCCGGACGACCTGCCGTTCGTCACCGGGTCGATCGGGTTGCTCGGCACCCGACCCAGCTACGAGATGATGCGCGACTGCGACACGCTGCTGATCGTCGGGTCGAACTTCCCGTACTCACAGTTCCTGCCCGAGTTCGACCAGGCGCGGGCGGTGGAGATCGACATCGACGCCAAGTTCATCGGGATGCGCTACCCCACCGAGGTGAACCTGGTCGGTGATGCGGCGACCACCCTGCGGGCGCTGGCCGGACACCTGGAGGCCCGCGAGGACAGCTCCTGGCGGGAGAAGATCGAGCAGGACGTGGCCGACTGGTGGCACACGATGGACGAGCAGGCGCACGTCGAGGGTGACCCGGTGAACCCGATGCGGATCTTCACCGAGCTCTCCGCACGGCTGCCGGAGGACGTGATCGTCTCCGCCGACTCCGGCTCCGCGGCGAACTGGTACGCCCGGCACCTGCGGTTCCGCTCCGGGATGCGCGGTTCGCTCTCCGGGACGTTGGCCACGATGGGCCCGGGGGTGCCGTATGCGATCGGTGCGAAGTTCGCCCACCCGGACCGTCCGGCGATCGCGATGGTCGGCGACGGGGCGATGCAGATGAACGGGCTCGCCGAGCTGATCACGATCAAGCGGTACCAGCAGGAGTGGACCGACCCGCGCCTGGTGGTCTGCGTGCTGCACAACAACGACCTGAACCAGGTCACCTGGGAGATGCGGGCGATGTCCGGCTCGCCGAAGTTCCTGGAGTCCCAGCAGCTTCCGGACGTCGACTATGCCGGCTGGGCAGAGAGCCTCGGCCTGGGGGCACGCACGGTGACCGGCCCGGAGCAGCTGGGCGAGGCGTGGGAATTCGCGCTGTCCGCGGACCGGCCGGTGGTGCTGGACGTGCACTGCGACCCGAACTTCCCGCCGATCCCGCCGCACGCCACTCTGGACCAGGCGGTGAAGTCGGCCCGGTCGCTGATCGAGGGTGACCCGGACCGCTGGGAGGTGATCAAGCAGGGAGTGAAGACCAAGGCCCAGGAGATCGTCCCCGGCCTCGGCTCGGACAAGTGAGCACGGCACCTGCAGCCGGCCGGGGCAAAGGGGCTGGTGCGGGCGGGGGCGGCCCGGTGGTGGAGCGCCTGTCGGCTCTCGCCTACACCATCCCTACCGACGCCCCGGAGGCGGACGGCACGCTCGCCTGGCAGGCGACCACGATGGTGGTGGTCCAGGCGGAGGCTGGGGGCCAGGTCGGGCTGGGCTGGACCTACGGCCCGCCGGCCTGCACGGACCTGGTCTCCGGCACGTTGCGCTCGGTGGTGGAAGGGTGCGATGCGCTGGCGGTGCCCGGCACCTGGATGCAGATGGTCCGCGCGGTGCGGAACGCCACCCGTGCCGGGGTAGCCGGCTATGCCATCTCCGCGGTGGACGTGGCGCTGTGGGACCTCAAGGCCCGCCTGCTCGGGGTGAGCCTGGTCGACCTGTTCGGCCTTGCGGGTGGGCAGGTCCAGGTCTACGGCAGCGGCGGCTTCACCAGCTACGACGACGACCGGATGGTCCAGCAGCTGGTCTCCTGGGTGGCGGACCAGCAGATCCCGCGGGTGAAGATCAAGATCGGGCAGGACCGCGGCACCCGCACCGACCGCGACCTGCACCGCATCCACCGGGCCCGGGAGGCCATCGGGCCCGAGGCCGAGCTGTTCACCGACGCCAACGGCGCCTACTCCGCCAAGCAGGCGATCCGCCTGGCCCGCGCCGCCGCCGAGGCCGGCGTGACCTGGCTGGAGGAACCGGTCAGCTCCGACGACCTCCCCGGTCTGCACCTGGTGCGTGAGCGGGTGGACGCGGACGTCACCGCCGGGGAGTACGGCAGCGACGTGCGCTACTTCCAGCGGATGTGCGCAGCCCAGGCCGTGGACTGCCTGCAGGTGGACGCCACCCGGTGCGGCGGGTACACCGAGTGGCTCCGTGCTGCGGCGGTGGCGCAGGCGCACGAGCTGACCGTCTCCGGGCACTGCGCCCCGCACCTGCACGCGCCGGTGGCCGCAGCCACCCCGAACGTACGGCACCTGGAGTGGTTCCACGACCACGTCCGGATCGAGAACCTCGCCTTCGACGGCGTCCTGGACCCTGCCGGTGGCACGGTCGCCCCGGACCGGTCCGCACCCGGGCACGGGCTCACGCTGCGGGAGGCGGACCTGGAGACCTACCGGGTGCGCTGACCGGTCATGCGACCGGCTGGCCAGCACGGTCGACCACGTGCCCGTCCCGCCACACCGCGCGCACCCGCAGGTCGGCGTCGGTGACCAGCACGTCGGCGCGGTAGCCGGTGCGCAGCGCCCCGAACGGGGCGCCCGGCACCATCGGGGCGATCACCTCGGCCGGGGTGAGCGAGGCGGACCGGACCGCTGCCACCAGGTCCACCCCGCCGGTGACCGTGCTGCGCACCACGTCCAGCAGGTGCGCAGTACCGCCTGCGATCGAACCCCCCTCGGCCAACCGGGCCACACCACCGGCGACCTCCACGTCCAGGCTGCCCAGCCGGTAGGCGCCGTCGCTCATCCCGGCGGCGGCCATCGCGTCGGTGACCAGGGCGATGTTCTGCGCGCCGACCAGGGCGAAGACGTCCCGCACCAGCTCCGGGTGCAGGTGCACCCCGTCGGCCACCAGCTCCACCACCACCGCACCTCCGGCCGCTGCGGCCAGGGCCACCGGCACCGGCCCCGGAGCCCGGTGGTGCATCGGCGGCATCCCGTTGCACAGGTGCGTGACCGTCGCCCGGCGCCCGGAACCGGCCAGCAGGTCCCGCCCGGTCGCCACCGCCGAGCGCATCACCTCCGCACTGGCATCGGTGTGTCCGTAGGAGGGCAGCGCACCGGCCGCGACCAGCGCCTCGATGACCGCAGCCGAACCGGGCACGTCCGGCGCCACGGTCATCGTGACCAGACCCTTGCCGAGGACCTCGGTGAGGGCCCAGACCAAGGAGGGATCGCCGTCGACGAGGAACTCCGGGTTCTGCGCCCCGCACCGGGCCGCGGACAGGAACGGTCCCTCTGCGTGCACCCCCTCGATCTCCCCGGCGTGCACCAGTCCGGCGAGCAGCTTCGCCCGGTCCAGCAGCACCTCGTCGGCGGCGGTGACCAGGGAGGCGAGCATCCGGGTGGTGCCGTGCCGCCGGTGCTCGGCGACCGCCCGCTCGGCCTGGTCCACCTCAGTAGCGTCCGGGAAGCTCGCTCCCCCGCCGCCGTGGTTGTGCACGTCCACCAGCCCGGGCAGCACCAGCTGCTCCCGGTCTTCGGGCAGGTCCGGCGTCCAGCTCTCCGGCAGCTGGTCGACCGGACCCACCCAGGCGATCAGCCCGTCCTCGCAGACCACCACCCCGTCATCGATCTCCGCCTCGGGAGTGACCACGCGGCCACGGACAAGCTGGGGCATCTCGTCTTCCTCTCCGGGAACAGGTCAGAACAGGCGGGACTCGACATCGTCCAGGCCGCGCATGGCGTCATAGTCCAGCACCATGCACCGGATCCCCCGGTCGGTGGCCAGCACGCGGGCCTGCGGCTTGATCTCCTGGGCGGCGAAGACTCCGGTCACCGGTGCCAGCAACGGATCCCGGTTCAGCAGGTCCAGGTACCGGGTGAGCTGCTCCACCCCGTCGATGTCGCCGCGGCGCTTGATCTCCACCGCCACGGCCGCCCCCTCGGCGGACCGGGCCAGGATGTCCACCGGTCCGATCGCGGTGGGGTACTCCCGGCGGACCAGCGAGTGCCCGTCCCCGAGCAGGCCGATCTGCTCGGCGAGCAGCTTCTGCAGGTGCGCCTCCACCCCGTCCTTGACCAGACCAGGGTCCACACCCAGCTCGTAGCTGTGGTCATCGAGGAGCTCGTGGATGGACACCACCAGCTGGTCGTCGGTCTTCGTGCTGGCCACGGTCCACACCGCCTGCACGCCCACCTCACGCTGGGCCTCGGTGGGTTCGGTCTCCTTCAGCACGCACGGTGGGCTCATCCAGTTCAACGGCTTGTAGGAGCCGCCGTCGGAGTGCACCAGCACCGACCCGTCGGACTTGATCATCAGCACCCGCCGGGCGAGCGGCAGGTGTGCGCTCAGCCGGCCGCTGTAGTCCACGGCACACTCGGCGATGACGAGCCTCATCGCTGCTCCTTCCTGCTGGGTCGCCCAGAGCTGCTGCTGCGTCGGCCGGGTCGGCGCCTGCGGGTCGCCGGCCCGGTCACACGATCCGGGAGGTGCTCGGGTCCGGCGGTGCTGCCTCCAACCAGGAACGCAGCCCGTCCAGCGCTCCGTCCTCGGCGGCGATGCGGAACTCTGCACCTTCGTACACGCACCGTGCCTCGCTGAACGCCCCCGGACCGTCGTCGACGGGACGCTCCCGGCCGAGGATGTCCATCTCCCGCCGGGCCCAGCGCCGAGAGGGGCGCAACGACAGCGAGACCACCTCGTAGAAGTCGAGGTGGTCTCGGGTGTAGGTGGCGATGCCGGAGGCCCAGCGCTTGCCCTCGAACAGGGCGCACTCGAAGGAGCCGACCCGGTGGCTGAGAGTGCGCAGCCGCCAGAAGAACAGCACGAGGAGTCCCACGGCGACGACCGCCACCACGATGAGCACGCTCCACGCTCCTGGCACCGGCTCCCTCAGCTCTCCTGCGTGTCGGCCGCAGCCTCCGCAGTGGTGGTGGGGTCGACCACGATCGTGATCTCGTCGTGGTCCACCGAGAGGAAGCCACCGCTGACCTCGAGCTGCAGGGCCTCACCATCGAGCGGACGTACCCGCACCGCACCCGGACGCAGCACTGTGAGCACCGGCTGGTGACCGGGCAGCACGCCCATGTCCCCCTCGGCAGCCGGCGCAGCGACGCTCAGCGCCTCCCCGGACCAGACCGTACGGTCGGCGGAGACCATCTCCACGTTCAGCGGCACGCCGCCTCCTTCTCCTTGGTCGCTCTAGTGTGCTGTGCCTGCCGGCTGCGCCAGGGCCTCCCGGCGCAGCCCGGTCGGCTCAGTCCAGCTCGGACTGCAGGTTCTGCCAGTTGCGCTCGAGGTCCTCGAGGCCACCGATGTTGAAGAATGCCTGCTCTGCTACGTGATCGTACTCGCCGTCGGCGATCTTGCTGAACGCCTCGATCGTCTCGCTCAACGGCACGGTGGAGCCGGACACACCGGTGAACTTCTCCGCCATGTAGGTGTTCTGGGAGAGGAACTGCTCGATCCGGCGGGCCCGGTTCACCGTGACCTTGTCCTCCTCGGACAGCTCGTCGATACCGAGGATGGCGATGATGTCCTGCAGCTCCTTGTTCTTCTGCAGGATCGCCTTGACCTGGTTGGCCACCCGGTAGTGGTCCTCACCGACGTACTGCGGGTCGAGGATCCGGGAGGTGGAGGCCAGCGGGTCGATCGCCGGGTACAGACCGCGCGAGGCGATCTCCCGGGAGAGCTCGGTGGTGGCGTCCAGGTGCGCGAACGTGGTCGCCGGTGCCGGGTCGGTGTAGTCGTCGGCGGGCACGTAGATCGCCTGCAAGGAGGTGATCGAGTGGCCGCGGGTAGAGGTGATCCGCTCCTGCAGCAGACCCATCTCGTCGGCCAGGTTCGGCTGGTAGCCCACCGCCGAGGGCATCCGCCCGAGCAGCGTGGAGACCTCCGAGCCGGCCTGGGTGAACCGGAAGATGTTGTCGATGAACAGCAGCACGTCCTGCTTCTGCACGTCACGGAAGTACTCCGCCATCGTCAGCGCGGACAGCGCCACCCGCAGCCGGGTGCCCGGCGGCTCGTCCATCTGACCGAAGACCAGCGCGGTCTTGTCGAAGACGCCGGCCTCCTCCATCTCGTCGATCAGGTCGCCACCCTCA
>DATGRZ010000039.1:0-6125 GCA_035303065.1 Ruania sp.
TCGTTCAGCCCGCGACGCTGCGGCCATCGTCGCCACTCTGAAGACTCCGATGTCCGGAGTCCTCAACCTCGTGGACACAGACACGCACCGGCGGAGAACGCATTCAGGTTCTCTGCGTGGTCTCAGACTACATTTGTGCTATCAGGCGATCTTATCCATCCGAGCGCTAGCTGCGAGCGGTAACATCGCGGACGCTAGCCAGACCGTACTCAGCACCTGCGGCAGTGCAGCATCTGCGCAGTCTCAACCCCGCCGGGCCACGGTCCGAAAGCCGGCGTTGCCCATCGAGGAGTCCGGGGTGTTGGAGGAGCGGGCTGCGTTGCGGTACCGGTTGCAGTAGGAGTCGTGGCACAGGTAGGAGCCGCCGCGCATCACCCGGGCCATGCCGATCTTCGCACCCGTAGGTTCGTGCTCGGGTGAGCGACCGTAGTAGCGCGGGTCGAACCAGTCCGCGCACCACTCCCACACGTTGCCCACCGTCTGCCACAGGCCGTAGCCGTTCGGGGCGAAGGTGCGCACCGGGGCGGTAGTGAGGAACCCGTCCTCGACCGTGTTCGACCGGGGGAAGCTGCCCTGCCAGATGTTCGCCCGCCACCTGCCGCCCTTGCCGGGAAAGTCGGGCCCCCACGGGTAGCGGGCCCCCTCGATGCCGCCGCGGCTGGCCGCCTCCCACTGCGCCTCGGTGGGCAGCGCCCGCCCGGCCCAGGTGCAGTAGGCGAGCGCGTCGTTGTGGGACACGTGCACCACCGGGTGGTCGTCCAGGCCCTCGACGTGAGAGTCCGGGCCGCCGGGGTGAGCCCAGTCGGCGCCCTTGACCCCGAGCCACCACGGGGTCCCGGCTGCAGGACCCATCACCGCGTCCTTCGGAGCGGCCAGGGCCAGGTGGAACACAGCGGAGAAACCAAAAGTCTCCGCCTCGGTGCGGTACCCGGTGGCGGCCACGAAGCGGGCGAAGTCAGCGTTCGTCACCGCGGTGGCGTCGATGCTGAACTCTTCCAGGGTGACCGGGTGCACCGGTGTCTCCCCGTCGGCGTGGTAGCCGACCCCGTCCGCGTCGCCCATCAAGAACGTCTGCGCAGGCACGAGGCTCTGCTCGATGGTGTGCCGCGGGCCGGTGTCCGCCTCCGGGGCGACGTCCACCGGCACCGGACCGGCCGCCGCTGCGGGCTGCTTCTCGGCGCCGTCATCGCGCATCGGCGCACAGCACGAGGACATCCCGGCTCCTTCCACCCGACCTAGTTCCATCTTCACACGCTCATCCGCACGAACGCCCGCAGGCCCGGATCGTGGTCATGGGCCTCGGTGAAGCCGAGCGCAGTGTAGAAGGCCCGCTGGTCAGGTTCGGCGTCGGTGAGCAGCACCCGCTGGCGCACTTCCGGATCGGCATCGAGCACCGCACGCACCAAGCGCGAACCGAGCCCGCGACGATGCACGTCCGGCCGCACCAGCACGTCCTGCAGGTACACGATCGTCACCCCGTCGGAGATGGTGCGTGCCAGACCCACCAGCTCCTCACCGGACCGGGCCACGGCCACCCGGTGCGAGCCGCGCACGGAGGCGAGCAGCTGCTCCGGGTCGCGGGTGTAGGCACTCCAGCCCACGGACTCGTACAGTCCCACCAGGTCGGCCTCGGTGAGGGTCTGCGGGTCGATCAGCTCCACGGTCGGCACGCACAGGAGCCTACGCGCTGGCACGTTCGCGCTGCAGGATGCTCGTCGGCCGTCTAGGGTCAGGTATGGCCAGCGTCGGCGCCCCGCTCCCCCGCCTCCCCCGGCAGCACTCCGCTGCCCGCCCCCGGGTGCGCACCGTGCTGGGTGTGCTGTGCGTGGCCAGCGGGCTGGTGCTGATGGTGGCGCAGGTGCCGTTCTTCGTCTCCATCGCGCTCACCGCCCCGCTGGGTGCGCGGGTGGTGCTCGGGGTGCTGTGGCTGGTGCAGTTCACCCTCGGGGTGCACTGGCGCTCGACCCGCCCGCTGGCCCCGCTGCTGCTGGCCGGCACGATGGCCGCCAGCTGGTACCTGCTCGGCGTGGTCGCGGCCCCGCACCTGGGCTGGACGCTGGTGCCGATGGGCTGAGTGTCACCGGCGGGTGGCACAGTAGGGGCATGTGCGGACGGTACGCCTCGTTCCGGGAGGCCCAGGACCTGGCCGACGCGTTCGACGTCGAGGAGATCAGCGAGGCCGCGCGGCAGGCACCGGCCAGCTATAACGTGGCGCCGACCGACGGGGTGCGGATGATCATCGAACGCACCCCGAAGGCCACCAGTGACGGCGCAACCTCGCCTGGTCAGGGTTCGTCCCCCGCCCCGGGCGGTACCACCGTGGACGGCGCAACCTCGCCTGGTCAGAGTTCCTCCCCCGCCCAGGGCGGTACCACCGGCGACGGCGCAGCCTCGCCTGCCCAGGACAGCGCACCTGCCGAGCAGGTCATCCCGGTGCGCCGGGAGATGCACCTGGCCCGGTGGGGGCTGGTGCCCGGGTGGGCGAAGGACCTGAGCATCGGGTCACGGATGTTCAACGCCCGCTCGGACTCCCTGGCCACGAAGCGGTCGTTCGCCCCGTCGCTGGCCAACCGACGCTGCCTGGTGGTGGCCGACGGGTACTACGAGTGGCTGAAGGAGGAGGTTCCCGGGCAGTCCAAGCCGCGCCGCACCCCGTTCTACATCCACCGCACCGACGGTGCCCCGCTCGCGTTCGCCGGTCTGTACGCGTGGTGGCCGGACCCCACCAAGGAAAAGGGCGACCCCGACCGGTGGGTGCTGTCGGCCACGATCGTCACCGCCGATGCTCGCGGCGGTCTGGAGCAGATCCACCACCGGGAGCCGGTGGTGCTCGGCGAGGACGAAGCCGATGCCTGGCTCACCCCCGGCCTGACCGGTGCGGACGAGGCCCTGGCGGTGCTGGAGCAGCCCTCGCCTGCGCTCAGCTGGTACGAGGTCTCCGCCCGGGTGGGTTCGGTAAGCAACAACGATGCGAGCCTGATCGAGCCGGTCTGAGCGCGCCCGGCGGCCCAGCCGCACGCCCCAGCCGCACCCGGCGCCCCAGCCGCACCGGGCGCACCCGGCGGCCCGGCTGTGCCAGACCCCTACGCGACGGGCCGTCGGCTACGCAGCTCAGGCTGCGTCGTCGAGCGCGAACGCCAGCACCTCGCCGGCCGCGGCCAGGAACACCGCCCGCACCCGCACGCCCGCCTCGACCATCGACCAGCGCAGCATGGTGTGCCAGGCATGGTCGGCCTGCGCGCGAAGCGGCGGACCGGGCCGTTCCAGCATCATCACCACGCTCCCCTCCGGCGCCTCCTCCTCCAGCACCGCCGCGAGCGCCTCGGCGATGCGGGCTGTGCCCCGGGCGTCCGGCAGGTCGGGGACGTCCTCGATCGGGATGATCACCGGACGTGGCACGTCGTCGGCGTCCAGCAGCAGCACCCACAGCGTGCGCCGTCGCGGGTGCACGCCGTGGTTGATGAATCGCGCCCAACGCAACAGGTCAGCATCGGTGCGCAGCGGTTCTTCAGAGTTGACAGGTTCGATCTCCATCACTCCAGGCTGCCTCCGGCAGACCGGTAACCCACGTTATCCACAGCACCGGATCGCAACGGGGGCGATCACGGCGAGTTGTCCACAACGTGCCGCTACACCCGCCGGCTGATGCTCCGCCGTCGTGCTCCACCTGCGGTCGGACGCCGCGCAGAGCCAGCCGCTCGTAGGCTGGAAAGGTGACCTACCCGCCCCCGCCGCAACGGGTGAGGACCTCCGCGACCTCACCGTTCGTCGTCGATGCCATCATCGCGGCGCTGCTGGTGTTCACCCTCGGCCCGATGTCCCTGGTGATCGGGGTGTCCATGGGCAACACCGTGGGCGCGGTGGTGTCCGCACTGACGAGCCTGGGCATGCCGGCAGCGCTGGCTTGGCGGCGCACCCGGCCGGTCGGCTCATCGGTCGCGGTGTATGCGATGGCGCTCGCGCACGTGCTCGCCGGAGTGATCCTGACCGGATCCGACCTGGTGATCTTCGTGGCGCTGTACTCGGTCACCGTGTACGGGCCGGTCTGGGCACGCCGCACCGCGCTGGGTTCGGCGCTGCTGGGCTGCCTCATCGTGGGTGGCTGGTACCTGGCCACCGCCGGCACCTGGTCCGACCTTCGCGGGGTGGTCAGCGCGCTGACGATCGCCGGGCTGCTGGGTGCCCTGGTGATCGCGTCCTGGGCGGTGGGGCTGATGCGCCGGGCCCGGGTGGTGCAGATCGAGACGCTGGCCGAACGCGCCGCGCGGCTGGAGGTGGAGCGGGACCAGCAGGCGCAGATCGCCACCGCCGCCGAACGTGCACGCATCGCCCGGGAGATGCACGACATCGTGGCGCACTCGCTGTCGGTGATCATCGCCCAGGCCGACGGCGGGAGGTATGCGGCGGCCACCTCCCCGGAGGCGGCCACGCACGCACTGACCACGATCTCCGAGACCGGGCGGGACGCGCTGGCGGACATGCGCCGCATCCTCGGGGTGCTGCGCGACGACGGGCAAGGGGACGCGGCGCTGGCCCCGCAGCCGGCGCAGACCGACCTGGACGCCCTGGTGGCGCACGTGCGCGACGCCGGGCTGGAGGTGTCCCTGGTGCGGATGGGCACGCCGCGGGCGCTGCCACCGGGAGCGGGGCTGACGATCTACCGGATCGCGCAGGAGTCGTTGACGAACATCCTCAAGCACGCCGGCCCGGGGGCCAGCGCCACTGTGCTGGTGCAGTGGACACCGGGCAGCCTGGTGCTGCAGGTCGACGACGACGGCCGGGGGGCGGCTGCCGGCTCCGACGGCGCCGGCCACGGGCTGCTCGGCATGCGCGAGCGGGCCACCATGCTCGGCGGCACGCTCACCGCCGGCCCGCGCACCGGCGGCGGGTACCGGGTGCGCGCGGAGATCCCGGTACCGGCAGGGGTAGCACAGGCGCCAGGGTCCGGGCAGAGCGGGCCGGCGCCCGGGCAGAGTGGGCCGGCCCAACCGCCACCACCCGCGCCGGGGCCGGTCACCCCGCCGTTGCAACCGCAACCGCTCCGTCCACCGAACACCGTGGGTCCCGGCGGGCCGGGCCAGCCGCCGTCCACGCCACGCAACGCTGCCGGTCCGCCGACGACGGCGCCCACCTCTCCCGACACGTCCTCTTCCGCAGGGCCCGGGCCGGCCCCTGGGTGGCAGACTGAGCCTGCCCAGCCACCCGCCAGCTCCGAGCACGAGGACCCGCAGCGACCATGACCGCAGACCCGTCCACCGCCACCGCTCCGATCCGGGTCGCCCTGGTGGACGACCAGCAGCTGGTCCGGGCCGGGTTCGCCCTGGTGATCAACTCCCAGCCGGACATGGAGGTGGCCCTCGAGGCCGGCGATGGCGCCCAGGCGCTGCGGCTGCTCACCTCCCACCCGGTGGACGTGGTGCTGATGGACGTGCGGATGCCCACCATGGACGGTCTCGCCGCTACTGCCCACCTCACCGACCCGGCCACCCAGCGGGTGGGCGATACGCCGAAGGTCGTCATCCTCACCACGTTCGACCTGGACGAGTACGTGCTGCAGGCGATCAAGGCCGGCGCCAGCGGGTTCCTGCTCAAGGACGCCCCACCGGAGGAGATGCTCAGCGCGATCCGTACCGTGCACAGCGGGGACGCCGTGATCGCGCCGTCCAGCACCCGCCGGCTGATCGAGCACCTGGCCACTGTGCTGCCCGCTGAGCAGAAGGCACCGGCCGCGGTGCTGGACTCGCTCACCGACCGCGAGCGCGAGGTGCTGGTGCTGATGGCCCGAGGACGCACCAACTCCGAGATCGCCGGCGAGCTGTTCGTGGCCGAGGCCACGGTGAAGACGCACGTGGGTCGGGTGCTGGCCAAGCTGGGCGCCCGGGACCGGGTGCAGGCGGTGGTGACCGCCTACGAGACCGGACTGGTGAAACCCGGGTCGTAGTTCCGCACCAGCCTGCGTCAGTGGTTCACCGGCACGCTGGTGTGCACGCTGGTGTCCACCCACGGTATGACCGCAGAACCCACCCACGGCGCGACGCGCACGAGGCCGCCTGCTCCGTAGCGTGAACACCATGACGACAACAGCGCACACCTCCCCGGCCGCCGTCAGTGCCCGCGACCTCACC
>DATGRZ010000040.1:0-24204 GCA_035303065.1 Ruania sp.
GTGGCACCGGTGTGCCGCTCGATCATCCGCAGCCGGGTGCGCTCCCGCGGAGTGAAGAAGGTCAGCGCCCGACCCTCGCGGCCGGCCCGGCCGGTGCGGCCGATGCGGTGCACGTAGGCCTCCGCCTCGCGCGGGATGTCGAAGTTGACCACCAGGCCGATCCGGTCCACGTCCATGCCGCGGGCGGCCACATCGGTGGCGACCAGCACCTGCACCAGGCCGGTGCGCAGCCGTTCGATGATCCGCTCCCGGTCCTTCTGCGCCACGTCGCCGCTGATCGCCGCCGCGGAGACTCCGCGCTCCAGCAGCGCGTTGCCGACGTCCTCGGCGGTCTGCCGGGTGCGCACGAACACCACTGCGGCCTCCGCCTCGGAGGTGGCCAGCACCCGCGCGAGGGCACCGATCTTGTGCCGGAACGGCACCACCGCGTAGGTCTGGGTGATCGTCGTGGTGGTCGAGGACGGCCGGGAGGTGGCCACCTCCACCGGGTCGTTCATGTGCTCCCGGGCCACGGCGCGGATGGCGCGCGGCATGGTGGCGGAGAACAGGGCGGTCTGCCGGGTGGGGGCGGCGGAGGCGAGGATCCGGTCCACGTCCTCGGCGAACCCCATCCGCAGCATCTCGTCGGCCTCGTCCAGCACCAGGTAGGCGAGCTCGGACAGGTCCAGGGCGCTCTTGTCCAGCATGTCGATCACCCGGCCCGGTGTGCCCACCACCACCTGGGCGCCCGCACCCAGACCCCGCAGCTGCGGGCCGTAGGGGGCGCCGCCGTAGATGGCCAGCACCCGCGCCAGACCCCGCGGGGTCATCGACTCGATGGCGTCGGCCACCTGGATCGCCAGCTCGCGGGTGGGTACCAGCACCAGGGCCTGCACCCGCCGGGCAGCAGGGTCCAGGCGGGCGAGCATCGGCAGGGCGAAGGCCGCCGTCTTCCCGGTGCCGGTCTGGGCGACGCCGGTCACGTCCCGGCCGGCGAGCAGGGCCGGGATGGTCGCCGCCTGGATCTCGGTGGGGGTGGTGAAGCCGAGCGCACCGATGGTCGCGAGCAGTTCAGCGGGCAGGTCGAGGCCGGCGAACGTGGGCCCGCCGTCCGGGAGGGCCGCCGCCTCCTGCTCAGAGCGTGCGTCAGAGCGTGCGGAGGCGGGGGCAGTATCGATCGTCATAGCAGAGCGCAAGCACTTTCATCGGGGCTGGAGGCGGCGGACCGGCGGGCCCTGCTCCGCCTCAGCCCGACGTCCCGGACCGCCTCGTGCGATCGGGGTCAGCCGACCTGGCGGCTGAGATCTGGGGGCGAGCTTGCGCCCGGTGCCAGAAGAAGTAAGGGCTTGTCCGCGGGATGTGCGCTCCAAGTGGTGTCAGTCTACCGGCCGTTCGCCCAGGTTCGCGGGCACTGTGCGCAACCTCACCAGTGCGCGGCAGCGGCCGGACCGGTCGCCAGGGGGCACCGGGCCGAGCGACCGTCGGTGTCCCGCACCTGGCATGATCGCGGCATGGACGCAGCGTTGAGGGCCCTGCGAGAGGCCGTCGAAGGGGCCAGGCTGCCACTCCAGCTGCCCGGTGCTGACGCTGCCCGCCGGGACCGTGCGCTGCTCCTGGACCAGCTCGAGGACTACCTGCTGCCCCGCGCGGCGAGCCTGGATGCGCCGTTGCTGGCAGTGGTCGGCGGGTCCACCGGGGCCGGGAAGTCCACCCTGGTGAACGCCCTGGTGGGGGACGTGCTCACCCGCACCGGTGCCATCCGGCCGACCACCCGCGATCCAGTGCTGATCCACCATCCGCACGATGCGCACTGGTTTACCGAGCCGCGCATCCTGCCGCACCTGCCCCGGCTGCGCAGCACGCCGGTGGGGCAGGAACCGGCCACCGGCCAGGGCACTGCCGCGGGCGAGGGCACTACCCCGGGCCGGGAGCCCCGCACCGGGGCGTCGCAGGTGCTGCGACTGACCGCCTCGGCGGCGGTCGGTCCGGGTCTGGCGCTGCTGGACGCCCCCGACATCGACTCGGTGGTGGACGCCAACCGCCACCTGGCCACCCAGCTCCTCGCCGCGGCGGACCTGTGGTTGTTCGTCACCACCGCGCACCGGTACGCCGACGCGGTGCCCTGGGACCTGCTCACCACCGCGGCAGAGCGGGACGTGGTGGTGGCGGTGGTGCTGGACCGGATCCCACCGCCGGTCCTCCGCGAGGTCAGCGACGACCTGGCGGGGATGCTCGCTGACCACGGACTCGGCCGAGCGCCGCTGTTCCTGCTCACCGAGACCGATCTGGACGTGCGCGGCATGCTCCCGCCGGAGGCGGTGGGGGACCTGCACCGCTGGCTCACCAGCCTCACCGACGATGCTGCCGCCCGGACCGAGGTGGCTCGACGCACGCTGGTAGGTGCCGTGCGCAGCGCTACCGCCGCCGCCGGCTCGCTCGCGGCCTCGGTCGGCGAGCAGGCAGTGGCCACCGAGGAGATGGCCGACCAGCTGGCACAGGTCTTCGACGTCACCGAGCTGCTCACCCGGGTCACGGACGGCGCACTGTTACGAGGCGAGGTGCTCTCCCGTTGGCAGGACTTCGTCGGCACGGGCGAGCTCTTCCGGTCCGTGGAGTCCACTGTGGGCAGGTTGCGGGACCGGGCGACGGCGTTCCTCACCGGGAGACCTCGTCCTGCCCGCCGGGTCGAGCACGCCTTGGAGCAGGGTCTGCACAGCGTGCTGGTGGAGCAGGCGGACCAGGCGGCCCACCGCGCCTACACGCACCTGTGGCAGCAGCCGGCTGGCCGCCCGCTGCTGCCCGGGCCCGAGCTGGAACGCGCCGAGGCCACCTTCTCCGCCGATGCGGCGGCCGCGATCCGCCAGTGGCAGCGCTTCGTGCTGGAGCTGGTGCGCACCGAAGGCCAGGACAAACGAGCCACCGCCCGGGTGCTCGCATTCGGGGTGAACAGTCTCGCGGTGGTGCTGATGGTGCTCGCGTTCGCCTCCACCGGCGGTCTGGTCGGCGCCGAGGTGGCGATCGCCGGCGGCACGGCAGTGGTGGCGCAGAAGCTGCTCGAGGCGATCTTCGGGGACCAGGCCGTCCGCCGGCTCGCGACCCGCGCGCGGGCCGACCTGACCGAACGAGTGACTGCTCTGTTCGAGGCCGAACGGGACAGGTTCACCGCGCTGCTGCCGGACGCGGCGATGGCCCGGACGGCGGCCGAGCGGCTGCGCGCGGCCGGGGCCGACCTGGACAGTGCCGCTGCCTGCCTCGAGGCCGGGAGCCGGCACCCGGAGGACCCGCGATGAGGGCCACCAGGCTCACCCTGCCCACGCAGCTCGAGGCACTGGAGCGCGCCACCGAGCTGGCTACCCGGGTCCGCGAGGGCGCGGGCAGCACCGACGAGCTGCTGCACGGCGCGATCCAGGACGCCCGCGGCGCCATCGCCCGCACGCGGGAACGCACCGAGCTGTCCGCCGAGCACACGGTGGTGGCCCTGGCCGGGACGACCGGGTCGGGCAAGTCGTCGCTGCTGAACCTGCTCGCCGGGGCCGAGGTGGCCACGGTCGGCGCCCGCCGGCCCACGACCGCCCACGCCCAGGCGGTGGTCTGCCAGGGTCCGCACGCTGCTGCGGCCGATGCCGGCCCTCTGCTGGACTGGCTGGGTATCTCTCGTCGCACTGAGGTGAGCAACGACCGGCTCGCCTCAGCGGTACTGGTGGACCTGCCGGACGTGGACTCGCTGCGTCGCGACCACCAGCTGCGTGCGGAGCACCTCACCGAGCGCGCGGACGTACTGGTGTGGGTACTGGATCCGCAGAAGTACGCCGATGCGGTGCTGCACCACCAGTACCTGCGCCCGATGGCCCGGCACGCCGAGGTGATGCTGGTGGTGCTGAACCAGTCCGACACCCTCGCCCCGGCCGACCTGGCGCCGGTGCTGGCCGACCTGACCGACCGGCTGGCGGCGGACGGTCTGCCTGAGGTCCGGGTGCTGCCCACCTCGGCGACCACCGGAGCCGGGACCGAGGACCTGGTCCAGGCGATCTCCGCCGTCGTGCGTGACCGGGAGAACCTACGCCGCCGCCTGGCCGCTGACCTGGGCACCGCTGCAGAACGCCTCGCCGCGGCCTGCCCGCCGGCGGACCCGCCCGGGATGAGGGCACCGTTGCGCCGGCACCTGGCCGAGAAGATGGCCACCGCCGCAGGTGCAGACCGGGTGGCCGAAGCGGTGGCCACCTCCTACCGGATGACCGCCCGGGCCCGCACCGGCTGGCCGGTGACCCGCTGGCTGGGCCGGTTCCGGGCGGACCCGTTGCGGCGGCTGCACCTCGGCGGCGGCACCAGGCAGCGCCCGGCGGCCCAGGCTCCGACCGACGGTCACGACGGGCAGGTGCTCACCGCGCCGTCGATGCCGGAGCCGGACCCGGCCGCGCGCGCCGCAGTGGGCCGGGCGCTCACCCAGACGGCCGACGCTGTGGTCGGGGAGGTGCCTCCGCCGTGGCGGCAGTACCTGCGCGGGCAGGTGGGCCAGGCCGGCGACGAGGTCACCGCCGAGACGCAGGATGCGATCTCCGGCGTCCTGGCGCGCACCCCGGACCGGCGGAACGGCCGGCCTCCGTCCTGGTTCGGCCTGGTCGGCGCACTGCAGTGGCTGCTGCTGGCAGTGCTGGTGGTCGGGCTGCTGTGGGTGGCGGCGATCGTGCTGCTGCGCTACCTGGGGGTGGGTCCGGTGTGGACGCCGCAGGTGGGGCCGGTGCCGGCCGAACCACCGTGGCCCGCGCTGCCGGCGATCCCCTGGCCGGTGGTGCTGCTCGCCGGGGCGGTGCTGCTCGGGGTGCTGCTGGCCCTGGCGGCCGGGGTGGCCGCCCGGGTGGGGGCGGCGCGCCGGCGGCGGCGCACCCGCCGGCGGATCACCGAGGCGATCGGGGCAGTGGTCGGCGCCTCGGTGCTGGACCCGCTGGCCGCCCGCACCGCGGATGCACGCGAGTACGCGCGGGCGATCGCGCGCGCCGCGAACCATTAGGATCGTCTGGCGTCGCGACCATCGCGGCCCAGTCACGTTCCCGGGAGGATCCTCGTGCTTCGTACCCACCAGGCCGGCACCCTGCGCGCCGGTGACATCGGCACCACCGTCACCCTCACCGGGTGGGTGGACCGTCGGCGGGATCACGGTGGGGTGGCGTTCCTGGACCTGCGGGACGCCTCCGGGATCGTGCAGGTGGTGGTGCGCGACGAGGAGGTGGCCCACCCGCTGCGCTCGGAGTTCGTGCTGCAGGTGACCGGTGAGGTCTCGGCCCGGCCGGAAGGCAACGCCAACCCGAACCTGGGCACCGGTGAGATCGAGGTGATCGCGAGCGACGTCGTCGTGCTGAACACCTCGGCGACGCTGCCGTTCCAGGTCTCCACGGCGCTGGACGAGCAGGTGACCGTGGGGGAGGAGGTGCGGCTGAAGTACCGCTACCTGGACCTGCGCCGGCCCGGTCCGGCCCATGCGATCCGGTTGCGTTCGGCGGTGAACCGGGCGGCGCGCACCGTGCTCGACGGCGAAGGTTTCGTGGAGATCGAGACGCCCACCTTGACCCGGTCTACTCCGGAGGGGGCGCGGGACTTCGTGGTCCCGGCCCGGCTGTCGCCGGGATCCTGGTATGCGCTGCCGCAGTCGCCGCAGCTGTTCAAGCAGCTGCTGATGGTCTCCGGGATGGAGCGGTACTACCAGATCGCCCGCTGCTACCGGGACGAGGACTTCCGTGCCGACCGGCAGCCGGAGTTCACCCAGCTGGACGTGGAGATGAGCTTCGTGGACCAGGACGATGTGATCGCCCTGGCCGAGCAGGTGCTGGTGGCGCTGTGGGAGCTGATCGGCTACACCATCCCCACCCCGATCCCGCGGATGACCTACGCCGAGGCGATGCGCCGGTTCGGCACCGACAAGCCGGACCTGCGGTTCGGGCTGGAGCTGACCGACCTGACCACCTACTTCGCCGACACCGGCTTCCGGGTGTTCCAGGCCCCCTATGTCGGTGCAGTGGTGATGCCCGGTGGCGGCTCCCAGCCGCGCCGGCAGTTCGACGCCTGGCAGGAGTGGGCCAAGCAGCGCGGCGCCAAGGGGCTGGCGTACGTGACGGTCGCCGAGGACGGCACTCTGGGTGGGCCGGTGGCGAAGAACCTCACCGAGGCCGAGCGGGACGGGCTCGCCGAGGCGACCGGCGCGCAGCCGGGGGACTGCATCTTCTTCGCCGCCGGCGCGCAGGCTGCCAGCCGCGCCCTGCTCGGGGCCGCCCGGCTGGAGATCGGCCGCCGCTGCGAGCTGATCGACCCCAGCGCCTGGGCATTCGTGTGGGTGGTGGATGCGCCGCTGTTCAAGCCCACCGGTGAGGACGACGACGTGGCCGTGGGCTCCGGCGCATGGACCGCCGTGCACCACGCGTTCACCTCCCCGACCCCGGAGTGGATCGACAGCTTCGAGTCCGACCCCGGCAGCGCGCTGGCCTACGCCTACGACATCGTCTGCAACGGCAACGAGATCGGTGGCGGGTCGATCCGTATCCACGCCCGGGACGTGCAGGAGCGGGTGTTCGCGGTGATGGGCATCACCGAGGAGGAGGCCAAGGAGAAGTTCGGCTTCCTGCTCGAGGCGTTCGCCTTCGGCGCACCGCCGCACGGCGGTATCGCCTTCGGCTGGGACCGGATCGTGGCGCTGCTCGCCGGTGCGGAGTCGATCCGGGACGTGATCGCCTTCCCGAAGTCCGGTGGCGGGTACGACCCGCTGACCGGAGCACCGGCGCCGATCACCGCCGCGCAACGCAAGGAGGCCGGTGTGGACGCCAGGCCGGAGGCGAAGGTGGGTGCCGACTCTGCTGCTGCTTCTGGTGCTTCTGCCCGTGCTGCTGGGGTTGCGAAGGGAGCACCCGCGCACGCGACCGGCGCGGGGGAGTGAGGGCGACGACCGCCCCCAGGTTCCACCCCGTCCGCGGTCTTGCGGACCTTCCCGAGCCGTGGCGCTCGTTCCCGTTCCTGACCGCGGACGTGCCCCGGTACACCGGTGCCACCGCCTGGGGTGGCCCAGAGGCGCTGGCGCTGAGCGTGGCTGCCCGGGACGGATCTCGGCGCGCCCTGGTGGGTGTCGGGGAGCCGGAGCCGCTGGCCGAGGTGGTGGCCGGCGCGTTCGATGCCGGCGGCGCACCGGTACCCGGTAGCGGGCTGGCCTGCGCACCGGTCGCAGTGGCCAGCCTGACCCGAGGCGCCTGGGACCTGCTGCCGGAGCCGGTGCGTAGGCACCTGGGTCTGGAGCATGCCGCACACTGGGACTGGCTGCTGACCACCACCTTGCCGCCGCACCAGGACGGGGAGGCGCAGGTGGTCGAGCTCGACCTGGTCACTGACCGGGCCGAGCTGGAGGGGCTGCAACGGCTCGCGCTGCCGGAGACGTACACCACCTTGGACAAGCCGGACACCCGGTGGTTCGGGTGGCGGGACACCGGCGGTGCGCTGCGGTGCATGGCCGCAGCGAGCAACTGGACCCGCGAGGTGCACCTCGGCTCGATCGCGACCCACCCGCAGTGGCGCCGCCGGGGCCTGGGCGCCGCGGTGACCGCCGCACTGACCCGCGCCGGGCTGGCCGCCACCGGGCAGGTGAGCCTGGGCCTGTACACCCGCAACGAGGCTGCCCGGCGAGTGTACGAGCGCCTCGGTTTCCACCTCGGCCAGCAGGTGGAGTCCCGCCGCCCCGCCCGCTGACCCCCTCTGCCTACCGGGTCGTCACGCTACTGGGTCACGCTACTGGGTCGTCACGCTACCGGGTCGTCATGCTCAGCGTGCGCTGGGGCGCACACCCCTGACCTGCCGGCCCTGGGTCCGTTGGGGGGTGGTCAGTGGTGGACGCCGAACCGCTGGTAGGCGCGGGCCAGTGGCTTGGGCGCCCACCAGTTGCGATGTCCGAGCAGGGTCATCGTCGAGGGCACCAGCAGCATCCGCACCAGGGTGGCATCGATCAGCACAGTCACCGCCAGGGCGACGCCGACCTCCTTGATCGGCAGCAGCTCACCGGTGGCGAACCCGGCGAAGACGACGATGATCACCAACGCTGCAGAGGTGATGATCCGCCCGGACTGCTGCAGCCCCGCACTCACCGACGCCTCGTTGTCGCCCCGGTGGATGCCACCCTGGCCGCCGTCGTAGAACTCCTTGATCCTGGCGATCAGGAACACCTCGTAGTCCATCGCCAGGCCGAACCCGAACGCGACCACCACCGCCACCACGTAGGACTCCAGTCCACCGACCGAGGTGAAGTTGAACAGACCGGACAGGTGTCCCTCCTGGAAGATCCAGGTGGTCACGCCCAGCGAGGCGCACAACGACAAGGCGTTCACGAGCAACGCTTTCAGCGGCACCAGCAGGGACCCGGTCATCAGGAACAGCAGTGCGAAGGTGGCCAGCACCACGATCCCGGCGGCCAGCGGCAGCCCCTCCAGCAGCGCTGCGGAGAAGTCCAGCTGGTTCGCCGCCTGTCCCATCACCCAGTGCTGACCCGCCGGGGCGGGATCCAGGTCCCGGATGGCCCGGACCACGTCGGTGGCGAGCTCGCCGCCTGGGTCGTCGGTGTCAGCCTGCACGCCGATCACCTGGTAGTCCTCGCTCACCTCCTCCACCACCTGCGCCGACGTCACGTCCGGCAGGTCGGCGATCTCCTCCGCCAGCGCTGTGGCATCCTCCGCGCTGCCGGCCACCAGCACCTCCGCGTCCGGGGCGGCGAAGGCGGGGTACTGCTCGTCCAGCACGGTGAGGAACTTCTGCTGCTCCGAACCCTCCGGCACCATCTCGGTGGTGCTGTTGCGCAGGGTGAGTCCGAGCAGCGGGGAGGCGAGGAACACCAGCACGGCGGCCACGGCGACCATCACCAGCCAGGGACGGCGCTGCACTCCGACGGCCAGCCGGGAGAAGAACCCGTCGGTGGGTGCGGTCTCGCCGAGCGTGCCGAGCAGCCGGCGCAGCCCGGGCACCTTGCTCAGCAGCGGCGGGCGGAGCATCCGGCGGCCCCGCAGGCGCAGCAGCGCCGGGACCAGGGTGAGGGCCGAGGCCACCGCGATCACCACCACGGACACCCCGGCCGCACCCAGCGACCTGAGGATCTCCGGGCGGAGCAGCAGCAGGCCGGCGATCGCGATGGCCACGGTGAGAGCGGAGAACGTCACAGTGCGACCCGCCGTCGAGAGCGTGGTGCGCAGCGCACGTTCGACCACCGGGTCGCGTCGGCGGGACCTGCGGCGGCTGCGGCGGCGCCGTTCTCCCGGGACGGTGTCGGCCAGCTCTGCGTCCACCTCGTGGCGGATCTCTTCCCGGAACCGGGAGACGATCAGCAGCCCGTAGTCGATGGACAGCCCCAGGCCGAGCACGGTGACCACGTTCACCACCACCGAGTCCAGCTCGATCAGGTGGGCGAACCCGAGCAGGGCGCCGAGGCCGCCGGCGATCGAGGCGATCGCACCGGCCAGCGGCATCCCGGCGGCGAGGAACCCGCCGAAGACGATCACCATCACCAGCAGCGAGATCGGCAGGGCGACCGCCTCGCCGCGGGTGAGGTCGCTCTGCATCTGCCCCACGATCGAGTCGGTGAGCAGGGTGTCGCTGGAGACCAGCACCCGGGCGTCGTCGCCGAGGTCGTCGCCGAACGCGGTGAGCTGGTCCACCACCTGTTCCTCGGCTGTGGCCTCCGCATCGCTGCTCAGCGAACCGTCCAGGGTGGTGCTGATCAGGAAACCATCCCCGTCCGCCGCCAGGAACGGGGCGGCCTGCTCGGAGTCCAGGCCCTCGGGGAAGACGAACGGGTCGGCGACCTGCTCCACCCCGTCGACGGCGAGCAGGCGGGAGTGCGCAGTGGTGATGGCGCTCCCGGCATCGCTGAGCTGTTCTTGGTCGGTCAGGTCCACACCCCGCACGATCGCGGTGATGGTGGTGGGCTCCTCGGCCACACCGGCGAGGATCTCCCGAGCCTCCTGGCTCTCCGAGCCGGGTACCACGGGCTCACCGGAGTGCAGCCGGTCGAAGAGCCCTGGCCCGCCGAACCCGGTCAGCGCCAGACCTCCGGTGACCGTGACCAGCACGATCCAGCAGAGCACTGTGACCAGGGGGTGTCGGGCGATCGTGCGCCCCAGGCGATCGAACACGGACTCATCATGACAGCCGCGTAGGCTGGGTACGTGGATCTGTTCGAGTCCGCCGGTCAGGAGACCACAGGCGTGCCGCGCGCCTGGGAGGCGGCCCCGTTGGCGGTACGGATGCGCCCGGCCTCGGCCGAGGAGGTGCTCGGCCAGCAGCACCTGCTCGAACCGGGATCACCGCTGCGGCGGCTCATCGAGCCCCCGCGCGAGGAGTCGTTGCCGCCCTCGTCGGTGGTGCTCTGGGGACCGCCGGGGACCGGGAAGACGACGTTGGCCTACCTGGTCGCCACCTCCTCGGGGCGACGGTTCGTAGAGCTGTCCGCGGTGACCGCTGGGGTGAAGGACCTACGTACCGTGATCGAGGACGCCCGCCGCCGGCTGGCGACCTCCTCCGGGGAGACGGTGCTGTTCATCGACGAGGTGCACCGCTTCTCCAAGACCCAGCAGGACGCGCTGCTGCCGGCGGTGGAGAACCGGTGGGTGACGTTGATGGCGGCGACCACGGAGAACCCGTCGTTCTCGGTGATCTCCCCGTTGCTGTCCCGCTCGATCATGCTGACCCTGCGGACGCTGACTGCTCAGGACCTGGACGAGCTGCTCACCCGGGCGCTGGCCGACGAACGTGGCCTGGGCGGGAGGATCGAGCTGGCCGAGGACGCCCGGGAGTATCTGCTCCGGCTCGCCGGCGGTGACGCACGCAAGGGGCTGACCATCCTGGAGGCAGCGGCCGGTACTGCCATGGAGGCGGGGTCCGAGGAGATCACCCTGGACGCGATGGAGCAGGCCATCGACGTGGCGGCGGTGCGCTACGACCGGGCCGGAGACCAGCACTACGACGTGATCAGTGCCTTCATCAAGTCGATGCGGGGCAGCGATGTGGACGCGGCGTTGCACTACCTGGCGCGGATGGTGGTGGCGGGGGAGGACCCGAGGTTCATCGCCCGCCGGATCGTGATCGCCGCAGCCGAGGACGTCGGGATGGCCGACCCCACCGCTCTGCAGACGGCAGTGGCCGCAGCCCAGGCGGTGGCACTGATCGGGATGCCCGAGGCCCGCATCATCCTGGCCGAGGCTGTGGTGCACGTGGCCAGTGCCCCGAAGTCGAACGCGGCCTACACCGGGATCGACCAGGCGATCGCGGACGTGCGCGCCGGCAAGGCCGGGCCGGTGCCAGCACACCTGCGGGACGCGCACTACCCCGGTGCCAAGAACCTCGGGCACGGCACCGAGTACACCTACTCCCACGACGAGCCGCACGCCGTGGCTCGGCAGACCTACCTGCCCGAGGAGCTCGCCGACGCCCGGTACTACCGGCCCACCGACCGCGGCTTCGAGCGAACCCTGACCGAACGGCTGGAGCGGGTACGTTCCCTGCTCGGCCGGTGACCCACCGGGCAGGCGGGTGGCGGGAGCCGGTGCAGGTGACCGCGGTCACGTCCGGTCCGCGCCCGGGATGGGCTAAACTTGCGGGGCTGCCCAAACGGGCACACCTGGGGTCTTAGCCGACGGCTCTGCCCACCGACCGGACCCGCGCCGAGCCCAGCTCGGTGCACCCGGAACGTGCAGACCTGGAGTCGACCCCATGCGTCCAGCCAGCGTTCTGGCGCAGTGGACGCGTGACGTGAAGAAACGACAGGAAGAAGTTCATGGCTTCGAAGAACCGCACGCGCCGGCAGGTCCGGCTCTCTCGCGCCCTCGGGATTCCGCTGACCCCGAAGGCCGTCAAGTACTTCGAGAAGCGGCCCTACCCGCCGGGTGAGCACGGCCGCGCTCGTCGCCGCACCGAGTCCGACTACGCCGTCCGGCTGAAGGAGAAGCAGCGGCTGCGCGCCCAGTACGGGCTCCGCGAGGCCCAGCTGCGCCGCGCCTTCGAGGAAGCCCGCCGCGAGGAGGGCCTGACCGGTGAGACCCTGGTGGAGAACCTGGAGACCCGCCTGGACGCCCTGGTGCTGCGCGCCGGGTTCGGCCGGACGATGGCGCAGGCTCGCCAGGCCGTGGTGCACCGGCACGTGCTGGTGGACGGCAAGCTGGTGGACCGTCCCTCCTTCCGGGTGAAGCCCGGTCAGGTGGTACAGGTCAAGCCGCGCAGCCAGACGATGGTGCCGTTCCAGGTGGCCGCTGCTGGCGCGCACCGGGACGTGCTGCCCACTCTGCCGGAGTACCTGGACGTGCAGCTGGAGAAGCTCAGCTTCGAGCTGGTGCGTCGTCCGAAGCGTGCTGAGGTCCCGGTGACCTGCGACGTGCAGCTGGTCGTCGAGCACTACTCGCGCTGACCCACGCTCGACGCGCGCCCCGGGGGGACACCGCACACGGTGGACCGCCGGGGCGCCGTCGTCCGTGCCACCGGCACCCGGGCCCGGGTAGGGTCACCTGTGGGCCGCCACACCGGCCGCCCTTCCCAGACAGCAGGAGGAGCCACCGCCATGTCCATCGGCGACATTGCCGGACTCATCGCCGCGATCGCGTTCGTGCTGCTGGTCGGCGCCCTGGCCGTCCCGCTGCTGAAGCTCGGCAGGGTGATGGACGAGGCTCGTCGCAGCCTTGCCGAGGTCACCGAGCACACGCTCCCGGTGATCGACGAGGCCGCGAGCACGATCAGCTCTACCAACGGTCAGATCGCAAAGGTGGACACTGTCACCACCGCAGCCGCTGAGGTGTCCACGAACGTCTCGGCGCTCACCTCGCTGGTGGCAGCCACCGTGGGGGCTCCGCTGATCAAGATGGCAGCATTCTCGATGGCGGTGCGGGGGCTGTTCCGCCGGGAGAAGAAGTCGTGAAGCGCACCGTGTGGATCGGGATCGGGGTCGTGGGCACGCTGGTGGTGCTGCGGCAGGTGGCGAAGGCGAACGAACGCTTCGGTGCGGTGGCCAAGCTGACCAGCCCGGCCGGTATCGCGGAGTCGATCACCTCACTGGCGGTCGCGGCCAAGGAGCTGGGCGAGCAGGTGCGCACCAGCATGGCGGAGAACGAGGCTGCGTTGATGGAGGCGCTGATGCCGAGCGAGGAGGAGGTCGCCCGCGCCCGCGACGTGCGCGCCAAGCACCGCTCGGCCACCGCCGACGAGGAGCTGAAGGACGAGGACCCGTTCGCCATCCCGGACCCCTACCCCGACGACGACTGGTCCGGCTGAGCTGTTGAGCGCCCGCACGCCCCACCCGGCGCCAGCATGCCCGGACCTGCCCGAACCTGATATCCGAACAGACGAGACCTGAATGCGTACCGCAGAGATCCATCGCCGCTGGCTGACCTACTTCTCCGAGCGTGGGCACACAGTGGTGCCCAGTGCCTCGCTGGTGTCCCCGGACCCGTCGATCATGTTCACCATCGCTGGGATGGTGCCGTTCATCCCGTACATCGTGGGCACGGAGAAGGCACCGTGGCCGCGGGCGGTGAGCGTGCAGAAGTGCATCCGGACCAACGACATCGAGAACGTCGGCAAGACCACCCGGCACGGCACGTTCTTCCAGATGGCGGGCAACTTCTCCTTCGGTGACTACTTCAAGGAGGGTGCGATCGACTTCTCCTGGGAGCTGCTCACCACCCCCCAGGCCGACGGCGGCTTCGGGCTGGACCCGGAGCGGTTGTGGTTCACGCTGTGGGAGGAGGACCGCGAGTCCTACGAGCACGTGACCACAGTGGTCGGCCTCGATCCTCGGCGGATCGTGCGGCTGCCGTGGTCCGAGAGCTGCTGGGACACCGGTCAGCCCGGTCCGGCCGGCTCCACGGGGGAGTGGCACTACGACCGCGGACCGGAGTTCGGGCCAGAGGCGTTCGGCGGCACTATCGCGAAGTGGCCCGCCGACGAACGCAGCGAGGACCGCTACATCGAGATCTGGAACCTGGTCTTCGACCAGTTCCTCCGCGGTGAGGGGCAGGGCACCGACTACCCGCTGCTCGGCGAGCTGGAGCAGCGGGCGATCGACACCGGTATGGGGGTGGAGCGACTCGCCTACCTGCTGCAGGGCAAGAACAACATGTACGAGATCGACCAGTCCTTCGGTGTGATCGAGACTGCGAGCGAGCTCAGCGGTCGCGGCTACGCGCGCGGGCACGAGTCCGACGATGTGCACCTGCGGATCGTCGGCGACCATGTGCGTTCAGCACTGATGCTGATCGGCGACGGGGTCCGCCCCGGAAACGACGGCCGCGGCTACGTGCTCCGCCGGCTGATCCGCCGTGCGGTGCGCTCGATGCGGCTGCTCGGTGTGGACGAACCGGCGATGCCGCACCTGCTGCCGGTGTCCAAGGACGCGATGCGGGAGGTGTACCCGGAGCTGGAGCAGGACTTCGCCACCATCTCCCAGGTGGCCTACGAGGAGGAGGAGGCGTTCCGGCGCACCCTCACCGCTGGCACCACGATCCTGGACACGGCGGTCACTCGCGCGAAGGCCGGGGGCGGGCCGCCGGTGCTCGGCGGGGACGACGCGTTCGCACTGCACGACACCTACGGTTTCCCCATCGACCTCACCCTGGAGATGGCGGCCGAGCAGGGTGTGCAGGTGGACGAGGACCGGTTCCGCACGCTGATGGCCGAGCAGCGTCAACGTGCCCGCGCCGATGCGCTGAAGAAGAAGACCGGGCACGTGGACGTGGCCGTCTACCACGACTTCCTCACCCGTCTCGAGGGTAGCGACACCTTCCTCGGCTACACCGACGACACCGCCTCCGCGCGGGTGGTCGGCCTGGTGGTGGACGGCACCGCGGCTCCGGTGGCGCACGCACCTGCGGACGTGGAGGTGATCCTGGACCAGACCCCGTTCTATGCCGAGGCCGGTGGCCAGCTTGCCGACCAGGGCACGATCAGCCTGGCCGGCGGGGGCATCGTGGACGTGGCGGACGTGCAGTCACCGGTCAACGGACTGCACGTGCACCGTGGGCGCCTCACCGAGGGCAGCATCGCCCTGGACGAGGTGGCGGTCGCCCAGATCGACACCGACCGCCGGCACGCGATCGCCCGCGCGCACACCGCCACGCACATGGTGCACAAGGCGTTGCACGAGTTCCTCGGCGAGCAGGCGACCCAGGCCGGTTCGGAGAACGCTCCCTCCCGGCTGCGGTTCGACTTCCGGCACGGCTCCGCCGTACCGGCCTCGGTGATCGGTGAGATCGACCAGCGGGTGAACGAGCGGCTCGCAGACGACCTGGACGTCACCGACGAGATCATGGACCTGGACACCGCCCGCGCCCAGGGTGCGATAGCGCTGTTCGGCCAGAAGTACGGCGACCGCGTCCGGGTGGTGTCCATCGGCGGCGACTGGTCCAAGGAGCTGTGCGCCGGCACGCACGTGCAGCGCAGCGGCCAGCTCGGGCTGGTCACCGTGCTCGGGGAGTCCTCGATCGGATCCGGGGTGCGCCGCATCGACGCCCTGGTGGGTCAGGGCGCCTACGACCACCAGGCGAAGGCGCACGCCCTGGTCGGCCAGCTGTCCCAGCTGGTGGGCGTCCGAAGTGAGGAGCTGCCCGAGCGCATCAGCGGGCTGCTCACCCGGTTGAAGGATGCGGAGAAGGAGCTGGCCACGTTCCGGCACGGGAAGCTGCTCGCCCGCGCCGCTGAGCTCGCGGGGTCCGCCGAGCAGCGCGGCCGCACCCGGTTCGTCGGTGCAGTGATCGACGGGGCAGCCGGCGCGGACGACCTGCGCAGCCTGGCCTTGGACGTACGGCAGCGGCTCGGCTCGACCGAACCGGGGGTGGTGGTTCTCGGCGGAGTGATCAAGGATCGTCCTGTGGTGGTTGCAGCGACGAACGAGCCCGCGCGGAGCGCAGGGATCAAGGCCGGCTCCTTGGTACGGACTGCCGCCGGGCGTCTTGGCGGTGGTGGTGGAGGCAAGGACGACGTCGCCCAAGGGGGCGGAACCGACACGGGGGCACTGCCGGAGGCAGTGGCGGCGGCCGGGGCCGACCTGGACGGCGCGGGTGGCTGAGCTCCGCCGCGGGGTGCGCCTGGCCATCGACGTGGGCACCGTTCGTATCGGGGTCGCGCGGTGCGACGCTGGCGGGATCCTTGCCACACCGGTGCGAACGGTCTCCCGCAAGGGTGCTGCCGAGGGCCTCACCGAGCTGGCGGGGCTGGTGCGCGAGCACGAGCCGATCGAGGTGATCGTGGGGCTGCCGCGGAGCCTTCACGGAGGGGAGGGCTCGGCAGCAGGGGCCGTTCGGGCGTACGCTGAGAGATTGAGCCGCGCCATCGACCCGGTTCCGGTGCGTCTGGTGGACGAGCGACTGACGACAGTTTCCGCTCATCAGGCGCTGCACGCCGCCGGGCGCAGCAGCAGGAAGCACCGGTCGGTCGTGGACCAGGTAGCGGCTGTGATGATCTTGCAGGCAGCACTCGACAGCGAACGCAACAGCGGCAGGCCGCCGGGTACGGCACTCGACGCGCCGACCGGTGCCCCCGACCCCGAGACCGAGGAGGATCGCACGTGACGGACCTCTTCGACCACCCCCGAGAAGTGGCTGACGAAGCGGCCACCGAGAAGTCCGACAGCTCCCGGCGCGGAGCCGAACGCCGCCGGCGGGCCAAGCGTCGGGCACAGCGTCGCCGGAACGCCATCTCCTTCGTGGTGATGCTGATCGCACTCGCCCTGCTGGTGGGCGGCGCATGGGTGCTCGTGCGCCCGTTGCTCACGCCGGACGACGGGCCGACCACGGTCAGCGACTACCCCGGGCCCGGCCACGGGGAGGTGCAGGTGATCGTCGAAGAGGGCGACAGCGGCGGTGAGATCGCCGAGACCCTGGTCGAGGCGAACGTCGTGGCTACCCCCGGTGCCTTCGTCTCCGCTTTCAACGCCAACCCGGATGCGTCCTCGATCCAACCCGGCACGTACACGTTGCAGGAGGAGATGCGCGCGGACTACGCCGTGGCCATGATGCTCGATCCCGCGTCTCGGGCCGACAACCTGATCACGATCCCAGAGGGCTGGCGGGCCGAGCAGATACTGGAGCGGATCGCCAGCCGGCTCGAGGTGGACCTGAGCGACGTCGAGTCAGCAGCAGAGACAGTTGCTGCCGACAGGCTGCCCGAGGAGGCAGACGGGATGATCGAAGGCTGGCTGGCCGCGGGGCGGTACAGCCTGCATCCCGATGACACGCCGCAGGCCTTGCTGGAAGAGATGGTCGACCGGACTGTTCAGATGCTGGACGATGCCGAGGTGTCGGCCGCTGACCGGCAGGATGTGCTCATCAAGGCGTCCATCATCGAGGCCGAGGTCTTCCGGGAGGACGATCGTGCCCGGGTCGCCCGAGTGATCGAGAACTCCTTGGACGGCTGCAGCGGAGACGGCAGGTTGCGGATGGACTCAACGGTCTCCTACGGTCTGGGGATCCCGTTGTCAGAGGCATTGACGCAGGAGCGTCTGAATGAAGACACCCCGTACAACACGCGTCTGCACCCTGGTCTGCCACCTGGGCCGATCAACTCTCCCAGCGAGGCTTCCCTCGAGGCAGCCCTGCACCCGGCGTCCGGCGACTGGTGCTACTTCGTCACCGTGAACCTCGACGACGGTGACACACGCTTCGCGGAAACGCTGGAAGAACATGAGGACAACGTCCAGCTGCTGCGCGAGTGGGAAGAGGAGAATCGCTGAGATGCAGCCTCGTCGCGCGGCAGTGCTCGGGCACCCGGTGGCGCACTCGCTCTCCCCGGTGCTGCACCGGTCCGCCTACACCGAGCTCGGCCTGGATGGCTGGGAGTACCAGCGCCATGACGTGGACGCCGACGAGCTCGCCGCCTTCCTGGCCACCCTGGACGACTCCTGGGCCGGGCTGAGCCTGACCATGCCGCTCAAGCACGTCTCGCTCACCCTGGCCGACCACGTGGAGCCGCTGGCGGAGGTGGTCGGCGCGGTGAACACGCTGCTCCGCTCGGCGGGGGGCCTGCTGATCGGTGCGAACACCGACGTGCACGGCATCGTCGCCAGCCTGCGCGAGGTGCTGCCCGCCGGCGCACGGCCGGCCAGCGCGGTGATCGTCGGCGCCGGGGCCACCGCCAGCTCCACCCTGGCCGCCGTCGGGGAGCTCGGCATCCACGACCCGCTGGTGCTCGCCCGCTCCCTGGCCCGGACCGGTCCGGTGCGGGTGGCGGCCACCCGGATGGGTATCGAGCCTCAGTTCCTGGCTCTGGACGCCCGGCAGGTGCCCGACCGGCTGCGCTCGGCGGACATCGTGGTGCTCACCCTGCCGGAGGGCGCCGCGGACCCGCTCACCGAGCACCTCGCCGGCCGCCGGTTGCGCCCGGACCAGGTGCTGCTGGACGTGGTCTACGCCGGCTGGCCCACGGCGATGGCCGCCGCCTGGGCGGAAGCAGGCGGCGTGATCGCCCCGGGCTACCTCATGCTGCTGCACCAGGCGGGGGAGCAGGTGCGGCTGATGACCGGCCGCACGGCACCGGTGGAGGCGATGCGCGAAGCGCTGCTGGCCGCGCTCGCCTCGCGTGTCTGACCGAGCCTGGCACCAACCGCAGCCCGCTGCACGGCCGTCGTGCTCACCCTGGCACCGCAGCCACAGCACACCGGCGAGCATCCACAACCACCCCCGAGGCAGGCCGCACTCCTGCCAGACTGTCCAGATGCCGTCAGCGCTGCCCGCATCGCTGCCGCTGGCTCTGGTCTGCGCCGCGGCCGCCACGCTGCTGGCCTGGGCCGGCACTCCGACACTAGACCGGCTGATCGGCCGGCGCACCGCCTGGACCGCACGAGGCACGCACCTGGTGCTGGCCGCCCTCGGCGGCCTGGCCGCCGGCCTGCGCGGCCACGGACCGGGTGAGGTCCTCGCCCTGGTGGGCACCGCCGTCGGGCTGGCCCTGCTGGTCACCGCCGACCTGGCTGTGCACCGCCTGCCGGACCGGCTCACCCTGCCCACCGCCCTGTGGGTGGGTGGCTGCTGGCTGGTGCTGTGCCTGTCCGGCGCTCCGTGGGCAGGACTCGGGCGGGCGCTGCTCGCCGGCGCGGCGCTCGGCGTCGGGTTCCTGCTGCTCTGCCTGCTCACCCCGGGTGGGATCGGCCTGGGCGATGCGAAGCTGGCCGCCGTGCTCGGCCTGGTGCTCGGTTGGTTCGGCTGGGCGGAGGTGCTCGCCGCTGTCGTAGGTGCCTTCCTGCTCGGCGGGCTTTTCGCGACCGGCCTGCTGCTGGCCCGGCGGGCCACCCGGCGCACCGCGGTCGCGTTCGGGCCGTGGCTGGTCGCCGGCGCGGTGCTGGCCCTGGGCTGGGCACCGGTGCTGGTCGGCTGACCCGGGTGTCCGGGCCGTGAGGCGGCACGGCGCTGTCTGCCACCCGGACGTCCCGCCGGAGGCACCGGCGAGCGTGGGAGGATGGACCTATGCTCAGATGGTTGACCGCAGGGGAGTCCCACGGCCCGGCTGTGCTCGGTGTGCTCGAAGGCCTGCCCGCCGGGGTGCAGATCACCACCCAGGACGTCGCCGACGCCCTCGCCCGTCGCCGGCTCGGCTACGGCCGAGGCGCGCGGATGAAGTTCGAGCAGGACCAGGTGCGCCTGCTCGGCGGGGTGCGGCACGGGCTGACCATGGGTGGTCCGGTGGCGATCGAGATCGGCAACACCGAGTGGCCGAAGTGGGAGCAGGTGATGGCCGCCGACCCGGTGGATGCCGCCGTGCTGCAGGTCGACGCCGGCACCGGGGACACTCGCGAGCAGGCACGGAACAAGCCGCTCACCCGACCCCGGCCCGGGCACGCCGACCTGACCGGGATGACCAAGTACCACCTGGACGACGCCCGCCCGGTGCTGGAACGCGCCTCCGCGCGGGAGACCGCCACCCGGGTGGCGCTCGGCCGCGTCGCGGCCGCACTGCTGTCCCAGGCCGCGGGGATCGAGCTGGTCTCGCACGTGGTGCAGGTCGGCCCGGTGTCCGTGCCTGACGGCGCAGCTCGCCCTGGTCCTGGGCACGTCGCCGGCCTCGATGCGGACCCGGTCCGTTGCTTCCACAGCGACACCTCCGCCCAGATGGTCGCCGAGATCGACCAGGCGAAGAAGGCGGGCGACACCCTCGGCGGGGTGGTGGAGGTGCTCGCCTACAACCTGCCACCCGGGCTGGGCAGCTACGTGCACTCCGACCGGCGTCTGGATGCGCGCCTGGCCGGTGCGCTGATGAGCATCCAGGCGATCAAGGGCGTGGAGGTGGGTGACGGCTTCCGCACCGCCGCCCGCCGTGGCTCGGTCGCGCACGATGAGATCGTCCGCGGCGAGGACGGGCGCCTGCACCGGCAGACGAACCGCGCCGGCGGTATCGAGGGCGGGATGAGCAACGGCGAGCCGGTCGCGGTGCGCGCCGCACTGAAGCCGATCTCCACGGTGCCCCGCGCCTTGGCCACAGTGGACGTGACCAGCGGGGAGGCGGCCACCGCGCTGCACCAGCGCTCGGACGTGTGCGCGATCGCACCGGCAGCGGTGGTTGCCGAGGCGATGGTGGCGCTGGTGCTCGCCCAGGCGCTGCTGGAGAAGTGCGGTGGGGACTCGGTGACCGA
Organism: Ruania sp.; assembly: GCA_035303065.1. GTDB lineage: Bacteria > Actinomycetota > Actinomycetes > Actinomycetales > Beutenbergiaceae > Ruania. The sequence goes on from DATGRZ010000040.1 coordinate 20,597, forward strand.
GACCGCCCGCAACCTGGCCGGCTACCTGGAGCAGATCCCGGAGCAGATGCGATGACCCGCCCACGCCTGATCCTCATCGGCCCTCCTGGTGCGGGGAAGTCGACTGTGGGCCGGTTGCTCGCCGACGTCTGGGACGTCACCTATGCCGACACCGATACCGATGTGGAGGCCCGGGAGGGCACCAGCATCCCGGACGTGTTCCTGGACCATGGGGAGGACTACTTCCGGGCCCGGGAACGCGAGGCGGTGCAGCGGGCGCTGGCCGAGCACGACGGCGTCCTGGCCCTGGGCGGGGGAGCGATACTGCACCCCGACACCCAGACCGACCTGGCCGGGCACACTGTGGTGTTCCTGGACGTGACGCTCACCGATGCGACCAAGCGGGTGGGTCTGGCCCGCAGCCGGCCGCTGCTGGTCGGCAGCCCGCGACGGCAGTGGCAGCTGTTGATGGACGCCCGGCGACCGATCTACGAACGGCTCGCGACCGCCGTCGTGCTCACCGACGGGCTGAGCCCGGAGCAGGTGCGCGAGGCGGTGCTGGCCGCGCTGCACGACCCGGCAGCCACCGGCGCCAGCGAGGAGCCACGGTGACGGCTGCACTGACGGTCCCGGTGCGTGCCGAACGGGACTACGAGGTGGTGATCGGCCGCGGTGTGCGCCGCCGGCTCACCGAGCGGCTGCCCGCAGGGGTGCGGGTGTTCCTGCTCTACCCACCGGCGTTGGCGGACGCTGTGGACACCGTGGCGGACACGCTGGCCGAGGCGGGCCACCAGGTGCTGCGGCACTGCACCCCGGACGGTGAGCAGGCGAAGACCGCCCTGGTGGCCACCGAGTGCTGGGCCGAGCTGGGCCGGGCCTCGTTCACCCGGGACGACGTGATCGTCGGCATCGGCGGCGGGGCCACCACCGACCTGGCCGGGTTCATCGCGGCGAGCTGGCTGCGTGGGGTGCAGGTGGTGCAGGTACCGACCACGCTGCTGGGCATGGTGGACGCCGCTGTGGGGGGCAAGACCGGGATCAACACCGGTGAAGGGAAGAACCTGGTCGGGGCGTTCCACTCCCCGCTGGCGGTGCTGTGCGACCTGGACTGGCTGAGCACCCTCCCGGCTGCGGACCTGCGTGCCGGCGCTGCGGAGATCGTCAAGTGCGGGTTCATCGCCGACCCGGCCATCCTGGAGGCGTTCGAGGCCGACCCGGCTGCCGCGCTCGACCCGGCCGGGGACGTGCTCGCCGACCTGGTCCGCCGCGCGATAGCGGTCAAGGCGGACGTGGTCTCCACCGACCTGCGCGAGGCCGGCCGGCGGGAGATCCTCAACTACGGGCACACGCTCGCGCACGCCATCGAGCACCACGAGCAGTTCCGGTGGCGGCACGGGGACGCCGTCTCGGTGGGGCTGGTGTATGCCGCCGAGCTGGCCGGACGAGCCGGGATGCTCGAGGCACCCGTGGTGGCCCGGCACCGGGACATCCTCACCAGCCTGGCGCTGCCGACCAGCTACCGGGGCGATGCCTGGGCGGCGCTGCGGGAGGCGATGAGCCGGGACAAGAAGGCGCGCGGCGCCACGCTGCGGTTCGTGGTGCTCACCGACGTGGCCGCCCCGACCCGGTTGGAGGACCCGGACGAGGAGCTGCTGCAGGACGCCTACACCGCGATCAGCGAGGAGCCGCGATGACCGACAGCACAGCCGCCCACAGCACGGCCGCCGACAGCACGGCCGCACCGGTGCTGGTGCTCAATGGCCCGAACCTGGGTCGCCTGGGCACGCGGGAACCGGATGTCTACGGCCGCCTCGATCATGCCGGTCTGACCGATCGGGTGCGCACCTGGGCGGGCGAGCTCGGCCTGATCGTGGACGTGCGGCAGACCGACGACGAGTCCGAGCTGGTGCACTGGCTGCACGAGGCGGTCGATGCCGGCGCGGACGTGGTGCTCAACCCGGCCGCGTTCACGCACTACTCCTATGCGCTGCGGGATGCCGCCGCGCAGGTGACCACGGCAGGCCTGCGCCTGGTGGAGGTGCACCTGACCAACCCGGCCACCCGGGAGACGTTCCGGCACACGTCGGTGATCGGCGGAGTGGCTACCGGCACGATCGCCGGGTTCGGGGTGCACTCCTACCGGCTCGCGCTGGCCGCGCTGGTCCGTGAAGTCCGTGCGGACCGTGCGGACGGTGCGGACGGTGCGGACCGTGAGCAGGGCGGCTGATCCTCCTCACCCTTGAACCGAGCGTATCAAGCACCAAGCCTTGATGATGGGGTATCAAGGGAGTAACCTAGACATATGTTGGTCATCACTGCGGACCAGGACGCCTCCCGCCGCACTGGGGAGCACGTCGATGCGCTGCTGGGCTCGCTCGCCGAGCTGATCGAGGCCGAGGAGCTGCCCGGGGTGCTCCGCCCGTTCGAGCGCACTGTCGGCGACGAGGTGCAGGCGGTGCTCAGCGATGCTGCCACCACGGTCACGCTCACCCTGCACCTGCAGCGGCTGCAGGAGTGGAGCGTGGGCATCGGCGTGGGAGAGGTCGAGCACCTGGCACCGAGCTCCCGCGCATCGTCAGGACCGGCGTTCATCCACGCCCGGGAGGCGGTGGAGCGGGCCGCGAGCCGCACCGTGCCCGCACCGGTCGCCGTCATCGGCGGCGACCCGGAGCGGGCCGCCGATGCCGAGGCGCTGCTGCAGCTGATGGCCGCTGTGGTGCGCCGGCGCAGCGCGGCCGGATGGCAGATGATCGATGCCCGCCGCGCGGCACCCACCGCCCGCGAGGCCGCCGCTGCGCTGGGCATCTCCCCGCAGGCGGCGAGCCAACGGCTGCAGGCGGCTCTGTGGGAGGAGGTCCGCGGAGTAGAGCCCCTGGCGGCGGGTCTGCTCGGTGCGATGGACCCCGACGGGGCAGGATGACCAGCATGCACACGCTGTGGACCGTGCTGATCGTGATCGCGGCTCTGGCGCTGGCCGCCGGCGCGGGGGCGCCGCTGACCGCGGGCATCCTGCGCTGGGCGGACCGGCGCCGAGACCGTGGCGAGGAGGAGGGCGCAGAGCAGGTCGACGCCGGCGAGATCCTCCGCGGCGGGCTGTGGATCGGCATCCTGGAACGCCTCGCCGTGGCCGGCTGCATCCTGCTCGCCTACCCGGCGGGCATCGCGGTGGTGGTGGCGATCAAGGGCTTGGGCCGGTTCTCCACCCTGCGTGACGAGCCCTCGGCCGGGGTGTCCGAACGCTTCCTGGTGGGCACGCTCACCTCCTACCTGTGGGCGGCAGCCGTGGCCGTGGCAGCGGTGGGGGCCCTCGGGGCGATACCCTGAGTGCCGCACAGCAACTCTTCGGACGCTGGGCAGCCCCACCCTTCGGGCGCCCGGCGTCGCACACACAGCAAAGGAAGCCCGTGGCAACGACCAACGACCTGAAGAACGGCATGGTGCTCGTCATCGACGGACAGCTCTGGTCCGTGGTGGAGTTCCAGCACGTCAAGCCGGGCAAGGGGCCGGCATTCGTGCGCACCAAGCTCAAGGGCGTGACCTCCGGCAAGGTGGTCTCCAAGACGTTCAATGCCGGTGTGAAGGTCGAGACCGCGAACGTGGACCGTCGGGACATGCAGTACCTGTACAAC
>DATGRZ010000041.1:0-3924 GCA_035303065.1 Ruania sp.
CCGGACGGGCGGATCCACACCACCTACTCCCAGACCATCGCCGCCACCGGCCGGCTCTCCTCAGCGGACCCGAACCTGCAGAACATCCCGATCCGCACCGAGGAGGGGATGCGGATCCGCGCCGCATTCGTCGTCGGGGAGGGGTACGAGCGGCTGCTGACCGCGGACTACTCCCAGATCGAGATGCGGATCATGGCACACCTGTCCGCCGACGAAGGGCTGATCGAGGCGTTCCGCACGGGTGAGGACCTGCACTCCTTCGTCGGGTCCCGGGTGTTCGGGGTGGCACCGGAGGAGGTCACCGCTCCGATGCGCTCGAAGATCAAGGCGATGAGCTACGGGCTCGCCTACGGACTGAGCGCGTTCGGGCTGTCCCGGCAGCTGAAGATCGAGACCGCTGAGGCCCGGTCGCTGATGGAGGAGTACTTCGAGCGCTTCGGCGGGGTGCGTGACTACCTGCACTCCGTGGTGGAGGAGGCTCGCAAGGTCGGCTACACCGAGACCATCCTCGGCCGGCGGCGCTACCTGCCGGACCTGAACAGCGACAACCGGCAGCGCCGCGACATGGCTGAGCGGATGGCGCTGAACGCGCCCATCCAGGGCAGCGCCGCCGACATCATCAAGCTGGCCATGATCGGCGTGGACGCTGCGCTGGCCGAGCAGGGCCTGAGGTCCCGGATGCTGCTGCAGGTGCACGACGAGCTGGTGGTGGAGGTAGCTGCCGGTGAGGCCGATGCGGTGGAGCAGCTGCTGCGTGAGCAGATGGGTTCCGCCGCAGAGCTGGCGGTGCCGTTGGACGTGTCGGTGGGTACCGGAGTGAACTGGCGCGACGCCGGCCACTGACCCCGGAATCGCGAACCAGGGCGTTCAGCGGAGCTCGGCGGACACGATCAGGGTCCCGGGCAGCAGCCTGCCCCGCTCTGGGCCCCAGCCGCCCCACACGGTGGTGTTCTCCGGCGGCCACTCCGGCTCCAGCATGCCGGTGATCGTCAGGCCCGCACCGACGACGTCGCTCACGTGGTCGGCCAGGGTGCGGTGGAACTCGGCGTACAGCACCCGCCCCGCGGTGTCGGTCTCCGCGTACGGTCGCCGGTCGAAGTAGGAACGGTGCGCGGTCAGGCCCGCGCTGGTCGGGTCGTCCGGGAACGCCCAGCGCAGTGGGTGGGTCACGGAGAACACCCACCGGCCACCTGGCCGCAGCACGCGGGCCACCTCCGCGTGCACCCGCTGCGGGTCCGGGACGAACGGCAGCGCACCGAAGGCGGTGAACGCCACGTCCATGCTGCCGGTGGCCAGCGGCAGCGACCGGGCGTCCGCCTGCACCATCGGCACCCGGATACCGGTGGCCCGGTCCAGTCGCGCTGCAGCGGTCACCATCCCGGTGGCCGGCTCGCTGGCGAGTGCGTCCACCCCTTGGCTGCGCAGCCAGCGGGAGCACTGCGCCGCCCCGGCGCCCACCTCCAGCACCTGGGCGGACCGCAGCTCCGTCAGGTGACCGAGCAGGTGGGCGTCCGCCTCCCGCAGCCCCTCCGGACACCAGCGGAAGTCCGCGGCGCCGAGGAGCTCGCCGTGCTCGGCCAGGTAGTCCTCGGCGGCGTGGCTCCACCAGTCGATCGTCGCCGCGGCCGCTTGGGCGCCGTCCACCTGCCGGTAGCCGGCCTCGGCCAGCGGGCCGGTACTGCCGGCGCCCTCTGTGCTGCTGGCGTCGGCGCCTTCTGTGCCGCCGGTGCAATGCTGGTCCATCGGGCCAGTATCGCCCGCGCGGTGCACGTGACCGATCCCACACCTTCCCGGTGCCGGAGCGTGCTGCCCACATTGTGAACTGCTCGGCGCGCGCGGTAGGGTAGTTGAGGTTATTCGTGCGCTCCTGTGCCCAGCTGGTGGCGGCAAGGCGAGCGGTCCACTGCGGCTTCGGCCGTCGGCGGGACCCGATGCTTGCGGCTGCTGCGGTCCGCGGGGTCACGCGCGTGCCGTGTCCGCAAGTCCAACTACTATCCCTGTCCGCAACGGAGTTCACCACCGTATGACTATCACCAGCCCGGCCCCGACGAATGTCCCGCAGGTCGCGGTCAACGACATCGGCTCGGAAGAAGAGTTCCTCGCAGCCGTCGACGCGACCATCAAGTACTTCAATGACGGTGACATCGTCGAGGGTACGGTCGTCAAGGTCGACCGTGACGAGGTTCTCCTCGACATCGGTTACAAGACCGAAGGCGTCATCCTTTCCCGCGAGCTCTCCATCAAGCACGACGTCGACCCCGATGAGGTCGTCGCCGTCGGAGACCGCGTCGAGGCCCTCGTCCTGCAGAAGGAGGACAAGGAGGGCCGTCTGCTCCTGTCGAAGAAGCGCGCCCAGTACGAGCGCGCCTGGGGCACCATCGAGAAGATCAAGGAGGAGGACGGCGTCGTCACCGGCACCGTCATCGAGGTGGTCAAGGGTGGTCTCATCCTGGACATCGGCCTCCGCGGCTTCCTGCCCGCCTCGCTGGTGGAGATGCGTCGCGTCCGCGACCTGCAGCCCTACATCGGCCAGGAGCTCGAGGCGAAGATCATCGAGCTGGACAAGAACCGCAACAACGTGGTGCTGTCCCGCCGCGCCTGGCTGGAGCAGACCCAGTCCGAGGTGCGCTCCACCTTCCTGCAGACCCTGCAGAAGGGCCAGGTGCGCCCCGGTGTGGTGTCCTCCATCGTCAACTTCGGTGCGTTCGTGGACCTCGGCGGTGTCGACGGTCTGGTGCACGTCTCCGAGCTGTCCTGGAAGCACATCGACCACCCGAACGAGATCGTCGAGGTCGGCCAGGAGGTCACCGTCGAGGTGCTCGACGTCGACTTCGACCGCGAGCGGGTCTCCCTCTCGCTGAAGGCCACCCAGGAAGACCCGTGGCAGGCCTTCGCCCGCACCCACGCGATCGGTCAGGTCGTGCCGGGCAAGGTCACCAAGCTGGTGCCGTTCGGTGCGTTCGTGCGCGTCGAGGACGGTATCGAGGGCCTGGTGCACATCTCCGAGCTGGCCCAGCGCCACGTGGAGGTGCCCGAGCAGGTCGCGAAGGTCGACGACGAGGTGTTCGTCAAGGTCATCGACATCGACCTGGAGCGCCGCCGGATCTCGCTGTCGCTGAAGCAGGCGAACGAGGGCGTCGACCCGAACGGGGACGACTTCGACCCGTCGCTGTACGGGATGGCCGCCGAGTACGACGAGCAGGGCAACTACAAGTACCCCGAGGGCTTCGACCCGGAGACCAACGAGTGGCTCGAGGGCTACGAGGCCCAGCGCGAGGCCTGGGAGGCACAGTACGCCCAGGCGCACGCCCGCTGGGAGGCGCACAAGGCGCAGGTCGCCAAGGCGCTGGAGGCGGACGCCGAGACCACCGGTGCCCCGGTGGGCGAGGTCGCCGACTCCTCCTACTCCTCGGCTCCGGCCGACGCGGGCGGCACGCTCGCCTCGGACGAGGCGCTCGCCGCGCTGCGGGAGAAGCTCACCGGCAACTGATCTCGATCAGTCGCCGACGGCGGCCCGTCACCTCTCGTAGGTGACGGGCCGTTCGTCGTCCATGGCACCGGGCAGCCCGCGCGGGTGCACCTATGGTCGCGATCTGGCCGGATCACGACCATAGGTGCACCCTCGTTGCCGGCTAGGATCGTGGCCGTGCCCACCACTGTGCTGCTCACCGGGTTCGAACCGTTCGACGGGCGTGCGGACAACCCCTCGATCGAGGTGGTCCGGGCAGTGGCAGAGTCCTGGTCCGGTCCAGAGCGCGTGCTCGTCGCCGAGCTACCGGTGGCCTACGACCGCGCAGCGGCGCGGCTGGTCGAGCTGCTCGCCGACGCGGATCCGGACCTGTCGCTCGGCGTCGGCCTGGCCGGAGGCCGGGACCGGCTGAGCTTCGAGCGTCTCGCGGTGAACCTCTGCGACGCGCGCATCCC
>DATGRZ010000042.1:0-7581 GCA_035303065.1 Ruania sp.
GCAGGAGCAGGCCGAGCACCGGGTGCTGGTGGACCGCACCGGCGCCGAGGACGTGGCCGCTGCGGCGTTGTCCGCGACCACGGCCGCCGTGTGCGTCAGCGACCCGGTGGCCACCTGGGCCCGCCGGCACGCCGCCGACCCCGCCCGGGTGCACACCTTGGCCAACGGGGTGGACACCACCCGCATCACGCCGGGCCCGCCGCTGGCCGAGGAGCCGTTCACCGTCGGCTTCGTCGGCACCCTCAAACCGTGGCACGGCCTGCCCGTGCTGCTCGAGGCACTCGCCCTGGTGCTCGCCGACGACCCCGGCTACCGGCTGCTGCTCGTCGGCGACGGACCCGAGCGGGAGGCGCTGGTGGCCCGGGCCGAACAGCTCGGCATCGCCGATGCTGTCGAGCTCACCGGGGCGCTCGACCCGTCCGAGATCCCGGCCCAGCTGCACCGGATGCACCTCGCGGTCGCGCCCTACCCGGGCGGTGACGACTTCTACTTCTCCCCGCTGAAGCTCTACGAATACCTGGCGGCCGGGCTGCCCACGGTGGCCTCCGCCGTCGGCACTCTCCCCGACCTGCTCGACGACGGCAGGCTCGGGGTGCTGGTGGAGCCCGGCCACCCCCGCAAGCTCGCCGATGCGATCACCGCCCTGCGCCAGGACCCGCAGCGCCGGTACCGCCTGGGGCAGGCCGCTCGGCAGGAGATGGTCCGCCACCACGACTGCACCGGTGTGGTGAAGCGCGCTCTCCACCTGGTCGGGAGGTGCTGACCATGTCCAGACGTCCGCAGACCCTCCGGGAGTCCTTGCGCAGGCTCGGCGGCACCCGGCGCTCGTTCACCGCGCACCTGCGACCAGAACGGCCGCTGATCGCCGGCGGGCTGGCCGCGCTGCTCGCCGAGGTCGGCATGCGGCTGGCCGAACCCTGGCCGCTGAAGTTCGTCATCGACGGGGTCATCGCCGAGGCGGGCGCGGAGGGGATCCCCACCCAACCGATCAGCCTGGCGGCGCTGCTGCTGCTGGCCTGCGCGGCGCTGCTGGTCATCGTGGCGCTGCGGGCGCTGGCGGCCTACCTGATGACCGTGTGCTTCGCGCTGGTGGGCAACCGTCTGCTCACCCGGGTGCGCGCCGACCTGTACGCCCACCTGCAACGCCTGTCGATGGCGTTCCACGACAAGGTCGGCACCGGGGACATGGTGCAGCGGGTCACCGCCGACGTCGGGCGGCTGAAGGAGGTCGCGGTCACCGCCGGTCTGCCGCTGCTGGGCAACCTGGCCACGCTGGTCGGCATGGTCGCCGTGGTGGCGATCATGGACTGGCAGCTCGCCCTGGTGATGCTCGGGGTGTTCCCGCTGTTCGCGCTGATCGGGGTGCGGCTGAGCCGGCGCATCCACACCGTCTCCCGCACCCAGCGCAAGGCTGAGGGCGCCCTGGCCACCCGGGCCACCGAGGTGCTCTCGGCGATGCAGGTGGTGCAGTCCTACTCCCTCGAGGAGCAGATGCAGCGGGAGTTCGACAGCAGCAACACCAAGACCCTCAAGGACGGGGTGAAGGCGAAGAAGCTCGCCGCCGGCCTGGAGCGCAAGACCGACGTGCTGGTCGGGCTCGCCACTGCGGTGGTGCTGTTCGTCGGCGCCCAACGGGTGCTCGCCGGGGCGCTCACCCCCGGTGAGCTGGTGGTCTTCCTCACCTACCTCAAGGCAGCGTTCAAACCGATGCGCGACCTGGCCAAGTACACCGGCCGGATCGCCGCCGCGACCGCCTCGGCCGAGCGGATCGCGGACGTGCTGGCCACCCGGCCGGCGATCAGCACCCACTCCTGGGCCCGGCCGGCCGGCCGGTTCCGCGGGGAGGTGCGACTGGAGAACGTGTGGCTCTCCTACACCCCCGGGCGCCCGGTGCTGCGCGGGGTGGACCTGCACGTGCGCGCCGGGGAACGGGTGGCGATCGTCGGCCCGTCCGGGTCCGGCAAGTCCACCCTGGTGCTGCTGCTCTCCCGCCTGATCGACCCGGACACCGGCACCGTGAGCATCGACGGTCAGGACCTGCGCGACCTCACCCTGGCCACGGTGCGCTCGCAGGTGGCGATCGTGCTGCAGGACAGTGTGCTGTTCGCCACCACCATCGCCGAGAACATCGCCCACGGGCTGCCCGGGGCCACCACCGCCCAGGTGGAGGCTGCCGCCCGGCTGGCCGGGGCGCACGAGTTCATCCTGGAGCTGCCGGAGGGGTACGACACTGTGGTGGGCGAACGCGGCGGCACTCTCTCCGGCGGGCAGCGGCAGCGGATCGCGATCGCCCGGGCCGCTATCCGGGACGCCAGCGTGATCATCCTGGACGAGGCGATGACCGGTCTGGACGCCGACACCGAACGAGAGGTCTCCGCAGCGCTGGACCGGCTGACCGAGGGCCGCACCACCCTGGTGGTCACCCACGACCTGTCCGCCGCCGACCGCGCCGACCGGGTGGTGCGGATCTCCGCCGGCCACGCCGAGCCCTCACCGGCGGCGGCCCGCGACCACCGGGCTGCCTTCGCCCGCCAGCACCGGAAGGAGCGCGCCGATGCTGCCCCCCGCTGAGCAGTCCCTGGCCGACCGCGACCCGGACCTGCCCGGCCTGGCCCTGCTGCTGGACTGTGACCGGCTCACCCGCTGGCTCGGCAGCCTGCTCGGCCGGCCGGTCACCGTGCGCCGGCACCACCTGCGGTACAAGCCCGGCACCAGCTGTGTGCTGCACGTGGAGGCCGGCGGGCGGCCGCTGCTGGTCGCGGCCACCGCCCGGTCCGAGGCCGCCAAGCACGCCAAGACCCTGGAGCTCTCCGCCGGGTCGATCATCGGCACCGACCCCGGGCGGCAGGTGCTGGTGGGCACACCGGCAGCCGACCGCGACCTGCCCGCAGTTGCGCTGCTGGCCGACCCCGCGCACCGGGAACGACTGCTGGGCCGGCTGCTCCGGCACGGGCCGGTGGTGGACCGGTCGGTAGCGCCGACGCTGCTGCGCTACAAGCCGCACCGCCGCTGGGTGGGTCTGCTGCCCACCGCCACCGGCGGGCAGGTGCTGCTGCGGGTGCAGCGACCGGCCGCCACCCAGGCCGCAGCCCACACCCTGGCCGCGCTCGCGGATGCCGCACCGCGCACCCCGCAGCTGCTCGGCTGCCACCCCCGGCGCGGCGCGCTCGCTGCCGAGTACCTGCCCGGGACCACCGCCCAGGAGGCCCCGGTGGACACGGCGGCGCAGGTCGGGCGGGCGCTGGCCGCACTGCACCAGCACCCCGGCCGCGTGCTCCCTGAGCTCGGCCGCGACGTGGAGGTCGAGCAGGTGCGTGCCGCTGCCGACCAGCTGGCCGTGCTGCTGCCCGACCTGGCCGACCGTGCCCACCACCTCGCCGACCAGATCGCGGCTGAGATGGCCGGTCCTGGGCAGCAGCACAGCTGTGTGCACGGCGACTTCTCCCTGGACCAGGCAGTGATCGGCCCGGACGGCCAGGCGGGCCTGATCGACCTGGATGCCGCCGGGCTGGGCGACCCGGCCGCCGACCTGGGCTGTGCGGCCGCGGCGATGACTCGTGACGTGCTGCTCGGGCACCGCACCGAGACTGACCAGCAGCACCGTCTGGCGGCTCTGCACCAGGGCTACGCCGCAGCCGGCGGCCCCGCCCGGGCGGACCGGGTGCGCGTGCACACCGCAGCCCACCTGCTCCGGCTCACCGCCGAACCGTTCCGCCTCGGGCAGAGCGCCGCCTGGCCGGATGCTGCCGCCGGACTACTCACCCGGGCGGAGAACGTGGCGGCCGAGCGCGACCGGGTGCGGACCTGATGCCCGCCCCGCTGCACCAGGTCGCCGCAGCCGCTGCGGCTGAGGGGCTCACCCTGGTCAAGGCGATCCCACGGTCGGCCACGCACCTCGGTGTGGAGCTGCGCCGGCCCGACGGCGGGCTGCTCGCCGGGCAGTGGTTCGCTGACCGGGACGAGGCGCTCGCCGTGCACGCCCAGACCGCCCGGGCCGCCCCTGCGGCAGGGGCGCAGCTGCTGCCGGGCGGGGTGCTGCTGCAACCTGGCGGTGCCGACCGCAAGCTGCCCGGGCTGCCCGGGCTGGCAGCTGCCGAGGGAGCGAACCTGGTCGCCCACCGGCCGGAGAGGCGGGCCGTCGTGCGGCTCTCCCCGCCACAGGCCCCGACCACCTATGTGAAGCTGGTGCGCCCCCGCCGGCTGGCACGTACGGTGACCGGCGCCCGCCTGACCGCCGCCGGGGTGACCACCCCCGCTGTGCAGGCAGTGGACGAACGCGCCGGCAGGGTCACGTTCGCCGAGCTCCCCGGCCGGATGCTCTACGACCTGCTCGGCGACCCCAGGACCACTGACGCCCACCTGGCCACGGTGAGCTCCGCCGTCGGCGATGCGCTGCGCCGCCTGCACCGGACCACAGTGGACCTACCGCTGCCCAGCCACGACGCGACCGCCGAGCTCGAGGTGGCCCGCCGCTGGGTACGGCTGGCCGCCGAGCACCAGCTGCTCGACGACCGGGCTGCCGATCTGCACCGCCTGCTGGAGGCCGCCGAGGACCAGCTCGCTGCGACCAGGCCGACGCAGGCGCTGCTGCACCGGGACCTGCACGACAAGCAGCTGCTGCTCGACGGCACCGACGTGGGGCTGCTCGACTTCGACCTCGCCGCCTTCGGCGATCCGGCGCTGGACGTAGCGAACCTGCTCACCCACCTGCAGCTGCGCACGCACCAGGGCCGGTGCAGCACCGACCGTGCACGTACCTGTGCCGCCGCGGTGCTCGACGGCTACGGACCGGTGCCCGGGGACTGGCAGCACCGGCTGGCGGCCTACCGGACCACTGCCCGGGTGCGGCTGGTCTGCGTCTACGCCTTCCGGCCCGCGCACACTGCGGCCGCTGCCGAGCTCATCGCTCCGCGCGCACCAGGCCGGACTCGTAGGCGGCCACCACCATCTGCGTCCGGTCCCGCAGACCGAGCTTCGTGAGGATGCGGCTGACGTGGGTCTTCACGGTCTGCTCGGCCACGAACAGGTCGTCGGCGATCTCCACGTTCGACCGGCCGCGGGCGACCCGGGTCATCACCTCCAGCTCCCGCTCGGTGAGCGGGGCGAGCAGCCCGTGGTCCCGGGTCGGTGCCTGCGGGTGGGTGACGTAGTCGGCGATCAGCGCCCTGGTGACCTTCGGGGAGAGGAGAGCTTCGCCGTCAGCGACCACGCGGACCGCCTGGACGAGCTCTTCGGGAGGGGAGTCCTTGAGCAGGAAGCCGCTCGCGCCGACCCGGAGCGCGGTGAACACGTACTCGTCGGCGTCGAAGGTGGTCAGCATGATGACTCGGGGGCCGTCACCGGGCATCGCGAAGATGGCGCGAGTGGCATCCAGCCCGTTCACCTTCGGCATCCTGATGTCCATCAGCACCACGTCCGGCTGGGTGCGCCGGACCACGTCGGTGATCCCCAGGCCGTCGTCGGCCGTCCCGACCACGGCGATGCCCTCCTGGGCGTCCAGCAGTGCCGCGAACCCGGCCCGGATCATCGACTGGTCGTCGACCACGAGCACCCGCACTGTCCCGCCCTGACCGGACGCCTGAGGAACCATGTGCCCAAACTATCGGTACCGGTCCCTCTCAGGAGTGACGCGGCGGACCAGGTGAACGGCCTAGCCTGCCACCCATGGCACCCGAGCCGGCCCCGCCCGCTGCGGCTGCACCGTCGAGCCCTGCTCGCCGGCTGCGGTCGCGGCTGCAGTCCCGGCGGCACCGGCTGGCCCGGGACTGCCGCTACCTGCTGCCCGGGCTGCCGATCGCCGCGGTCGGCTTCGCGGTCCTGGTCAGCCTGACCATCGCCTCCGTGGCGACGCTGGTCGTCTGGGTGGGTGCGCTGCTGCTGCCGCTGACGCTGCTGCTCGGCTCCCGGTTCGCCGACCTCTCCCGGGCACGGCTGCGCGCCTGGGGGATGGCGCCGGCGCCCGTGCAGTACCTACCCCGTGGCGGCGGGCTGCTCGGCCTGGTGCGGGTGATGACCGACCGGCGGCGCTGGTTCGACCTGGCCTTCGAGGCGGTCCTGGCGTTCCCGTTGCGGCTGGTCACGTTCGTGCTGGCGGTGACCTGGACCGCCGTCGCCGCCGGCAGCCTGACGCGCTGGATCTGGTGGCCGCTCTCTCCGGTCGACGGCGCCTGGCCGGTGCGGCTGCTGGTGGTGCTCGACCCGGCGCTCGTCCCGCAGAGCGCGGTCGGGGCGTACTTGGTGGATGCCGGTGCCCACCTGCTCCTCGGCCTGCTGTTCCTGCTCACTCTGCCTGCTGTGCTGCACGGCCTGGCCCGGGCGGACGCGCTCGTCACGAACGCGCTGCTCGGTGGTGAGGAGGAGGCTCACGTGACCCAGGCGGACAGCGGCGAGCGACCGCAGGACGGAGCACGGCACCCGCACCTGACGGCGCCGCCGGCCACCCGCTGGGTCTGGGCGAGCACCTGCGTCGCGGCCGTTGCCCTGCTGGCGGTCGCGTGGCCGGTGCTGGCCACCCTCTACCTGCTGCACCCGGCAGTGGCGATGGTGCTGGCGGTCGCGCACAGTGCTGGCATCGTGCTGGCGGTCCGCTGGCCCTGGCTGGGGATCGCACTGTCCACGTCCTCCTCGCTCGCGGCGATGCTGGTGACGTTCCCGTTGGCCGGCCTGCCCTGGCCGTGGCCGGTGACCGGCATGATCGCCCAGTGCCTGCTGGTGGCGGTGCTGGCACTGCGGCACCAGTGGTACTGGGTGGTTGCCGGGTGGGGCGCCGGGACGCTGCTGACCGCGCTGGCGTTCGTGATCCCCGGGCGCGTGCCCGGCGGGCTGGCCAACGGCGTGGTGCTGGTGTCCCTGACCGCAGCCCTGGCCATGCTCGGGGTGCTGGAGCGGCTCTGGCGGCAGGGCGCGGTACGTGCGCAGCAGGCGGAGCAGGTCAGCGCCGAAGAGGCGCAACGGCGCCGCGACCTCGAGGAACGCAACCGGATCGCCCGCGAGCTGCACGACGTGGTGGCGCACAGCATGTCGGTGATCCACGTGCAGGCCAGCACCGCGCTGTACCGCAAACCCGGTATCGACCCTTCCGTGCAGCAGGAGTTCGACGACATCGCTGCCTCCTCCCGGCAGGCGCTCAGCGAGATGCGCGCTCTGCTCGCCCTGCTCCGCAGCGACACAGCCGCACCGACTGCTCCCGCGCCGGTGCTGGCCGACATCCCGGACCTGGTGGAGACCGCCCGCGCCTCCGGGGCCACGATCACCGACTCGATCGAGACCGACGCTCCGGCGACCGTGGGGCTGACCGCCTACCGGATCGTCCAGGAGGGGCTCAGCAACGCGTTGCGCCACGCCCCGGGCGCCGAGATCGAGGTCACGACCGCGTTCGACGACGACGGCAGCCTCATCGTCCAGGTGGCCAACTCGGCACCGAGCGGTGCTGCGGCCCCGGCCGCAGGCTCGGGTCTCGGCCTGGCCGGGATCCGGGAACGTGTCGGCGCACTCGGGGGCACGGTCACCGCAGGGCCCACCCCGGCTGGCGGGTACCGGCTGGTGGCGGTGCTGCCGGTGGTGGGAGACCAGCACGACCCG
>DATGRZ010000043.1:0-2704 GCA_035303065.1 Ruania sp.
TGGGTGAGCACCGGGCACGCGGTGCCCTGCGGTGGGCGGCGCAGCTGCAGGGTGGCCGAGGTGGCGTCCCACGCGTGGCCGGTCAGCGCCCCCAGCACGCTCCACCCGGACAGGGCGCGCACGTAGTGGTCGCCGCACTCCACCTGGTTGTAGGGGTTGCGGCGCCGGCCGTCGTAGCGGGACCAGAGGCCGTCCAGGATGGCGTTCCCCTCCTCGATGAGCCCTTCGGCCAGGCAGTGCGCCGCCACCTGCTGCTCGGTGCCGGTCCACACCTCGTCGCAGTAGCGGGTGGGCACCTCCGGGCGGCCGCCGTGCGGCCAGCTGCACACCAGCAGGCCGGTCTCGTCGCCGTCGGCGAACACCCGGTAGCCGTGCTCCATGTCGGTGAAGTCGGTGCGCAGGTTGTGCCGGACCACTGCCTGCAGCGCAGTGCGCACATGCTCGGCCGGGAGCAGGTGGCCCAGGTCCAGCTGGTGCGCCCACCACTGTCCGATCAGCTGGTCGGACAGGCAGCCGCGGCCCCACTGGAACTGCTCCGGGTCACCGTCCTCGAGCACCTGGATGTAGTACTCCCCGGTGAACAGGGCCTCGTCGTAGGCACGCGAGCCGGTCTCGAACCGGTCCCGCCAGGACTGCGCGGCCGCCCGGTCGCCGAGCAGCAGGGCCATCTCCTCGGCGGCACGCAGCGCCGCCAGCCAGAGGGTGCCCATGAAGGAGTTCACCCCGGCCAGGTCGATGTCGTGGGTGGAGGGCTGGATACCGTGCAGCACACCGGTGCCGCGGGGGTCCCACCGGTCGGCCACGTAGCCCAGCAGCCGCTGCAGCCGGGGCCAGTACCGGGTGAGCCAGTCCAGCCCGGCTCCGGCGCGCACCTCCCGGTAGGTCTTCAGCACGGTGCCGAGCATGCCGTCCAGGGCCGGCTCCCCGGGGCCGCCGATCTCCCGGTCCCACAGCTGCTTCGTGCCCAGCGGCAGCAGCAGCCGGTGCGGGATGAACCCCTCCGGTGCCTGCAGCACGTCCAGCTCGAGCTCGCGCATGTCCCGCTCGATCTCGGGGAACAGGTGCGCCACCGCCTGCACATAGTTGTACACGTGGGTGCAGTTGAGCGGGCAGGAGCCGCCCACGTCTCCGGACCACATCAGCGTGGAGGCGCCGTGCACCCCCTCGAAGCCGAAGAAGTGCCCGTCGGCGGTGCGGAAGAAGCTCGGGCTGCGGATCACCGCCGCCTGCGCGGCCAGGTGCTCGACCGCTCCGGCGCGCAGCGCTCCGGTGCTCAGCACGTCGGTCCAGTCGCGGGACAGCCGCTCCAGCTCGTGCCACTCGGTCTGCACCTGTTCGGCCACGGCCAGGGCGTCGGCGTACCGGGTGGTGTAGTAGTTGCCGAGCCAGGCGCGGCTGGCCAGCTGCTCCGGTCGGATGCCGCCGAACTGGGTGAAGCTCACCTGCCGGTTCGGGAAGTGCCAGGTCAGCGCCACCCGCACGGTGGTGCTCTCCCCCGGCGCCAGGGTGAACTGGCCGGCCAGCGCGCCGTTCCAGGTGCTGCCGCTCGGGCTGAGGCCGGCCTGTGCCCAGGTTCCGGTCGGCTGCGGGTCGGCCGCATCTGTGGGCAGCTGTGCCCAGTCCTGGGCGGCGAACGGCTGCCGGGAGGAGAGGAAGTCCAGCAGCTGCTGCGGGCTGGTCCAGGCCGGCAGGGCCGCGGTGGGGGCGGCGTCGCAGGTCAGCACCATCTGCCCGGCGCCAGGGTGCTGCTCAGGCAGCGTGTCGTTCTCCAGCAGCAGCGACGTCCACCCGCCGGAGCGGTGCACCCGGTTGGTGTTGCCGCCGTAGCCGGGGTGGTGCACCCCGTCCGGTGGCAGGACGCCATCGCCACCGACGGCGTTCTGCAGCCCGGCGCCGAGCCAGCCGTGCACCGGCACCGAGTCGGTGTTGGTGATGGTGAACGTGAACAGCGCGGCCGGCAGCGAGCTGCGGTCGAGGTCCAGCGGCACCAGCGGGGTGAACGCCTCCAGGCTGATCTGCACCGGCAGGGTGTCGTCGTGGTACTCCACCCGGCCGAACGGATACGTGCCGCTGAAGGTGGTGGAGGCTACGCCGTCAGCACGGGCGAGCAGGTCCCGCTGCCAGGTAGGCACGAGATCATCGGTCACCAGCGGAGTGCTGGTGCTGCCCGGTGGTGCGGGCGGGGCCTGCAGCACGCGCACAGCGTCGAACGGCGGCTCCCACTGCGAGATGCGCACGGCGAAGAACGACCCGGGCAGCTCCCCGCGGTGGTTGCCGATGTTGTGCAGCTGCCACTGCCGCAGGCCACCGTCGGCGGCCAGCGCCAGGTTGCCGGTGCCGATACCGCCGAGCGGCATGGCCACGTGCCGGCCCTCGGTGTGCGATATCGGTCGCGGCTGGTCACCGGTGCTCATCGGCCTCCTTCCCGGCGGCTCACTTCAGCCCGGCCATCTTGATGTTGGCGATGATCTGCCGCTGGAACACCAGGAAGACCAGCACCACCGGCGCCGCGGCCAGCGCTGAGCCGGCCATCAGCATCCCCAGCTCGGAGGAGCGTTCGGAGCGGAACGAGGCCAGGTACTGCTGGATCTGGTACAGCTCCGGGGAGGTGATGGTCATGATCGGCCACACGTAGGAGTTCCAGAACGTCAGGAACGAGGTCACCCCGACCACCACGAACGGCGCCTTGGACATCGGCAGGAAG
>DATGRZ010000044.1:0-2179 GCA_035303065.1 Ruania sp.
GCCGCCGCCCGCACCGCACGCGCCCCCGCAGCGCCGGCACCATCGCCACCCGCGCCACCCGCGCCCCGCACAGCCCGCGCCCCCGCTCCGCCCGCACGGAGGCACTCTTGTTACACGGAGGTGCGATTTTCCTGCCTCAGTAGTGTCCCAGGAGTGCCTCAGACGGTGGTGCATGCGCGAGAGGAGGCGGTGGCGCATGCGCGAGAGGAGGCGGTGGTGCATCGGGTGCAAGCGCCGCGCGTGCAGTGCTGACACGCGGCACATCCGGTGTGGGAGACTGCCGACGCAGCCAGTCCCACCCGAGAAGGAAGCCCATGATCGTCGATTCCGCCGAGGTGGACCCGAGCGCCCAGATCGGCACCGACGCCAGCGTCTGGCAGCTCGTCCAGGTGCGGGAGAACGCGGTGGTCGGGGCCGGGTGCATCATCGGCCGCGGCGCCTACATCGGCTCGGGTGTGCACCTGGGCGACAACTGCAAGGTGCAGAACTACGCCCTGGTCTACGAGCCCGCGCACCTCGAGGACGGCGTCTTCATCGGCACCGCTGCAGTGCTCACCAACGACACCTACCCGCGCGCGATCAACTCCGACGGCACCCGCAAGTCCGGCACCGACTGGGAGCCGGTGGGCGTGACCGTGCGCCGCGGCGCGAGCGTGGGCGCCCGGGCGGTGTGCGTGGCCCCGGTGACGATCGGCGCCTGGGCCAGTGTGGCCGCCGGGGCGGTGGTCACCAAGGACGTGCCCGACCACGCGCTGGTCGCCGGAGTGCCCGCCCGCCGGATCGGCTGGGTCGGCACCGCCGGGGTGCCGCTGCGCGAGGAGGCCCCGGGCCAGTGGACCTGCCCAGCCACCGGGGAGCGGTATAAGGAGACTGACGGCGTGCTCACCGCCGCAGCGAGCGCCGGGCCGAGCGCTGCGCAGAGCGCGGGCACCAGCGCCCCCACCACCCAGAACGAGGAGACCAGGTGAACCAGGCGACGATCCCCGCGGCCAAGCCGATCGTGGGGGAGGAGGAGCGGGCCGCCGTCGATGCGGTGCTGGCCAGCGGCATGATCGCCCAGGGCCCGCAGGTGGCCGCCTTCGAGGAGGAGTTCGCTGCCGAGCTGGTGGCCGGGCGCACCTGCGTGGCGGTCAGCTCTGGCACCTCCGGGCTGCACCTGGGTCTGCTGGCCGCCGGCATCGGACCGGGCGACGAGGTGATCGTGCCCTCGTTCTCCTTCGCCGCCACTGCCAACTCCGTCGCCCTGACCGGCGCCACCCCGGTGTTCGCCGACATCGAGCCGGACACCTTCTGCCTGGACCCGGCCGCCGTGGAGGCCGCCATCACCGAGCGCACCAAGGGCATCATGCCGGTGCACCTGTACGGGCACCCGGCGGACATGGACGCCCTGGTCGCGCTCGCCGCCGAGCGGGGCCTGGCGATCTTCGAGGACGCCGCCCAGGCGCACGGCGCGATCTGGCAGGGCGCCCCGGTGGGCAGCTTCGGCACGTTCGCGATGTTCTCCCTGTACCCGACGAAGAACATGACCTCCGGGGAGGGTGGCATGGTCTCCGCCGGCACCGAGGAGGTGGCCCGCAACCTGCGGCTGCTGCGCAACCAGGGCATGGAGCGCCAGTACGCCAACGAGATCATCGGCTTCAACGCCCGGATGACCGACATCCACGCCGCCATCGGCCGGGTGCAGCTGACCAAGCTGCCTGATTGGACCGCCACCCGGCAGGCGAACGCCGCCTTCCTGGACGCCCAGCTCGAGGGCGTGGTCACCCCCATCGTGCGGGAGGGTGCCACGCACGTGTACCACCAGTACACGATCCGCCTGGCCGGGGCGACCGGTGCCGAGCGGGACTCCTTCGCCGACCAGCTCCGGGCACGCGGGGTCGGCTGCGGGGTGTACTACCCGATCCCGAACCACCACCTGGACTCGCTCAACAGATACGCCCCCGCGCACCAGCTGCCGGCCACCGAGCAGGCCGCACGCGAGGTGCTCTCCCTCCCGGTGCACCCCAGCCTGAGCGAGGCCGACCTGGAGACCATCACGACCGCCGTCAACGATCTCGCGAAGGCAGGTGCCTGACGTGGCCAACCTGAGAGCGGGCCTGATCGGCCTGGGCATGATGGGCCGGCACCACGCCCGGGTGCTGCGCCAGCTGGACGGGGTGGACCTGGTCGCCGTGGCCGA
>DATGRZ010000045.1:0-2842 GCA_035303065.1 Ruania sp.
TCGGCGGTCGCCGCGCCACCGGCCACACCCACGTCCTCGGCCTCGTCGGACTCCTCACCCTCCTCCAACCGCCCGGCACGGTCGGCCTGCCGGGCCGGATCGGGTGCTGCCTGCTCGTCCGGCACCTCCTCGGCCAGCTGATCGTCCATCGGCTCGCCGACAGCCTCCTCGTAGGCGGTCTCTCCCCACCGCGGCCGGTGCGGACGCTCCGGTGGGGAGTAGCCCTCGTCGAGCTGGTCCTCGGCACCGCGCTGCTCCAGGGTGTCCTCGAGCGGCAGCTGGTCGGAGTCCGGCGCAGGTCCTGGGTTGGTGTCGTCGGTGGAGCTCATTCCCCCACGGTCGCACGGGGCCGGTAGGCTCGCACTTGCAGCAGCAGTCTTCCTGGGTGGTGCTGGTGAGTGCGATGAACGTGACCAAGATCGCGCCGCAGCCCCTGACCGGTGCTTTGACCGTTCTACGGCCTACGGAGTACTCTGGGGCCTCGTTGTGCGTCCACTCGCTGGTCGGTGCCTCCCACTCACCGCATCGCGTGACCGGAGGACGCTCACCAACGTTGAAGTGACCGAAGGGTTCGTCCCGACGGTGCGGGCATCCGTCCGTGGCCGGCGATGAGCCCTCCAGACCAGCAGAGGAACTACGACCGTGCGTACGTACACCCCCAAGCCCGGCGATACCGAGCGCACCTGGTACGTCATCGACGCTACCGACGTCGTCCTGGGCCGGCTGGCGACCCATGCCGCCACGCTGCTCCGGGGCAAGCAGAAGCCCACATTCGCCCCGCACGTGGACGGTGGTGACTTCGTCATCATCATCAACGCGGACAAGGTTGCGCTCACCGGCTCCAAGCGGGAGAAGAAGATCGCCTACCGCCACTCCGGATACCCGGGCGGGCTGAAGGCGACCAGCTACGCCGAGCTCCTGGAGAAGAACCCGGAGCGGGCGGTGGAGAAGGCGATCCGGGGAATGATCCCGAAGAACCGCCTGGGCAGCGCCCAGATGAACAAGCTGAAGGTCTACCGCGGGGCCGAGCACCCCCACGGTGCGCAGAAGCCGCAGACCTTCGAGATCACCCAGGTCGCGCAGTAACGCGGCAGGCCTGAGCGAACTGACGCGAACTGAACTGAGGAGAACCGTGTCCGAGACCACAGCCGAGATCGAGGAGCTCGAGGGCGACGCCCCGAGCACCTACACCTCCGAGAGCGAGGCGCCGACCGGTGCAGGCAGCTCGCTGACCGCCCCCGGCCAGGCCCTGGGCCGTCGCAAGGAAGCCGTCGCCCGCGTCCGCCTCCTGCCCGGCACCGGCACCTGGAAGGTGAACGGCCGCACCTTGGAGGACTACTTCCCGAACAAGCTGCACCAGCAGCTGGTGAACGCCCCGTTCACCCTGCTGGACCTGGAAGGCCGCTTCGACGTCGTCGCCCGCCTCAACGGCGGTGGCGACTCCGGTCAGGCCGGCGCCCTGCGTCTGGCCATCGCCCGCGCACTGAACCAGATCGACGCCGAGTCCAACCGGGCCGCGCTGAAGAAAGCCGGGTACCTCACCCGCGACGCGCGCGCCACTGAGCGGAAGAAGGCCGGTCTGAAGAAGGCTCGTAAGGCCCCGCAGTACTCCAAGCGCTGAGCTGCGCACTATCATCGGCCCCGTTCGGATCTTCCTCCGGCGGGGCCGATGGCGTTTCTAGGCACCCTGGCTGGCGGGTGCGGGCACTGCGGATGGCACGCACAAACACGAGAGGCAGCACACATGGGTGGACGGCTGTTCGGCACCGACGGGGTACGAGGACTGGCCAACCGGGAGGTCACCGCGCCCCTGGCACTGCAGCTGGGTACGTCGGCCGTGCACGTGCTCGGCACGAAGGGGCGTCTGGCCGGTCCGCGACCGCGCGCCATCGTCGGCCGCGACCCGCGACTGTCCGGCCACTTCCTGTCCGCGGCGGTGATCGCTGGCCTGTCCAGCGCCGGAGTGGACGTGGAGGACCTCGGTGTGCTGCCCACACCCGCCGTCGCCTACCTGACCGGTGCCGAGGACGTCGACCTGGCGGTGATGATCTCCGCCTCGCACAACCCGATGGCCGACAACGGCATCAAGTTCTTCACCCGCGGCGGGGTCAAGCTCGACGATGCCATCGAGGACGAGATCGAGGCGGACCTGGACAGTGGCTGGGAGCTGCCGACCGGCTCCGACGTCGGAACGATCACGCTGAACCGCGGTGAAGCCGGCGACCGGTACGTCCAGCACCTGCTCGGCACCATCGAAACCGACCTGAGCGGCCTGCGCATCGCCGTCGACTGCGCCAACGGCGCCGCCAGCGAGGTGGGCCCGGCAGCACTGCGAGCGGCTGGTGCCGACGTGGTGGTGATCAACGCCTCCCCGGACGGACGCAACATCAACGAGCAGTGCGGCTCCACCCATCCAGAACAGCTCCAGGCCGTCACCGTGGCCTCCGGCGCCGACTTCGGGGTCGCCTACGACGGAGACGCCGACCGGTGCCTTGCGGTAGACGGCACCGGGGCGCTCGTCGACGGTGACCAGATCATGGGGATCCTCGCCGTCGGTCTGAACGAGGCTGGCAAGCTCGCCGGAAGCACCCTCGTGGTCACGGTGATGAGCAACCTCGGCCTCACCTTGGCGATGCAGGAGGCCGGGATCCAGATCGTGCAGACCGGGGTGGGGGACCGATACGTGCTGGAGGCGATGCGCGCCGGCGGGCACAGCCTCGGTGGGGAACAGTCCGGCCACATCGTGCTCGCCGAGCACGCCACCACGGGCGACGGCATCCTCACCAGCCTGCAGCTGGCCGCACGCCTGGCCGCCACCGGACGTGGGCTGCGGGACCTCGCC
>DATGRZ010000046.1:0-9247 GCA_035303065.1 Ruania sp.
CGAATGCCGGCAACAACGAAGCCCTCGTCCAGGTGCCCTCCACCAGCACGAACGTGGCCAGCAGCGCCGACGGCAGCCCCGACTGGGAGTCGGTGGCCAGCACCGTACGCCCGTCGGTGGTCGCGATCGACGTGACCACCCAGCGTGGTGCGGCTGAAGGGGCCGGGGTGATCCTCGATGCCGGCGACGCCTACATCCTCACCAACAACCACGTGGTCGACGGTGCGCAGCAGATCGCCGTCGCGCTCTACGACGGGCGGATGTTCGAGGCGAAGGTTGTCGGCACCGATCCGGCCACCGACCTGGCGGTGCTGCAGCTGACCGACCCGCCGGACGACCTGCAGGCTGCCACCCTGGGCACCTCGGACGACCTGAAGGTGGGCCAGTCGGTGATGGCTGTGGGCAACCCGCTGGGGCTCAGCTCCACTGTGACCACCGGCATCATCTCCGCCCTGGACCGCCCAGTCGCCGCCACCGACCAGTTCAGCCGCGAGCAGGTGGTCACCAACGCGATCCAGATCGACGCGGCCATCAATCCCGGCAACTCCGGCGGCCCGCTGTTCGACGCGTCCGGGCACGTCATCGGGATCACCTCGTCGATCGCCTCCACCGGGCAGAACTCCGGAAGCATCGGCCTGGGCTTCGCGATCCCGGTCGACCTGGCCACCACCATCGCCGACCAGCTGATCCAGAACGGTGCGGCCGAGCACGCCTACCTGGGCGTCAGCCTCACCGACGGCACGGCGAAGGTCGGCGACGCCACCCGGGTCGGCGCCCAGGTGCACCAGGTGGTGGACGGTACTCCGGCCGCCGAGGCCGGGCTGCAGGCGGGGGACGTGATCATCAAGATCGACGATCACACCGTCGGCGGCGCCGAGTCCCTCACCGGCTACGTGCGCACCTACTCCTCCGGCGACCAGGTCACCCTGACCGTGGTCCGGGACGGGCAGCAGCAGGAGATCACCGCCACCCTCGCCACCCGCGAGGACGCCGCCGCCTGACCACCTCTGATCGCGAGCGCTCTCCTTCGCGGCGGTCGTGACGTGTCACGCCGCGAATGGGAGCGTTCGCGATCTGTGGGGAGAGGGGTGTGGGAGGGTCAGCGGTCCAGCGCAGCGTGCATCGGCGCCAGCTTCGCCTCGGACTCGGCCAGCTCGTCAGCCGGGTCGGAGGCGGCCACGATCCCGCAGCCGGCGAACAGCCGCAGCCCGGTGCCGGCGGCGTCCACGTGCGCCGAGCGCAGCGCGATCCCCCACTCACCGTCCCCGTCGGCGCCGAGCCAGCCCACCGGCCCGGCGTACCGGCCCCGGTCCATGCCCTCCCGCTCGGAGATCACCTCGGCAGCCAGCTCGGTGGGCGTCCCGCACACGGCGGCGGTCGGGTGCAGCTCGGCGGCCACCTGCAGCGAGGACATGTCGGCATGTTCGGTGGCGAGCACTGCGGTCACGTCGGTGGCCAGGTGCATCACGTTCGGCAGGTGCAGCACGAACGGGGCGTCGGAGGCGTTCGTGCTCGCTGCGTACGGCGACAGCGACGCGGTCAGGGAGTCCACCGCGAACTCGTGCTCCTCCAGGTCCTTCGAGGACCGGGCCAGCGAGGCGGCCCGCGCCAGGTCGGCCTTGTCGTCACCGGTGCGCTGGATGGTGCCGGCCAGCACCCGGGAGGAGATCAGCCCGCGCTCGCGGCGTACCAGCAGCTCCGGGGTCGCCCCCACCAACGCGTCGACGGCGAAGGTCCAGCAGGAGGGGTAGTCACCTGCGAGGTTCTTCAGCAGGCGGCGCACGTCCACCGGGGCAGTGGTCCGGGCGCGCACGTCCCGAGCCATCACCACCTTGGCCACGGCGCCGGTGCGGATCAGGTCGACCACCCTGGCGACCGCCTCGCGCCAGTGCTCCTCGTCCCGTGCGCCGGGTACGTAGTCGGCGGACACCGGCGGCAGCAGCGGGGTGCATGCCGAGCGCAGCGCAGTGGGGGAGGGCAGTGGTGCCAGCTCGGAGGCGGAGGCGATCGTGGTCACCCAGGCCTGCTCGCCACGGCGGCCGACCACCACCTCGGGCACCACCAGGGTCCCGCCCGCCGGGGAGTCGGCGGCGAAGGAGAACGAACCGAACGCCACCGGGCCGGTGCCGGGTGCCTGCACCTCGTCCCGGACCACCATCCGGCCGGCGAGCTCGCGCCAGCGGGCGTCGGCCTCGGCGAACCGGTCCGGTCCTGAGGTGTCGATCCGGGCGGCCTGACCCCAGCCGACCACCCCCTCACCGCGGCGCACCCACGCCATCGCCGCCTGCGGCTCTGGTTCGGGCAGCAGGTCGAGCAGCTGCCCGACCGCGCCGGAGGGGACGGCCACTGTCCGCGCGAGCAGTGTCGGCGGGATCGGTGCAGCGGCGGCGTCAGTCATCACCGGCCAGGATATGCCGCCGCCGACCGCGGTACCGGCCGACCCACGTGATCCAGCACACCTTTCCGGCCCGCGCGGGCAGACCGGCACCTCCGGAGCGGGCAACGGACCGGCCAGCCCGCACCACCCGGGGGCGGTGATGGGGGATGATGGAGCACATGTCACGAGCCAGCCTGGCCAAGGACCCGCGCGAGGTGGCGGGCATGTTCGATGGTGTCGCCGCCGGCTACGACCGCACCAACGACGTGCTCACCATGGGCATCGACCGGCTCTGGCGGCGTGCCACGGTGGCCGCCGTGGCCGCCCGCCCGGGGATGCGGGTGCTGGACCTGGCCGCCGGTACCGGCACCTCCAGCGAGGTGTATGCCGACGCCGGTGTCGACGTGGTGCCCTGCGACTTCTCCGCCGGTATGGTCGCCGTCGGCAAACGGCGCCGCCCGGACCTGCCGTTCGTCGTCGGGGACGCCACTGCGCTGCCGTTCGCCGACGACTGCTTCGACGTGGTCACCATCTCCTTCGGGTTGCGCAACGTCGTGGACACGACGGCGGGACTCGCCGAGATGTTCCGGGTCACCCGTCCTGGGGGTCGGGTCGTGGTGTGCGAGTTCTCCACGCCACCGAACCCGCTCTGGGCGGCTACCTATGGTCTGTACCGGGACTACCTGCTGCCACAGGTGGCCCGCGTGGTCTCCTCGAACACCGCCGCCTACTCCTACCTGTCCGAGTCGATCGTGGACTGGCCGGACCAACGCGGGCTCGCAGGTCTGATGCACCGGGCCGGGTGGCGTTCGGTGGCGTTCCGGAACCTGACCGGGGGCATCGTCGCCCTGCACCGCGCCACCAAACCCGCACCGAGTCCCAGCGTGCGGAACCCGGCTGTCCCACAGGGTGACCGCACTGACAATTAGCGCACATGCGAGTCGCATAAAAGTGGCGGAATTTCGCGGGTTCTCCCGGCCCGCTCGTGGTCTCACCAAGGGCGATCAACGGGTAGCCTAGGCATCGAGGACCGATCCGCGGCGGCAGGTTCGGCGCTCTGGCGCGAGCACTTCCGCCACTAGAGTCGTGGGCGGTCGGGTAGGACAGAGGACGTAGAGAGTGGAACGGGTGGTAGGCGTGCGCAGCAGCCACGATGACGCGGACGTCATCGTCGTTGGTGCAGGTCCCGCCGGTTCGGCGGCCGCGCACTACCTGGCCCTGACCGGGCTGCACGTGCTGCTGCTGGAGAAGGCCACCTTCCCGCGGGACAAGGTCTGCGGTGACGGGCTGACCCCGCGCGCTGTGGCCGAGCTGGTCCGGATGGGTGTGCCCACCCGGGCCGAGGACGGCTGGATCCGCAACCGCGGCCTGCGGGTGATCGGCGGTGGGCACACCCTGCACCTGCCCTGGCCGCAGATTGAGCGGTACCCGGACTATGGCATGGCCCGCGCCCGCGGCGACCTGGACGGGCTGCTCGCCCACCACGCCCGGTCCTCCGGCGCCAAGCTGCGTGAAGGCGTCTCGGTGACCGCCCCGGTGCTGCACGAGCGCACCGGCCGGGTGATCGGCGTGAAGGCCCGGCAGGTGACCGCCACGGGCCGGCGCACCGACGCCGAGCCGATGACCTTCCACGCCCCGGTGGTGATCGACGCCGGCGGCGTGTCCGCCCGGATGGCCACAGCACTCGGGCTGGCCAAGCGGGACGACCGGCCGATGGGGGTGGCGGTGCGCACCTACTTCCGCACCCCCCGGCACGACGACGAGTGGATGGAGTCCCAGCTCGAGCTGTGGGCCGGGGAGCCGGGCAAGTCCGAGCTGCTGCCCGGGTACGGCTGGATCTTCGCTCTCGGCGACGGGCGCGCCAACGTGGGCCTCGGCTCGGTCAGCTCCACGGCCAAGGCCACCCAGCTGGACTACAAGGGTCTCCTCGCGGCGTGGATGCGCAACGCCCCACCGGAGTGGGAGTTCACCCCGGAGAACCAGGAGGGCCCGGTGCGCGGGGCGGCACTGCCGATGGGGTTCAACCGGACTCCGCTGTACACCCGCGGGCTGCTGCTGGTCGGTGACGCCGGCGGTATGGTCTCCCCCTTCAACGGGGAGGGCATCGCCTACGCCCTGCAGGCCGGACGGATCGCCGCTGACGTGATCGCCCAGGCGTTCGCCCGCACCAGTGCCGCTGCCCGGGAACGCACCCTGGCGACCTACCCGCAGCGGATGCGCGACGACCTCGGCGGCTACTTCACCCTCGGCCGGCAGTTCGTCAAGCTCATCGAGCAGCCGGAGGTGATGCGGCTGTGCACCAAGTACGGGCTGCCGCGGCCGCTGCTGATGAAGGTCGTGCTCAAGCTGCTGTCCGACTCCTACGACATCCGCGGCGGTGACCTCACCGACCGGGTGATCACCACCCTGACCAGAATCGCGCCCGCCGCATGAGACCAGCCGCCTGCCTCGGCGCCCGCCGCGCGCTCACCACCAGCACCGACAGTGCCTGCTGTGTTCGGAGGAACCAACGATGACCAACCCTTATGTGCCCCTGCTGATCATGGCTGGGCTCGCCCTGCTGATGGGCATCGGCGGACTGGCCTCGAGCACGATCATCGGGCCGCAGCGCTACAACAAGGTCAAGGTGGACGCCTACGAGTGCGGGATCCAGCCCTCCCCGCACGCCAGTGGTTCGGGCAAGTTCCCGGTGAAGTACTACCTGGTGGCGATGACCTTCATCATCTTCGACATCGAGGTGGTGTTCCTCTACCCGTGGGCAGTGGCGTTCTCCGAGCTGGCCGTGTTCGGACTGGTGGCGATGATCACCTTCCTGGTCCTGATCATGGTGCCGTTCGTGTACGAGTGGCGCCGCGGCGGCCTGGACTGGAACTGAGAGAGGAGAGGCGAGATGGGACTCGAGGACAAGATTCCCGGCGACTTCATGCTGGGCAAGGTTGAGGACATCGTCGGCTGGGCCCGTTCCTCCTCGATGTGGCCGGTGACCTTCGGTCTGGCCTGCTGCGCGATCGAGATGATGGCCGTGGGCACCTCCCGGTTCGACATCTCCCGGTTCGGGATGGAGGTGTTCCGCGCCTCTCCCCGCCAGGCGGACCTGCTGATCGTCTCCGGACGGCTCAGCCACAAGATGGCACCGGTGATGCGCACCGTCTACGACCAGATGTCCGACCCGAAGTGGGTCATCTCGATGGGCGTGTGCGCCTCCTCCGGCGGCATGTTCAACAACTACGCCATCGTGCAGGGCGTGGACCACGTGGTGCCGGTGGACGTCTACCTCCCCGGCTGCCCACCGCGCCCGGAGATGCTGATCCACGCGATCCTGGAGCTGCACGAGCAGGTGGTCAAGAAGACTCCGCTGGGCAGCAACCGGGACAAGGTGCGTCGGGAGGTGGAGGCCGCTGCGCTGGCCGCCACGCCCACCCACCAGATGAAGGGACTGCTCGCGTGACCTCCAGCGACGAGAACCTTCCCGCCGAGCAGGACACCTCCTCCCAGGAGGTCGGCCCCGCTGGCCGCGCACCCCTGGACGTCATCTCCGTGCGCGAGGGCATGTTCGGGGTGCACGGCAGCGGCGACACCTCCGGGTACGGCGGCCTGGAACGTGTGGTCTCCATGCCTGGGCCGAGCCCGCGGCCCTACGGCAGCTACTTCGACGAGATCGTCGACGTGCTCGCCGAGGTGCTCGCCGAGGCCGGCGTGGACTTCGACGACGCCATCGAGAAGGTGGTGGTCTACCGGGAGGAGCTCAGCCTGTACGTGGCTCGCGAGCACCTGCCGCTGGTGGCCCGCTCGCTGCGGGACGACCAGGACCTGCGGTTCGAGCTCTGCCTGGGCGTCAGCGGTGTGCACTATCCCGAGGACACCGGCCGCGAGCTGCACGCCGTGTACCCGTTGTACTCGGTGACGCACAACCGCAACGTCCGCCTCGAGGTCACCTGCCCCGATGCGGATCCGCACATCCCCAGCGTCATCGACACCTACCCGGCCAACGACTGGCACGAACGAGAAGCCTGGGACTTCTTCGGCATCATCTTCGACGGTCACCCCTCGCTGGCCCGCATCCAGATGCCGGACGACTGGCCCGGCCACCCGCAGCGGAAGGACTACCCGCTGGGCGGCGTGCCGGTGGAGTACAAGGGCGCGACCGTACCAGCGCCCGACGAGCGGAGGGCCTACAACTGATGGCTGCACCCACCACAGGACCTAGCGCAACTGGGCCGATCGGCGACACCGGCGACGCGCGCGAGTACGTCGCTACCGGCGCGGACTTCGACGACATCGCCGCCGATGCCCATGCGCACGCCGACGAGCGGATCGTCGTCAACATGGGCCCGCAGCACCCGTCCACGCACGGCGTGCTGCGCCTGGTGCTGGAGATCGACGGCGAGACCGTCACCGAGACCAGGGCCGGGATCGGCTTCCTGCACACCGGTATCGAGAAGAACATGGAGTACCGCACCTGGACCCAGGGCGTGTCCTTCTGCACCCGGATGGACTACCTGGCGCCGCTGTTCCAGGAGGCCGCCTACTGCCTGGCCACCGAGAAGCTCCTCGGTATCACCGAGGACGTGCCGGAGCGGGCCACGCTGATCCGGGTGCTGATGATGGAGCTGAACCGGATCGGTTCGCACCTGGTGGCGATCGGAACCGGTGGTAACGAGCTCGGCGCCACCACGGTGATGACCATCGGGTTCACCGGCCGGGAGGAGATCCTGCGGATCTTCGAGGCCATCACCGGGCTGCGGATGAACCACGAGTACATCCGGCCCGGAGGTGTGGCCACCGACCTGCCCGCCGGATGCACGCAGATGGTCCGGGACTCGCTCCCGAAGATCCGCCACCGGATCGCCCAGCTGGAGAAGATCCTGCTGAAGAACCCGATCTTCATCGGCCGGCTCAAGGGTGTGGGCTACCTGCCGCTGGCCGGTGCGATGGCGCTCGGCGCCGCTGGACCGATCCTGCGCTCGGCCGGGATGCCGTTCGACCTGCGCCGCGCCCAGCCGTACTGCGGGTACGAGAACTACGACTTCGAGGTACCCACCTCCACCGACGCGGACGCCTTCGCCCGGGTGGAGATCCGGTTCAAGGAGATGCGCGAGTCGCTGAAGATCGTCCAGCAGGTGCTCGACCGGCTGGAGGCCCAGGACCGCAAGGGCAAGCAGCCGGTGATGGTCGCGGACAAGCGGGTCGCCTGGCCCGCCCAGCTCTCCGTGGGCAGCGACGGTCAGGGCAACTCCCTGGAGCACATCAGGAAGATCATGAACAACTCGATGGAAGCCCTCATCCACCACTTCAAGCTGGTCACCGAAGGGTTCAAGGTGCCCGCCGGGCAGGTCTACCAGCAGGTGGAGCACCCGAAGGGTCCGCTCGGGGTGCACCTGGTCTCCGCAGGTGGCACGAGGCCCTACCGGGCACACTTCCGGGACCCCTCGTTCAACAACCTGCAGGCCGTCGGCATGATGTGCGAGGGCGGCACGATCGCGGACGTGGTGGTCTCGGTCGCCTCGATCGACCCGGTGATGGGAGGAGTGGACCGCTGATGACGAACCCACCGAGCAGGCCCGGCAGCGCGGCGGTCGACGCCCGCGCCGCCCGGCACTCCTACCCCAGCGAGGTGCTGGAGCGGCTCAGCGCTGATGCCGAGCAGATCCTCGCCAAGTACCCGGAAGCGCGCTCCGCGCTGCTGCCGCTGCTGCACCTGGTGCAGTCCGAGGACGGCTACGTCTCCCCGGCCGGTATCGCGTTCTGTGCCGACGTGCTGGACCTGTCCCGCGCGTCGGTGTCCGCTGTGGCCACCTTCTACAGCCAGTACAAGCGCCATCCCAACGGTGACTACACCGTGGGGGTGTGCACGAACACGCTCTGTGCCGTGATGGGCGGGGACGCGATCTTCGACCGGCTCGCCGACCACCTCGGCGTGGGCCATGACGAGACCACCGACGACGGCAAGATCACCCTGGAGCGGCTGGAGTGCAACGCGGCCTGCGACTACGCGCCGGTGATGATGATCAACTGGGAGTTCTTCGACAACCAGACCCCGGCCTCGGCAGTGGAGACCGTGGAGAAGCTGCTCGCTGGTGAGGTGGTCAAGCCCACCCGCGGTTCGGACTCGGTGGCCACCTTCAAGGAGGTCTCCCGGGTGCTCGCCGGCTTCGACGACGGCCGCGCGGACGAGGGTGAGGCTGCCGGGCCGGCCACGCTGGTCGGCCTGGAGCTGGCCCGGAAGAACAACTGGCGTGCCCCCGCCGGCCGCACCGAGCAGGCCGCCGAGCACGAGGCGGGTACCGAACCGGTGGGCGACAAGGGCTCCAGTGCGGAACGTAAGCCGCAGGCCCCGGCGGACACCTCGCCGTCGGGCCCCACCGCTGGTGACGACTCCGACGCGAAGGACGACTCCGACGCGAGGAGCGGCTCCGACGCGAAGGGCGAGTCCGATGCGAAGGGCGAGCAGGCAGGTAAGGAGGGATCGGTATGACCACCCTGACACCGGTGCTCAGCGACCTGTGGGACGCTCCCCGGTCGTGGAAGCTTGAGGCCTACCAGGACGCCGGCGGCTACCAGGCGCTGCGTACTGCGCTGAGCATGGAGACCGCCGACCTGGTGACCATGGTGAAGGACTCCGGTCTGCGCGGTCGCGGCGGTGCCGGGTTCCCCAGCGGGCTGAAGTGGAGCTTCCTGCCACCACCGGACGGTGGCCCCCGCTACCTGGTGGTGAACGCCGACGAGTCCGAACCGGGCACGTGCAAGGACGTGCCGCTGATGATGGCCAACCCGCACGTGCTGCTCGAGGGTGTGATCATCACCTCGATGGCCATCGACTGCCACCGTGCGTTCATCTACATCCGCGGCGAGGTGGTGCACGTCTACCGC
>DATGRZ010000047.1:0-11233 GCA_035303065.1 Ruania sp.
TCGCACTCCCACCGTCGTACGAAGCGGCGCTGGAACCCGAACATCCAGAAGGTGCGCACCGTGACGGGCGGTACGCCGAAGCGGCTGAACGTCTGCACCTCCTGCCTGAAGGCCGGCAAGGTCGTCCGCGCCGTCTGAGGAACTCCACACCTCGCGGTGCACCTGCGCCGCCCCCGTAGAGCCGTCCACCGCCATAGTGGGCGGCTCTGCTCTTTCCGCCAGACCCACCGTCGAGGATCGCCCTTGTGCTGCCCATGATCCGGACCGCCACCGCAGACGATGTCCCGGTATCGCTCAGGTGCACGTGCACGCGTGGCAGCGGGTGTATGCCGGGATCGTGCCCGACCACCACCTGGACGGCCTGGACGTATCCAGCCGGGCAGCCCAGCTGGCGCGCCGGTTCGGCCCGATGCCCCGTCCGGCACCGTCCCCACGCTGAGCGCCACCGGTCGCGATGGCGCAGTGCTCGGATTCGTCAACGCTGGACCCTACCGGGACCAGGACGTACCCGCCGACGAACCGGGATGGGGCGAGATCTATGCGATCTACGTCCACCCGGACCGATGGGGTACCGGCGCCGACCGCAGCAGCTGAACCGGGCCGCTTCGGCTGTTCCTACCCGTGCACGTAGTCGGTCAGATGCTCGTTCTCCGCCTGTAGCTCATCGATGCGGTTCTTCACGATGTCACCGATGGACACGATCGCCCGCAGCTGGCCGTCCTCGACCACCGGCAGGTGCCGGATCCGTGCGTCGGTCATCCGCATGGCGAGGGTGCGCAGGTCGTCGTCGACGCTGCAGGTGAGCACCTCGGTGGTCATCAACGTCTCGACCCGGTTCGCCAGGACCCGGCTGCCGTAGTTGTTCAGGTGCCGCACCACGTCCCGCTCGCTGACGATGCCTGCCACGGTGTGTCCGTCGTCGCTGGACACCACCACTGCGCCGATGTTCCGCTCGGCGAGCAGTGCGAGCAGGTCCGTCACAGTGGCCTCGGGGCGGATCGTGACCACGTCGGCGCCCTTGCGCCGGATCACCTCAGAGATACGCATACTCCACGATACGACACTGTGTGCCAGCTCACATCCGGGCTGCGAAGTGGTCCCACCCGGTGCCCGGCACGCTCGGCGGCTGCCCGCTGTAGGTCACCTGCGCCGGCCCGGCGGCCACGCTGCCGATCGCTCGGAACGGTTCGGGCGGGTGCGTGCCGGCCGGGAACGTGGCCAGCAGCCCGTGGTCCTCTCCCCCGGTGAGTACCCAGGTCAGCGGGTCGATGTCGCACATCTCGGCCACCTGGGCGAGGTCGGCGACGTCCCCGGCGAGTGCGGCCGGGTCCAGGTCCAGGTGCACACCGGAGGCGTGGGCCATCCGGCCCGCATCCCGCAGCAGCCCGTCGCTGACGTCCATCATCGCAGTGGCCCCGCACGCTGCGGCGAGGGCCCCGGCAGCCACCGGGGGCCGGGGTCGGCGGAAGGCGGCCAGCGCCTCGGCGACACCGGGTGCTGTCGCCTCCTGCTGACCGGCGGCGAGCAGCGCCCAGCCGGCGGCGGAGCGTCCGAGCACCCCGGCGTGGGCGATCTGGTCCCCGGGTCGGGCGGTGCTGCGCAGCACCGGGTGGTGGCCGTGCAGGTCCCCGTGGGCGGTGATCGCCACAGTGAGCACGTCTCCGCTGGACAGGTCCCCGCCGACGGCGCCGGCTCGCCAGTGCGTGCAGGCCTCACCCAGCCCGGTGGCCAGGTCGAGCACCCAGTCGACGGCGGTGCTCGCCGGGAGGACCAGGGCGGTCACCAGGGCAGTGGGTACAGCGCCCATCGCGGCTACGTCGGCGACGTTCGCGGCCACCGCCCGCCAGCCGACGTCCGCCCCGCTGGTCCAGTCGTCCCGGAAGTGCCGGCCAGCCACGAGCACGTCGGTGGTGACCACGAAGGCACCCTCGGCGGCGACCACAGCGGCGTCGTCGCCCGGGCCGAGCAGCGTGGCGTGCCCCCGCGGCAGCAGCGGTGTGATCCGGGCGAGCAGCTCCTCCTCGGAGATGTCGGCGACGCGCACCTGTGTTCCTCCCGTTGTCGGCGCTGGACGTGCTGAGCCTAGTCCGCCCGGCGGTTACCGTAGAGGTGTGCGTGCTCGCGTTCCCTCCCGTGTGCTGGCCGCCTCGGCCACCCTCCTGGTGCTCGCTGCTGCCGGGTGCGGCTCACCGGCCGGGGTCGAGCCCGGTCCCACTGCGAGCGCACCGGTGTGCGCCGAGGTGCTGCGGGCGCTGCCGGAGGAGCTCTCCGGTGCCGAGCAGCGGTCCACGAACAGCCAGGCGACCGCCGCTTGGGGCGATCCGGCGATCACGCTGCGCTGCGGTGTGGCGCCCCCGGGGCCGACCACTGACCGGTGCATCTCGGTGACCGGGGCGGACGGGGCCAGCGTCGACTGGGTGATGGCACCGCTGGGCAGCACCGAGGAGGACACCTGGCAGTTCACCACCTACGGCCGGGAGCCGGCGATCGAGGTGACGGTGCCGGTGGCCTATGCCGGTGACGACGCGACCACCACGCTGGTGGACCTGGGCGCTGCCGTGTCCCTCATCGACGCAGAACGCGCCTGCGTCTGAGCTCAACGCAGCCCGGTGGGCCGTTCCCGGGCGAGCTCCACCAGCTCGGTGATCAGGTCGGTGTAGGGCATGCCGGAGCGCTCCCACATCATCGGATACATCGAGAACGGGGTGAACCCGGGCATGGTGTTCAGCTCGTTGACGACCACCTCACCGGTCGGGGTGTAGAAGAAGTCCACCCGGGCCAGTCCCTCACAACCGAGCGCCTCGAACGTGGCCACCGCCAGCTCGCGCACCCGGGCAGTGGCCTCCTCCGGCAGCTCCGCCGGCCAGGCGAGGGTGACTCCGTCGGCGTCGAAGTACTTGGCCTGGTAGTCGTAGAAGCCGTGCTCGCTCGAGGTGACCACGATCTCCCCGGGCAGCGTGCTGCGCGCCGGGGCGTCCTGGCGGCCCTCCAGCACGGCGCACTCCACCTCCCGGCCTTCGATCGCGGCCTCGACGATCACCTTCGGGTCGTGCTCGCGGGCGGTCTGCACAGCGGCGACCAGGCCGGTGGGATCGTCCACCTTGGTGATCCCGATGCTGGAGCCGGCACGGCAGGGCTTGACGAACACCGGCCAGCCGAGGTCGGCCACCCGCTCCAGCGCCGCCTCCTGGTCGGTGCGCCACTGCCGGTCGGTGATCACTGTGTAGGGGCCGATCGGCAGGCCCGCCCCGGCGAGCACCATCTTCATGTAGTGCTTGTCCATGGACACTGCGGAGGCGAGCACCCCGGAGCCCACGTACGGCAGCCCGGCCAGCTCGAGCATGCCCTGCAGCGTGCCGTCCTCCCCGAACGGCCCGTGCAGCAGCGGCAGCACCACGTCCACCGCCTCCAGCTGCGCCGGTACCGTGCCCGGCTGGTAAGCGACCAGGTCCTGACCGGCATCGCCCATCGGCAGCATCAGCCGTGGGGTGTCGCTGCCGGTGACCTCCGGGACCTGCCCGTCGGTGATCCGCCACCGGTCCGGCTCGTCGGCGGCGCCGACCCACTCCCCACTCCGGGTGATACCGATCGGCAGCACGTCGTAGCGGTCGCGGTCGATGGCGGTCAGCACACCTGCGGCGGTGGCACAGCTGATCGGGTGCTCGTCGCTGCGGCCGCCGAACAGCACGGCGACCCGGACTCGGTTCTCCTGGCTCATCGCCACCGAGAGTACCTGCACCGCACCCTGTTGCGGGCACGGTGGTGCGGGGTGTCCACGATGCCCGCCCTGGTCGGGCGCAGGCGGCGGGCGCGGAGTGATCTACGCTCACGCTGAGGAGGAGATCACCATGGCCAGGTTGTCGTTCCTGCCGGTGACGGCGGTGCTCACCGCCGGTGCGCTGCTCACCTCGTGCACCGGCTCACCCGAGCCGGCCCCGACCAGCGCACCCTCACCGTCAGCCTCAGCATCGGCGAACGGCACCGGAGAACCGGGCCAGGAGCCGAGCTCGGCGAGTCCGTCCGGGGAGACCACCGGTCCGTCCACCTCCGACCTGCAACCGTTCCCCCAGCACGCTGAGCCGGTGCAGACCCCGGCACCCGACGGTGCTCAGCTGCAGCTGGTGGACCTGACCAGCGGTGAGCACGAGGGTTACGACCGGGTGGTGCTGACGTTCAAGGGTGAGGGCACGCCCGGCTGGCGGGTCGGGTTTGAGGGCGACCCGAGCGAGGACGGCAGCGGCCGGCCGATCGAGACCGAGGGCGACGGGTCGCTGGTGGCGCACGTGTCCGGTCTGGTGCTGCCCACCGAGGGTGACGGGCAGCTGCCTCCCGCGTCCACGTCGACCGATCTGCCCGAGGTGGAGGAGGTCTACCTGGCCGGCTGGTTCGAGGGTGAGGTCCAGCTCGTGCTCGGCGTCGACTCCTCCGACGCCCCGTTCCGGGTGTTCGCCCTCAGCGACCCGACCCGGCTGGTCATCGACGTGCAGCACACGGACGGCTGATCCTCGCCGGACCAGTCACCGCCGGTCGGCCAGGCCGCCCGTGCGCGAGCGCTCTGGTTCGCGGCGTTAATCGGTTCACCAGCCGCGAACCAGAGCGTTCGGGACCTCCTCAGGCCTCGTCGTGGGGAGTGGTACGGCCGACCTCTGCCTCGTCGGCAGCGATGGCGCGGGCGTGCAGCACGTCCCCGACGAACAGGTCGTAGACCAGGATGCCGATCACACCACCGACGAGCGGCCCCACGATGGGGATCCAGAAGTATCCGGAGAACCAGGGACCGTTACCGGGCATCGCCAGCTCACCCCAGCCACCGGCCCAGGCGAGCAGCCGCGGGCCCAGGTCACGAGCGGGGTTGATGGCGTACCCGGCGTTGGCACCGAAGGACATCCCGATCGCGCCCACGGAGAAGCCGATGATCAACGGGCCCAGGTTCGCCCGCACAGCCGTGTTCCGGATGTCCACCACGGCGGCGATCGCCAGCAGCAGCAGCCCGGTACCGACCACCTGGTCCAGGAACGGTCCCCACCAGCCGCCGTCGAAGTACGGGCCGGGGAAGGTGGAGAAGATGGAGAGCGTCGGGATGGTGTGGCCGGTATCGGCGAACGTCTCCATCTGGGAGTCGAACGCCTGGATCGAGTCGGTATAGACGGCGAGCACCACCGCAGCACCGGCGAAGCCGCCGACCAGCTGGGCGAGCCAGTACGGGACGACCTTCCGCCAGGGAAACTTGCGGCGGACGGCGAATGCCAGGGTGACCGCCGGGTTGATGTGCGCGCCGGTCACGCCTCCGGCCACATACACTCCGAAGACCACCGCCAGGCACCACCCCCAGGTGATCAGCAGCCAGTCGCCGCTGCCCAGGAAGAACGTCGTCGGTCCCTCGGTACGGTCGGTACCGGGCAGGGCCGCCACGGCCATGGCCACCGATCCACATCCGAACAGGACTAGTACCGCCGTGCCGAGGAACTCGGCAAGGCACTCGCCCCACAGGCCCTGGTAGATCTTGAGCCTGCGGTTGTTGGCGAGGATCGGGGTGATCGCATCAGCCGCCATCGCCATGCACCTCCTCAGTGAGATCCAAGAGAGATCGGACCCTCTAGTTGTACTCCACTAGCGGCGATTCGGCACCAGATACGTCCAGCTCAGGTGTCATCCCTTGACCGCGCCGGAGACCAGACCGGAGGTCATCCGGCCCTGCACGATCAGGAAGAAGATCACCACCGGGATGGACATCAGCATCGAACCGGCCATGATCGCGCCCCAGTCCGTGCCGCGGTTGGCCTGCTGGAACGAGCGCAACCAGACCGGCAGGGTCAGCGACTCGGGCCGGGACATCACCACCAGAGCGAGCACGAACTCGTTCCACGCCTGGATGAAGCCGAACACCCCGGTGGAGATCAGGCCCGGGGCCATCAGCGGGAAGGTGACCCGGACGAACGCGCCGAGCTTGGTGCACCCGTCGATCTGCGCGGCCTCCTCCAGCTCGGCCGGCACCCCGGCGACGAACCCGCGCAGCATCCAGACGGTGAACGGCAGCACGCTCGCCACATACACCAGGGACAGCCCGCGGATCGTGTTCAGCATCTGCCAGGAGTCCAGCATCGAGTACAACGAGATGATCATCGCCTCACCGGGGATCATCTGGATGACCAGGATGATGACGATGAACGCCCGCCGGCCGAGGAAGGCGAACCGGGTGGCGGCCAGTGCGGCGAGGAACCCGAACAGCAGCGCCACTGCCACGGTGATCACGGTGACCAGCAGCGAGTTGCGCAGGGCGAGCAGGAACGGGAACTGCCCGTCGAGGAACAACGCCGCGTAGTTGCGCAACGTTGGCTCGACCGGGAAGAACGTCGGCTCCACGTTGCGGATCAGCCGGTTCGGCAGCAGTGAGGTGTTCAGCATCCAGTAGACCGGGAACACCGAGGCCAGGAACACTCCGATCGCGGCCAGCGAGCCGAGCCAGCCGGCCTGGCCGCGGGTACGGCGCGATCCGCGCCGGCGCCGAGAGCCGGGGCGGGAGCCAGGGCGGGAACCAGGGCGGGAACCAGGGCGAGCGGTGGGTGCAGCGACAGTCATGGCTTGGCCTCCTTGAGCATGCTGCGCAGGTAGCCGAAGGACAGGATGAGCATCACCACGGTCAGCAGGACCGCGATCGCCGAACCGGTGCCGAAGTTCCCCTGGGCGACACCGTGCCGGAAGATGTAGACGCCGATGGTGTTGGTGGCTTCGGTCTGGGCACCCATCCCCTGCAGCGCGTACACCTGGGTGAAGACCCGCATGTCCCAGATCACCTGGAGGATCAGCACGACGGCGAGCACCGGCTTGATGAACGGGATCGTCACCTGCCAGAAGCGTCGCTGGGCGTTCGCACCGTCGATCTCAGCGGCCTCGAGCACTTCACCGGGCACCTGGGTGAGCGCACCGTAGAGGGTGAAGGCGACGAACGGGACCGACTGCCAGGTGATGATCAGGGTGAGCACCAGGAAGAAGCTCAGCGGCGAGTACAACCAGGAGTGCTGGAAGTACTGCTCGAGGCCGAGCTGCATCAGCAGGTGGTTCACCACGCCGTACTCGGAGTCGAACATCCACCCCCAGACCACGGTGGAGGTCAGCTGCGGCATCGCCCAGGCCAGCAGCAGCCCGATGCTCACCAGCACCCGCAACCCGGTGCGCAGCCGGTTCATCAGCAGGGCGATCAGCATTCCCAGCGTCATGGTCAGGGTCACCAGCACTGCGCACAGCGCCAGCGAACGGGCCATCACCGCCCAGAAGGTGGGGTCGGTGAGGACCTCTCGGTAGTTCTCCAGGCCGACGAGCTCGACCGGCTTGTCCCGGTTGAACAGGTTCGCCCGGGTGTAGTCCTGCACCGAGAACAGGAGCATCTTCACCAGCGGGTAGCCGGTGAAGACCAGCAGGATAGCCCCAGCCGGCAGAAGCAAGGTGTAGGCGTACAGCGCAAGACCGCGCCGGCCCCCGGTCAGCGACCTGCGGCGGTGCGGACGCGGCGGGCGAGCCGGCGGCTCGGTGACGCGAGCAGCAGTGGAGGTGGTCATCGCTCAAGGCTCCAGGTGCCGGGCCGGCCCCGCGGGGCCGGCCCGGTGGTGGACAGAGGGACTCAGCGGTTCAGCGCATCAGTGATGCGCTGGTCCGCGTCCGCAGCTGCCTGGGCAACGTCGTCACCTTGGGCCAGCTGCTGGAACAGGTCCTCCAGAATCCGGTCGGACTCGACGTTCGACCAGGCCGGCGTCGCCGGGGTGAGCCGGGTGTTGGTGGCGGCCTGCGCAGCCGCCTCGGCCTCCGGGCTGTCCCCCATCGCCGACACCAGGGAGGTACGGGCGGGGATCAGGCCGTGCTCGGCCATGATGGTCTGGTACTCGTCGGAGAGCATGATCCGCAGCGCATCCAGCGCCAGGTCCGGGTGCTGGGCGTTCGAGGCGACCGCGACGTTCGAGCCGCCGAGGAAGATCGGGGCGGTGCTACCAGGCTCGCTGCCCGGGAGGGCGAACACACCGATCTTCTCCTCGAAGTCCGGGCAGCCCTGCTCCTCGTCCAGCAGGGTCCACTTCACCCAGCCGGGAGCGGAGATCATCGCGGCCTGCTCGGCGCACCACGGCACCTGCGGGTCGGTCTCGTTCGCGTCCGGTGCTGCACCGGAACCGGTCAGCATCGCCTCCTGGACCAGCTCCAGACCCTCGATCGACTCCGGCGAGGAGAGCGCGCCGACCCAGCGTCCGTCGTCCTCCTGCACGGCGATCTCGCCACCGGCGGCCCAGATGAACGGCAGACCGTTGCGCCAGTCCTGGCCCGGCCACCACAGCCCGGAGAAGCCCTGCTCACCAGAGTGCTCGGACTTCAGGTCCGCTGCGAGCTGGACGTACTCCTCGAGAGTCTCGGGCACCTCCTCGACCATGTCGTTGTTGTAGAAGACCAGCCGCGAGCCGGCGTAGTACGGCACCGCATACAACGTGTCGTCCGCAGTACCGGCCTCCACGAAGCCCTGCAGCAGGTCGTCGCCACCGAGCTCCTCGTAGTACTCGTCCAGGGGTGCGAACGCCCCGATGGTGGTGAACGTGGCGGACTGGGTGTTGCCCACCTCGACCACGTCCGGACTGTCCGAACCGGACAGCGAGGTGCTCAGCTTGTCCACCAGGCCGTCCCAGATCTGCTCCTCGATGACCACTTCGGCGTTCTCGTGCTGCTCGGCAAAGGTGTCGATCAGGTGCTGCCGTGCCTCGTCGGGGGTGTCCGAACCGACGAGCCAGACACGCACCTGGCTGGTGCCGCCCTCCCCGCCGCCGGCTGGGCTCTCGCCGCCGGATCCGGAGCTGTCGCCCGATCCACAGGCGGCCAACGTGAGGCTCATCGCTGCCACTGCTGCGACGCCGCAGGTGGTGAGTCTTGTTCTTCTCACGGGTCTTCCTTTCTCATCAGAGACGGAACCGTTCCGTCCTGTCGGGTGCACGGGGTGCTCGCCCGGGCAGGAGGCACCGGCGGGCGGTGGTCCTCTCCTGCCAGGGCGATCGGGCTGAACCGGGAGGTGGTCACGACACCCCCAGCTGGCCGGAGATCACCAGTGCGGTGGCACCGACGAGGACACCGTCCTCGCCCAGTCGAGCCATCCGTACGGTCAGGTCGGAGCCGATGATCGGCATCGTCCGGTCCGCGAGCGTCCGCTGCACCGCCTCGCGCAGCGGGCCGTCGAGCAGCTCCGGAGGGCCGGAGAGCAGCACCTCCCGCAGGTCCAGGGTGGAGACCACCGGGGCCAGGACGGCGCCGAGGGCCTGGCCGGCGTGCTGCAGCACCGCTGAGCGGCCCTCGGTGCCTGCGGCGGTCAGCGCGCGCCGCAGCGCCGGTGCCGCCAGCACGGTCTCCAGGCAGCCGCGCCGGCCGCAGGCGCACATCGACCCCTCGGGGTCCAACGTCACGTGGCCCAGCTCACCGGCTGCGGCGTGCGCACCGCGCACCAGCTGCCGGTCGGCCACCAGTCCGGCGCCGACGCCGTGGCCCACGGTGACCACTGTGACCCAGCCGGTGGCAGCGGCCCCGAAGGTGACCTCGGCGAGCACGGCGGCATTCGCGTCGTTGGCGACCCACACCGGGGTACCGAGGGCCTCGGTGAGCACGTCGGAGAGGGCTTCGTCCTGCCAGCCGAGGTTGGGCGCCTGCACGACCACCCCGCCGCCTTCCACCACACCGGGGCTGCCGATACCGATACCGAGCACGCGGCGGCTGGTGGCGGCCATCAGCTCGGCACACAGGTCGCGCAGTGCCTGCACCGCTGCAGTGCCGGTGCGACCGGACAGCGGACTGGTGCGGCGCTGCCGCACCCGTCCGGAGAGGTCGACCACGGCACCGCGCAGCAGCGTGTCGTCCGATAGGTCCACGGCGATCACGTCGTAGACGTCCAGGCGCATCCCGACCAGCGTGGCCGGCTTGCCCACCCGACCCGCCTGCGCCGGCCCGAGCTCGACGAGCAGTCCCTCGGCGATCAGGTCGGCCACCAGGGTGGAGACGGTCACCCGGGTGA
Organism: Ruania sp.; assembly: GCA_035303065.1. GTDB lineage: Bacteria > Actinomycetota > Actinomycetes > Actinomycetales > Beutenbergiaceae > Ruania. Next base: position 10,031 of record DATGRZ010000047.1, read on the forward strand.
GCCCGGTGGCTCGGGCAAGATCGGCCCGGGAGGCCTGACCGCCGTGGAACAGCTGGGCCAGCACCAGCGAGCGGTTGTGCGCACGGGTGTCGCCGGGAGTGGCCTTGGCCTGGGCACGGGTCGCCGGGGCGCGCGGCCCCTGCGGAGCGCCCGGGTCCGGGGCGAGAGACGGCGATGTCGACGACATGTTTGTTAGTAAATCTGACTTACTAATGGACGGCAAGCAGATCCCGCGATCGTGACCGGACTGTGACCGGCCCGCTCACGCCCGCGACCGCGCGAACCTGGCCACGCTCGGCGAGCTCCGCCGTCCGGCACAGCGCCCGCACCAGCACAGCAGGCGACCTCACCCAGCCGGGGCGGGCCCCGCCGTCACCGGCACTGTGGGCACGAAGGAGGGCGCCGGGCCTTCGCGGCCCGGCGCCCTCGGCGCGAGCATACGGGGAGTGGGCTCGCGCTACTCTCCCCGGCGGGAGACGGAGACCGGGGAGGCAGATCGGCCGTTGTCCCGACGACCGACTCGGGGCTTTGTCCCGATGTCCCTCAGAGTGCGACGCGTTCCTGATGATTGCCTGGGAAGCGCCTGGCAACTCCCTGGCGAACCAGTCCGGTCACTCGCGCACGATCTTCGCCCCGAGCGCCTCCAGCTTCCCGGTGAAGTTCTCATAGCCGCGGTCGATGAGCTCGATCCCGCGCACCTGGGAGGTCCCCTCAGCGGCCAGCGCAGCGATCAGGTGGGAGAAGCCGCCGCGCAGGTCGGGCACCTCGATGTCCGCGGCACGCAACCGCGTCGGTCCGGAGATCACTGCGGAGTGGATGAAGTTGCGCCGCCCGAACCGGCACTCCAGCCCGCCCAGGCACTCCCGGTAGACCTGGATGGTCGCCCCCATCTGGCGCAGTGCCGCGGTGAAGCCGAACCGGTTCTCGTAGACGGTCTCGTGCACGATGGACAGCCCCGCAGCCTGGGTGAGGGCGACCACCAGCGGCTGCTGCCAGTCGGTCATGAACCCCGGGTGCACGTCGGTCTCCAGCACGATGGAGCGCAGCTCGGTGCCGGGGTGACGGAACCGGATGCCCTCGTCGTCGATGTCGAAGCTGCCGCCGACCTTGCGGAAGGTGTTCAGAAAGGTCATCATCGACGGCTGCTGGGCACCGCGTACGTACACGTCCCCACCGGTGGCCAGTGCAGCCGCAGCCCAGGAG
>DATGRZ010000048.1:0-5146 GCA_035303065.1 Ruania sp.
CCGGAGGCGGGGTTCTTCGGGGTGGCACCGGGAACCGGGGTGCGGACGAACCCGACCGCGATCGAGACCCTCACCCACGATGTGATCTTCACCAACGTGGCGCTCACCGACGACGGCGACGTGTGGTGGGAGGGCCTCACCCCCGAGGCGCCGGAGCACCTGGTCGACTGGCTCGGCCAGGACTGGACCCCACAGCTCGCCGCCGAGACCGGCCGCACCGCTGCACACCCGAACTCCCGGTTCACCGTCTCGGCGGCGCAGTGCCCGATCATCGATCCGGACTGGGACGACGGCCAAGGAGTACCCCTGGACCTCATCTTGTTCGGTGGCCGGCGGGCCACGAACGTCCCGCTGGTGACGGCGGCCCGGGACTGGGAGCACGGGGTGTTCTTCGGGGCCAGCATCTCCTCGGAGCGCACCGCAGCTGCCGAGGGCACTGTCGGTGATCTGCGCCGGGACCCGTTCGCGATGCTGCCGTTCTGCGGCTACAACATGGGCGACTACTTCGGCCACTGGCTCGAGGTGGGCGAGCGGCTCGGCTCCGGCGCGCCCCAGATCGCAGCGGTGAACTGGTTCCGCAAGAGGACGGACGGGTCGTTCCTGTGGCCGGGGTTCGCCGAGAACGCCCGGGTGCTGGACTGGCTGCTGCGTCTCGTCGAGGGGGAGGTCAGCGGCCGCCAGACACCGCTGGGAGTGGCGCCTGCGGACGGGGAGCTCCGGGTGGACGGGCTGGACCTGCCGGAGGCGGACCTGGTCGAGCTGCACCGGGTAGACGCCGCCGCCTGGCGCGCGGAGGCGGACAGCACCGAGGAGTACTTCGCCCAGCTCGGTGACCGGCTGCCGGGTGCGATGCGGGACCAGCTGGCCGCGCTGCGGGAGCGGCTCGGGTAGCGCTCAGGCGCGAGCAGTGCCGACCTCAGCGGCGACGTGGGAGAGCACGTCGCGGAAGGTATCGGCGCTCTGTGCGCCGGACACCCCGTACTCGCCCTCGAACACGAAGAAGGGCACGCCGCGCACACCCATCTGCTCGGCGTGGTTGATGTCGCGTTGTACGTCGGTGGCGTACCGGGCGGCGGCGAGGTCGGCCAGCAGCCGTTCCCGGTCCAGACCGACCTCCGCGGCGAGGTCGGCGAGGTCGGCGTCCCGGCCCACGTGTCGGCCCTCGGTGAAGTAGGCGCGGAACAGCCGTTCCAGCAGGGCGCTCTGCAGACCGTGCTCGGCAGCGTGGTGCAGCGCCTGATGGGCTCTGAGCGTGTTCGTGTGCCGCACACTGTCGAAGTTGAACATCACCCCGGCGGACGCACCGGTCGCTGTCACCTGGTCGAGCAACTGCTGCACCTGTTCGGCCGGCATCCCTTTGTGCTCCACCAGGAAGTCCGTCTCTGAGCCGTCGAAGTCCATCGGGGTGTCCGGTGCCAGCTCGAAGGAGTGGTACCGCACCGTCACCTCCCCGTCGTACTCCTCGATCGCCTGGCCCAGGGTCTGGTTGCCGATGTAGCACCAGGGACAGGCGATGTCGGACCAGATGTCCACGGTCAGCGGCGGTGCACTCATGTCAGGTGCAACCGAGGCGATGGTGCGGGCATTCCAGGGAGCCCGAGCTCAGGGAGCCCCGCATCAGAAGGGCGGTTCAGCGTCCCAGCCCAGCTGCCGGGTGCTGTCTGCGGTCTCGGCGGCGCCAGCGGCGTTCTGCAACGCCGCTCGGTGATCGGCAGGCGGAGCCGTGCGCTCCGGCGGCCGACGATGATCGGGAGCCAGGCGTGCACCGGCTGGGACGGTGAGCGGTTCGAGGCCTTCGAGGCTGATCACCGGGTCCTCCTCGCAGATCGTCATGGCGTAGTCATCGCGCAGGTGGTGGGCGATGGCGGTGTAGTCGGCGTGCTCAGGTGCCCGGGTGTAGACGTGGCCGGTCGGTGCGTGCCAGGTGGTGACCCCGGTGCGAGGGTCGCGTTCGACGGAGAAGATACCGGCGGTCTTCACCTGGTGGTGGTGTGCGCACAGAGCGTGGAGGTTGGTCTCGACGGTCTGCGCCCAGGCGGGCAGAGACTCGTCGAAGGGCACGATGTGGTCGAGCTGGCAGCGCCAGGCTGGTACCTGGCAGGTGGGGAACCGGCAGGTCTGGTCCCGGTCGAGGATCCGGGTGCGCAGCCGGCGCGAGGGTGCGTAGGCGTCGGTGCAGATCAGACCGAGATGGTTCTCGATCTCGGTGCAGGCCCCCGCTGTGGTGGTACCCCGCACTGCGTCAGTCTCGGAACCCGAACGCATTCCAGGGCTCGTCCGGTCGCCTGAGCGCGCTCGGCGCTCCCGGAGCCAGCGGATGAGCGCAGCTGCACTCGTGCCATCGGGTAGATGCGGTGCCCGCGGCGGGGGAATGAGCCCCCACATCGGGTCGAGCCGTGGCACGTAGCGGCACATCCAGGTCCACTCGGGGTCGGGATCGTCGGGCTCCTCTGGTGAGCCGGGAGAACGGGGCGGGGCACTTCGATCGTCGAGGAGCTGACGCCAGATCTCTTCGTCGTCGGCTCGAGATCGATGGTCGGCCCAGGGGCGGGCGGGTCCGAGAATCGCATCGAGCTCGTCGGTCGTGGCCTCGGGGCCGAGACGGTCGAGCAGGTCGCACCGTTCGGACCAGGTCGCTCCTGGGTGTGCGCCCAGGCCCACCATGACCCCCGGAGCCACTGGGCACGGCCCGGGCACGGTGTCCTGGAGGTTCGGTCGGCCGGAACCGGGGTGATTCTCAGGTTCCGTCGGTGCCGTGGGCTGTTCGATGGCTTGTCGGGTGGACCGCTCGGTGGCCGGGCCGTCGGTGCGTCCTGGCGGGAGGACTGTGCCTGAGCTTCGCCCGTGATGGGCGGCACTGGCCGAGCCGGACCCGGTCTTCCTCGGCGCAGAGTGCTGCGTGGTCGTTCGCGACGTTGCGGCAGCGGGTCCACCCCTGCCGGCGCGTTCGGCGAGCGCGCGGGCATGGCCGGCGTCGATGGGGCCATATCCGTGCAGGAGCGCTGGGGTGTGCTCATCGCCGGCGAGTACCGGCGCGGTGATGGACAGGTGGAGGTGCGGCAGCTGACCGTGGTGCGTGGGCAGGCTGGTTCCGTCCAGCAGCTTCCCGTCGGCCAGCATCGAGGTGAGGATCCCGGTGAGGGCGTCGGCGCGCCGAGCGTTGATGCACCGGTCGTCGTCGGCTGCGTGGTTGGCGGCGAGGGCGTCCAGGAAGGTGTAGATGCTCAGACCGTCTTCGGCGGGTAGGTAGACGCCGAGCCAGGACATCCCGTGCGGGGCGGGCTCGAAGGTGACGCAGCGTTCCTTGACCTCTTTCTCGTGGCGCTCTTTTGCTTTGCTGGGGTCTGCGGCGATCACGGCCGCAGCCAGAGCCTTCTTCAGCTGGGGTGGGGTGTGGGTGGGTGCCAGCTCGACGCCGTAGTCCTCGATGATCTTCCGTTCGCGCAGGTCCAGCCCGTGCATGGCGGCAGTGATGACATCGATCTTGCGGGCGGAGACCTCGCCACCGTTCAGCGCCTCGCGCAACTGAGGCGACTCCTCCAGGGCGACGGCCCGGGAGATGATGGACCCAGCAGCGTAGGAGGTTGTGGCCAGGCGGCTGGAGATCTCGTCGTGCGTGGCGGTCAGGGAGTGCGAGGAGCCACCCCGCTCGTCGAGGAACTCTCCGGTAAACCGGGCCTGCACCCCGGCGAGGTGGGCCATCATCCGATCGCAGGCCGCGATCAGCTCGATCCGGGTGGCCTGGTCCCGGTCGCTGCTGTCCCGTTCGGTGGCCTGCTCGATCACTGCCGCGAGCGATGCTCCGGGGACGCTGGCGCCGAGAACGTCAGCGACCTGCGAGTGGCTCACGCCCGGGTGCCAGGCCGTCTGCGCGCGATCGACCTCCTGCGCAGCTGCGACCACCTCGGTCAGCCCTACGTCGGGGCCGACGGGCAACGTCACGAAGTAGTCGCGCTCGTCGTCACCGGTGTCTTCCTCTGCTGCGCTGCGCTCCTCGTCGGCGGAGTCGTCATTGTTGCGCTGCTCGCTGTCGGGAGACTTGTCATCCGTGCTGGGCTCATCGTCAGTGCTTGGCTCCTCGGCGCGAGCCTGGACGTCGCCGGCCGCCCGGTCCTCGGGACCGTCGCCATCGCCGCTCGGCAGGTTCCTACGAGGGCCCGGTTCGGCTCCGTCGCCACGCTGAGCCGCGCCCCAGGTGGCGTCTTCCTCGCGCGACTCCACGCCGGAGTGCTCCTCCGGGTGGATCTCGTCGCCGTCGAACGCCATAGAACAAATGTATCAATTTCTCGTCTGCGTGTCAAGGTCTGTGGAGTCGTGCTTGGTGCGTGCTGCGCTCCTGCTCGGGTGGTGGTCGGATGGGCGCGGATCCCCAGCAGACCTGCTGCGCCCATCCGACTGGTTGCTACGTTCCCATCGACCACTGACATCGCCCGAGATGGGGAGTTCTCCCCGCCTGGGCGTCGGTGCGCACGGCTAGGGTTGAGGGCGACACCGTCACGAAAGGCGCAGCTTGATGACTCAGTACCAGGCCCCTCAGGGCGACGCGCACGGCCACGGCCAGCAGCCCGGGTTCCCGCAGCCGGGAGAGTCCGCCGGCGGCTACGGCCAGGCGTCGGCACCACAGGGGCCGCAGGGTCCCGGCGGCTACGGCCAAGCCTCGATGCCGCAGCCCCCGGCGCCCGGGCACGGGCAGGCATCGATGCCGCCGCAGCCCGGCGGCTACGCTCAGCAGCCGCCGGGCGGCTATGGCTACGGTGGGCAGTACCCGACCTCCGGGAACCCCGGGCTGTTCGACACGACGTTCGCGGTCTCGAGCACGCAGAAGACGGCCAGGCTCGCCTACGTCGCGGTCATCGTCTTCGCCGGTGTGCTTGCCCTGACGGCCATCCTCGCCGCGATCGGGGAGTTCTCCACGATCCGCTATGGCGGCATCTCCTCGGCGCTCAGCGGTCTGACCAGCCTGATCCTCTTCGGTGCGCTGGCCTTCGGAGTGCTCACCGTGGGTCGGTTGGTGATCGACTTCTTCGTGCAGGAGGACAAGAAGCGCCAGGAGGGCTGAGCCGGTCCGTCCTGGACGACGACGGCGGGCCTCGCCCGGCGTAGGCCGGTGGTCGTGCGGGTGGCGTGCGCAGGCGCGCGGGACGGC
>DATGRZ010000049.1:0-11991 GCA_035303065.1 Ruania sp.
ACGAACGCCAGCAGCAGCGTCACGAGGTTGCTCACCACTCCGGAGAGCGTGTCGCTGAACGCCCGCTGGGCACCGAGCACGTCGCTGTTCAGCCGGCTGACCAGCGCACCGGTGCGGGTGCGGTTGAAGAACGCCACCGGCATCTGTTGCACGTGGTCGAAGACGGCGGTGCGCAGGTCGAGGATGAGTCCCTCGCCGATCGTGGCCGACAACCACCGCTGCGCCAGGCTCAGCCCGGCCTCGGCGAGCGCGATCAGAGCGATCACTCCGGCCAGGGTGAGCACCACCTGGGCCGCGGCGCCGGTGACGATGGCGTCCACCACCCGACCGGCGAGCAGCGGAGTAGCGACCGTGACCACCGCCACGGCCACGCCGACAGCGACGAACACCGCGATGCGCCGCCGGTGCGGGCGGGCGAAGGCGGCTATCCGGCGCAGCGTCCGCCTGGAGAACGGGCGTCGGTCGGCGTCGGCCTGCATCGACGTGTACATCGAGTGCCACGCCACTGATTCCATGCTCATCGCACTGCTCCTGGGTCGAGGGCCGATCTCCTGGTTCGAGGTGCCCTTGCCCGATCCACCCTTGTACCTCAACAATGGTTGAGGTCAATGGAGGGTGGAGAGATGCCTGTCACACCGGCCTGGCACCAGGGCGAGCTGACCGTCGGGGAGGTGGCCGCGCGCAGCGGGGTAAGCGTCTCAGCGCTGCACTTCTACGAGCGCAGCGGGCTGATCGCCGCCCGGCGCACCTCGGGGAACCAGCGCCGGTACCGGCGGGACGTGCTGCGCCGGGTGGCGCTGATCCGGGTCGCGCAGCGGGTGGGGATCCCGTTGGCGGACATCCGCAGTGCTCTGGCAGAGCTGCCGGACGGGCGCACCCCGACCCGGCGGGACTGGCAGCAGCTCTCCGAGCGGTGGCAGGCAGAGCTGGACGAGCGGATCCACCGGCTGCAGCAGCTGCGGGACAGCTTCACCGACTGCATCGGCTGCGGCTGTCTGTCCATCGACCGGTGCGCGCTGGCGAACCCGCGCGATGCGCTGGCCGCGCACGGCGCGGGCCCGCGGCGGCTGCTGGAGTCCTGAACCGGCTACCGGGCCGGTGTCCTGCTCAGAGCACGGTGGCGGCGTCGGCGAAGTCCAGCCGGGGCAGGCGCGGCAGCTCGGTGCCCGTACCCTCGGCGTGGCCGACGTTGACCACCAGGAGGGAGCGCCACCCGCACTCGGCGAAGAACTCGGCGTCCACGGCGGCGAAGTCCATCCCGTTCATCGGCCCGGTGGCCAGTCCGGCCGCACGCAGGCCGACGATCAGGTAGCCGGCCTGGATGAGGGCATTGGTGCGGGCCATCGGGTCCCGGGTCTCCGGAGCCTGGCTGAGCTGGTCCTGCACGTGCGGTGCGTGCGGGAACAGCGTGCCCATGTGCTGGTGGAAGTTCGGGTCGTAGCCGAGCACCAGGGTCAGCGGTGCGGCGGCGACGCGGTCCCGGTTGCCCTCGTTCATCAGCGGCACCAGACGCTCTCGCGCCTCGCCCCGGCGAAGCACCAGCAGGCGCAGCGGGAGGATGTTCATCGCGGTCGGGCCCCACTTGATCAGCTCGTAGACGGCCTCGATCTGGGCGACGTCCACCTCCTCGTCGGTGAACGCCTGGGCGCTGCGCGCGGTGCGGAACAGGCGGTCGGCGGTCTCAGGGTCGATCTGCAGGTCGGCGCGGCCGAGGGTATCGATGCTCATGACCGGGAAAACAGTTGATTATTGAATCATCTTCCTGCGTGGACGTGACCTGTGTCACCGCCTCAGCTGGTCACCGTGGCGAGCACCTCGTCGATCTCCTCCTCGGTGATCTCCCCGGAGCTGATCGTCTCGGCGCCGACGTAGACGAATGAGGCCTGCACCGACTCCAGCGGCACCTGGTGCAGCCGGGACCAGGCGAGCCGGTACAGGGCGAGCTGCATCTGCCGGCTGCGCAAGGTGCGGGCGTCCCGCGGTGGCGCCCCGGTCTTCCAGTCGACGATGTGCACACCGTCAGCGGTGGCGAACACTGCATCGATGCGGCAGCGGACCATCACCGAGCGCACCGGGGTCTCGATGTCCACCTCCACCCCGATCGGGCGGGCACCGGCCCACTCGCTGTCCAAGAACGCCCGCTGCAGCTCGGCCAGAGCGGCGTCCTCCCCGGCGAGCTCGTCCTCCGCACCGGGCAGGGTCTCCCAGTCCAGCAGGGCACGGGAGCCGAAGTACTGCTCCAGCCAGGCGTGGAACCGGGTGCCCCGGCGGGCCTGCACGCTGGGTTCGCGCGGCACCGGGCGGCGCCGGTTGCGGCGGAACGCGGCCGGGTCCTCGGCCAACGCCACCACGGCGGAGGCGGACAGGTGCGCGGGCCGGTCCGGGGTCTGCGCGGCGGCCCGGTCCCGTTCGGCCAGCAGCAGCTCCGCGTCCCGCCACCACTGCTGTGCCTGGGCGCTGACCCCGGGCAGCGTGCCGTCTGTGGCGTCTTGCCAGACCCGGTCCCACTGCTGGCCGACCGCGGCTGCGGGTTCTGGCCAGGTGGCGCTCTGCCCGGCCGGGCCAGCGGGATTCTCCTCGTGCTGGGAACTGGTCGGCAGGTCCCGGTGCTGCACCAGGTCGGCGCGCACCAGCTCGGCCAGGAACGGGGAGGGCCGCTTGGGCCGAGTCTGCGCGGCCCAGAAGGAGCCGGTGAGCAACAGCTCGTGCCGGGCGCGGGTGAGCGCCACGTAGGCGAGCCGCCGTTCTTCCTGCAGCAGCCGCTGGCCCTCCTCGAGCCGGAACTGCGCCAGGGCGGCCTCCATCTCAGTGTGGGTCACCGCCTCCTCAGCGTGCAGCTCCGGCAGGGAGGCCGCATCACCGCGCAGCGGGTAGGGCAGGGTGCCGATCGGGGTGAGCCAGCCGCCGCTGGTGACGGGCTTGCCCTCGGCGGGGGTGTGCTGCAGGGAGGGGAAGTCGCCCATGTTCAGGCCCGCGACCACCACGCAGTCCCACTCCAGCCCTTTGGCGGCGTGCACGGTCATGATCTGGATCGCCTGCGGGTCCGGTTCGGCCTCGAGGACCTCCAGACCGCGTTCCTCGTCCTCGGCGACGTCCAGGTAGGTCAGGAACGCACCCAACGTGGGGGCACCGGAACCGGCGGCGAAATCGGCACCTGCGGCGGTGAAGGCGTCCAGGTGCCGGCGGGCGTGCCCTGCGCTGCCGGGGGTGGCGGCGAGCACCTCGATGTCCAGCTCCAACGCCTGCTCGGTGGCGGTGATCAGCTCAGGCACGGACAGGTGGGTCAGTGCCCGGACCGTCCGGATCGCCTCGGCGAGGCGCTGCAGGCGGGCGCGTGCCGCGTCGCTGAGGGAGCGGCCGCGGGGGCTGCGCCACTGCGGGCGGGGTAGCCGGTCGACGGCTTCGACCAGGCTGGCCTCCTCCACGGCTTCACGCACCTGGGCTGGTTCCTCGGCGCCGGTGAGCGGGATGGCACCCTGCTCCTGGGCGGCCGCACCGTCCCCGCCGCCGGGGGCTGGGTTCTCGGCACCCTCGGCGTCCTCGTCTGCCCCTGGCCGGGTCCATGCCCGGGCCTGGGTGCGGGACCAGTCGGCGAGCACCTGCAGGTCGACGGCGCCCAGGTGCACGCTCGGCCCGGTGAGGAGGCGCATCATCGCGTCCCCGCGGGAGGGGTCGTGGGCGACCTGCAGAGCGGCGCGCACGTCCGCGACCTCCGGGGTGGACAGCAGCCCGGCCAGGCCCACCACCTGGCAGGGCAGGCCCGCAGCGGTCAGCGCCTGCTCGATGGCCACGAACTGGGCACGCTTGCGGCACAGCACGGCCGCCGAGGCGCCGCTGGCCCACCGCTGGGCGAGGTAGGCGGCGATCTGCTCGGCTTCCTCCAGGTGGGTCTCGGTGTACCGGGCCTGCACACTTCCCTCGCCGGCGTCCGGGCGCGCTGCCAGCTCCGCGACGGCGTCGGTGCGCAGCGGAGCGGCCAGGTGGTTCGCAGCCAGCAGGATCGCCCGGTCGTTGCGCCAGGCGATGCTCAGGTTCACGGTGCGGGCCGGCCCGTGAGTCGAAGGAAAGCTCTCCGGGAAGTCCAGCAGGGTGCCGGCTGCGGCACCGCGCCAACCGTAGATCGCCTGGTTCGGGTCGCCGACGGCGGTCACCGGGTGACCACCGCCGAACAGGGCACGCAGCATCTGCACCTGGGCGATCGAAGTGTCCTGGTACTCGTCCAGCAGCACCGCCCGGTACCGGGACCGCTCCCCCGCACCGACGTCCTCCACCTGGGCGGCGATCGTGGCGGCCAGGCGCACCTGGTCGCCGAAGTCCACCACCCCGTCGGCCTGCTTGCGCGCGGTGAACGCCTCGACCAGGTCCAGCAGCGCCCGTCGCGTGCTCAGCGACTCGACCACCCGGCGCACCGCAGCGCGCAGCCCGGGCTTCTTCCCCGGTTCGTCCTCCTTCTCCGTCAGCGAGCGGATCAACCGGTCGATCTCCGCGGCCGCCTCCCCGGGGGTGCGGCCGTGCTCGGACAGCTCGGCGGCCAGTGCGGCGACGGCGTCCACCACGGTGCTCACCGCGGCGGTGGTGTCCAGGTCGTCCGGCCAGGTGCGGACCACGTCGTCGGCGAGCTGGTAGCGGCCCGCGTCCCCGATCAGGGTGGCGTCCGGGTCGACCCCGATGCGCAGGGCGTGGTCGGTGACGATGCCGGCAGCATAGGAGTTGTAGGTGGCGATCCGAGGCTGGTCCTCCACGGCCTCCGGGCTGCTCACCCCGGCACGGGCGAGACGGCGCAGCCGGGACCGGATCCGCACGGACAGCTCCGAGGCTGCCTTCCGGGTGAAGGTCAGGCCGAGGATCTCGCTGGGTCGGACCAGCTCGTTGGCCACCAGGTAGACCACCCGGGCGGCCATCGTCTCGGTCTTGCCCGAGCCGGCACCGGCCACCACGAGCATCGGTTCCAGGTCCGCCTCGATCACCGCGGTCTGCTCCGGGGTGGGGCGGGGTCGTCCGAGGGCGTCAGCGATCGCGGCCGCACTCCAGGTGGTAGCCATCGGGCTCCTCGTGGTCATCAGCATCCTCTCCGCTGCCACCACGGTGCCTCGCTGCGGCACACCTCGTCCCTCGGCGTACCTGCGCGGGGGCTCCTCGTGGTCATCGGGCCACCCGCCCACCCTCGGGCTGCGCCGGGCAGGAGGTGCGCACCGGGCAGGTGCGGCAGGTCTCGTTCGGCCGCGCCTCGAAGTGGCCTGCGGCCATCGTCTGCGCCCCCTCCCGGACGAGCTCCTCGGCCCAGGTGGGCTCGGTGTCGTCGGCCAGTGGCAGCTGGTCGCGCTGGGCGGCGTTCTTCGCCTTGGTACCCACATAGAGCAGGGCGGCACCGCCGCTGCGGTCCCGCGGTTCTCCGCTGCCCTCTTCGGCACCGAACGCAGTGGCGAAGCCGCCTCGTTCGGCGGCCACCTGGTAGCTGCCGAGCTGTGGGTGACGGGCGGCGTCCGCCGTGCTGACCGGAGTGGTGCCGGTCTTCAGATCCACGACCCGCACGCCGTCGGAGGTGAGCTCCACCCGGTCCACCCGGCCACGGAGCACCGCCCGGCCCAGGTCCACCTCGAAGGGCACCTCAGTGGCGACCGGCCCGGGGTGGGCGACGAGATAGTCAGCGAGCTTGTCCACCATCTCCTCGGCGCGGCGGCGCTGCACCGCACCTACCCACCCGGCGGGCAGGTCGAGCTCGTGCCAGCGCGCGTCCAGGTCCGCACGCAGCTGCTGACGGGAGCCGTGCGGGTGGTTGGCGGCGATCTCGTGGATCAGGTTGCCCAAGCTCTGCGCGGCGCTGTCCGCGGGTTGGCCACCGGACCGGGTGAGCATCCAGCGCAACGGGCAGGTGGCGACCAGCTCCATCGTGGACGGGCTCACCACCACCTGCTCGTCCGGTCCGGCAAGCCGGTCCGTGCTGGTGACCGCCAGCAGCGGCGGCCACTGGCTCGCGTCCGCGCCGGGCACGTCCCGCTCGGCCAGGTGGGCCAGCAACGCTGCCGCCTCGGACGCCAGCGCCAGCTCCTCGGCGGGCACCGGCCGGTCCTGCAGCACCGGGCGAAGCTGGGCGCGGAGCCGGCCGACCAGCCCGCGCAGGTCCAGGGGGTGCGGCACCTGGGCGATGGTGGGCGCCTCCTCCGCCTCGGGCAACAGCTTCTCCACGAACACCGACGGGCGGGCGTCGGTGTTCAGCACTGCGGTGACCAGCACCTCACGGCGAGCGCGGGAGCAGGCGGCCACGAAGGCGCGCAGCTCTCCCTCGTACACCTCCCTGCGGGCGCGGCGGAACCGGTCGGTCTCGGCGCCAGCCTGGTCCCGGGAGGTGGCCACGTGCCGGGCAGTGGCAATGTCGGCCAGCTCGGCGGCGCCGAGCAACGAGTCACGGATGCGCAGGTCCGGCCAGACCTCCTCCTGCACACCGGCGACCACCACCACGTCCCACTCGCCACCGGCCGCACCGGCCGGTGTGTGCACCGCGACCGCATCGCCGAGGCGGCCCTGCTCGGCGAGAGTGTCCGCGGGGAAGTCCTGCGCCTCAAGGTGGGCCAGGAACCCGGCCGGGGAGGCCATCGTGGCCCGGTCGGTGAACTGCTCCGCGGCGCGGAACAGTGCCATCACCGCATCCAGGTCCTCATCGGCCCGGTCCGCACCGACCCCACCGGCCAGTGCCCGCCGCTGCCAGGTGCCGGCCAACCCGGTGGCCGACCAGATCGCCCACAGCACGGTCTCCACAGTGGCGGCCTCCGCGGCCAGCGCCTCCCGACCGGCGGCCAGCACCGCCAGCAGCTGGCCCATCCCGCGGGCCAGGCGACCGGGCAGCTCCACCTCGGCCAGCCCCGCATCACCGGTGAGCAGGGCAGCGAGCAGCTCCTCGGAGCGCCGCGCACCCCCGGCGTTCCGCTCCGCCTGTCGCAGCCGGCGGCGCAGCGCCCGCACGGTCACCGCATCCATCCCGCCCACCGGTGAACACAGCAGCGCCACCGCGTCCTCGGGATCCAGCCGGTCGGCCAGCACCACCCGCAGGGCGAGCAGCAGCGCCGCCACCGCCGGCTCCTCCCGCAGCGGACGGTCCGGCAGCGCCATCTCCAGCGGCACGCCCGCGCTGCGCAGCCCGCGACGGATCGCCCCCGCCAGCTCACCAGAGCGCACCACCACGGCCATCTGCGACCAGGGCACCTGCTGGTGCACGTGCTGCTCGCGCAGGTACCGGGCGATGTAGGCGACCTGCTGCGCGTCGCTGGCCAGCAGCGCGGTGCGCAGCCGCGACTGCGCATCCACCGGCTCGGCCCGCCGGCGCCGGGTCTCCTGCAACGTGGGCAGCCCGGCGCTGAGCTCGGCGACCGGTCCGCGCAGCCCGGGACCGTGCCGCCACAGCCGGGTGAGCACGTGGGTGCGGGCGCCCCAGGCACCGTCCTGCCCAGGCGGGAGGGAGGCGGTGTGCAGCAGGGCGGGCAACCCGCCGCGGAACTGCTGCACCGCCACGTCCGCATCCCCGAAGACGGCCAGCCGGGCACCGTCACCGGCCAGTGCATCCAGCAGCCGGGCAGTAGCCAGGGTGGCGTCCTGGTAGTCGTCGTGCAACACCAGGTCCCAACGGGGCCGCTCGGTGCCGGGGACGTCCTGCTCCCAGGTGTGCAGCGCGTGGGTAGCCTCGTCGACGATCGTGGCAGCGTCGTAGCGGGCCCCACGGTCCGGAGTGGTCTGGCTGAGCGCCATCACCTGGGTGTACTCGGTCAGCAGGGCGCCGGCGGCCACCCACTCCGGCCGGTGGTGGCGCTCCCCCCACGCGGCCAGGCCCTGCCCGTCCAGACCGGCCTCGGCGGCGCGCATGTGCAGGTCCCGCAGCTCGTCGCGGAACGCCCGCAGGCTCAGTGCCTGCGCCGGCACCGCGGCCGGCCAGTCGATCGCCACCCCCTCCCCGGCCGTGTGTCCGGCGAGCAGCTCGGTCAGGATCTGGTCCTGCTCCGGTCCACTCACCAGCGTCGGCGGCGGTTCCCCGCGCAGCGTGGCCCGCAGCCGCAGCACGGCGAAGGCGAGGGAGGCGGGGGTGCGCACCAGCACCGAGGAGGTGGTGCGCGCCAGCTGCGCGGCCACCTGGTCGCGCACCACGGCTGCCCGACGGCGGGTGGGCACCAGCAGCACCCCAGCACCTGAGGTGGCGGTGAGCCAACGGGTGAAGGTGAGGACCGCCGTCGTGCTCTTGCCGGTCCCAGGCGCCCCGTGCACGACGTGGTGCCCGCCGGCAAGGATGGCCTCCTGCACGGCGAGCGAAGTGTCCTCCGGCGACGTCATACCCCGATCCCATCATCGACCGCCGACACCGCAGCCCGAGCCGGACGCACGGTCAGGGCTGCGGCCAGGCGTTCGGGGTGCAGCCGTCCAAGGTGATCGTCTGCTGCTGCATCACCGGGGCCACCTCACCCGTTCCCGGGCAGGACTGGTGCTGATGTCCCAGCAGATGACCCACCTCGTGGTTCACCAGGTACTGGCGGTAGGCGGTGATGGAACCGTTCTCTAGGAACTCATCGGTCGCCTGGGCGTAGCGCATCGCGTTCAGCGCGGCGTGCCCGTTCCGGCCGCAGGAGTACAGGCCGACCGTGCGCAGCGGGGCACACATCGCATCCACCTCGTCCGGGGAGGCGAGCACCACCCGGAAGTCAGGATCGGCGTCGGTGCGGGCGAACGAGACCGCACCGTCGTGGCCCCAGCTGCGCGGGTCGTTCAGCGTGTCCATCACGAACGTGGCGAACTGCCGGGCGTCGATCGACAGACCGTCCTCCACCTCGACCCGGATCTGCAGGACCTGGTCGGCGTCCGGGTCGGGCGCGTCCTGCTCACCGGGGACGACGGTCAGCGTGCCGTCGCCGGCCTCGGGAACGTCTCGGTCGCGTACCCCGGCGCGGGCATCGGCCCGCTCCGCTGGCGACAGGGTGGGCTCCTCGGTCGGTTCCTCGCTCGGTTCCTCGGTCGACTCTCCGCTGGCGTCCTCGCCGGCGCCCTCGCTGGCGTCCTCGGCCGCCATCGGGTTCCCGTCCGCTCGGGCCGGGCCGGTGGCGCCCTCGGCGACCGAATCGCGATCAGCGTTGCGGCTGGCCGGGTCCTGGCTCCGGGCGTCGGCGGCGGTGGGGCTGGGCTCTCCGGTGCCGGAGGTCAGCACGAACGGGGCGAGCAGCACCCCGAGGAACACCCCGAGGGCTACAGCCACCATCGCGAGCAGGAACCGACGCATGGGTCCATGGTGTCACTGCGGGGACATACGATGGGACACAGCAGCGGTACCGGCGCACGTCGGTACCTGAGTCGACCTGAGGAGCGGTAGTGGAGATCACCATCGGGGTGAAGCACGTCAGCCGGGAGCTGAGCCTGGAGTTCGACGGCGAGTCGGAAGCCGTGCACAAGGCGGTCACCGAGGCGTTGGAAGAGCAGGCCAAGGGCAACAGTTCTGCTGTGCTCACGCTCACCGACGAGAAGGGGCGCCAGGTGGTGGTGCCGGCGGGCGCGCTGGCGTATGTGGAGATCGGGGCGCAGCTACCGCGTCCGGTGGGCTTCGGCACGATCTGAGCCGGTCCAGCCCGGATGAACGGGTGTGCGGCCACAGACCCGCTAGACTTGGCCTGTACACGGTTGCCCGGTCGCCCGAAGGAACGGTAGATCACGCGGTACTCGCCGGTTCGCGCCGGCAATGACATCTCTGCGATCGGCTACCACGACCAGGTGAGCTGTCCTGTCCCGCTCCGCGTGCGCGGGAGCCGCACGGCAGCATCGCCGCAACCGAACAGGTATTCAGTGACCGAATCGACCCAGACCGCTGCCGAAGACCTTGACGACGTCGTCGCCGACACCGTGGACTCCGGACCGGTGGACGACCTACGTGCCGAGGAGTCGCAGTCGTTCGCGGACTTCGGGGTCCGCGCCGAGACCGTGCAGTCGTTGGCGGACGTGGGCATCACCCACCCGTTCCCGATCCAGGCGCTCACCCTCCCGGTGGCACTGCAGGGCCGGGACATCATCGGCCAGGCGAAGACCGGGACCGGGAAGACCCTCGGCTTCGGCATCCCGCTGCTGCAGGAGATCATCGCCCCCGGGGAGGAGGGCTGGGACACCTTCCCCACCGCCGGCAAGCCGCAGGCGCTGGTGGTGGTGCCCACCCGGGAGCTGGCGGTGCAGGTGGCCGGTGACCTGGCCACCGCGTCCCGTCGACGCAAGGTGCGGGTGCTGCAGGTCTACGGCGGGCGGGCCTACGAACCGCAGATCGAGTCGTTGCAGCGTGGTGTGGAGGTCGTGGTCGGTACGCCCGGCCGGATGATCGACCTGCTCAAGCAGGGGCACCTGCAGCTGAAGCATGTGCGCACTGTGGTGCTCGACGAGGCTGACGAGATGCTCGACCTCGGTTTCCTCCCGGACGTGGAGACACTGCTCGCAGCCACCCCGGGCAGCCGGAACACCATGCTGTTCTCGGCGACGATGCCCGGTCCGGTGGTGGCGATGGCCCGCCGGTACATGTCCCGGCCCACGCACATCCGCGCCCACGACCCCGGTGACGACGGCGCCACGCTGGCCACCACCCGCCAGCTGGTCTACCGGGCGCACGCGATGGACAAGGTGGAGCTGCTCTCCCGGATCCTGCAGGCCGAGGGGCGCGGGCTGACCATCGTCTTCGCCCGCACCAAACGCACCTGCGCCAAGGTGGCCGACGAGCTGAACGATCGCGGGTTCGCGGCAGCAGCGATCCACGGCGACCTCGGCCAGGGGGCCCGGGAGCAGGCACTGCGCGCGTTCCGGCACGGCAAGGTGGACGTGCTGGTCGCCACCGACGTGGCCGCCCGCGGTATCGACATCGACGACGTCACGCACGTGCTGAACTACCAGTGCCCAGAGGACGAGAAGACCTACGTGCACCGGATCGGGCGTACCGGCCGCGCCGGCAACACCGGCACCGCGATCACGTTCGTGGACTGGGACGACGTACCACGGTGGATGCTCATCGACCGCACCCTGGACCTGGGTCTGGGCGAGCCGCCGGAGACCTACTCCTCCTCCCCGCACGTGTACTCCGACCTGAACATCGCCGAGAACGTCACCGGCCGGCTGCCCCGGTCCGAGCGCACCCGCGCCGGGCTGGACGCCGAGGAGATCGAGGACATCGGCGAGACCGGCCAGCGCTCCGGCGGGGGTGGCCGGTCTCGCAGTGGTCGTGGCCGCGATGGTGGCGGTCGCGGCGGCCGAGGTGGATCCGGTGGCGGCCGCGGCGGCTCCGGTGGCGGCCGAGGTGGATCCGGTGGCGGCCGCGGCGGGCGTGGCTCCGGTGGTGACCGGTCCCGCCGGGACGGCGGCGAGCGCACCGGCTCCGAGCGCGCGGCGGGCGGTGGCGGGCAGCGCCGTCGGCGTCGTCGCCGCCGCACCCACGGTGGCAAGCCGGCTGAGTGACCGACGAGCGGCTGCCAGCGTGAGGACGCCGGGCAGTCAGCCGCCGAGGATGAAAGCGCGCACCGCATCGGCGATCAGCTGCACCGCGATCGCGGCCAGCAGCAGCCCCGCGATCCGGGTGACCAGCGTGGTGCCGCCCTCCCCCAGCACCCGGTGCACGATCACCGAGAACCGCATCGCCAGGTACAGGCACACGTGCACGGCCACGATCGCCAGCATGATCGCCACCCAACCGGGCACGCTGCCACCGGAGGACTCCACCGCGAGCATCGCCGCCACGATCGCACCCGGGCCGGCCAGCAGCGGGGTGCCCAGCGGCACCAGCGCCACGTTCACCTTCCCGCTCGCCGAAGGCTCCTCCGCCTTACCGGTGAGCAGCTCCATCGCCACCAGCAGCAAGAGCAGACCACCGGAGGCCTGCAGCGCGGGCACAGAGATCCCCAGGAAGTTCAGGATGTACTTCCCGAACAGCACGAACGCCACGATCACCCCGAACGCCACCGCCACCGCCTGGATCGCCGCCCGGGCCCGCTGCTTGGC
>DATGRZ010000050.1:0-2207 GCA_035303065.1 Ruania sp.
CGACGGAATCGGTCCGGAGGTCACCGCGGAGGGACTGAAGGTCCTCGACACCGCGCTGGCCGGCACCGGCACCACGATCGAGCACACTGACTTCGACCTCGGCGCGGGCCGCTGGCACGCCACCGGCGAGACCCTCACCGATGAGGACCTGGCCGCGATCAGCAGCCACGATGCGATCCTGCTCGGTGCGGTCGGTGATCCTAGTGTGCCCTCCGGCGTGCTGGAGCGGGGCCTGCTGCTCAAGCTCCGCTTCGCCCTGGACCACTACGTGAACCTGCGCCCCTCCCGGCTCTACCCGGGCGTGCCCTCCCCGCTGGCCGATCCGGGAGAGGTGGACTTCGTCGTCGTGCGGGAGGGCACCGAGGGCCCGTACGTCGGCAACGGGGGAGCGCTGCGGGTGGGGACCCTGCAGGAGATCGCCACCGAGGTCAGCGTGAACACCGCCTTCGGGGTGGAGCGCGTGGTGCGGGACGCGTTCGCCCGCGCCCAGGCCCGGCCGCGGAAGAAGCTCACCCTGGTGCACAAGCACAACGTGCTGGTGCACGCCGGGCACCTGTGGCGGCGCACTGTGGACGCCGTGTCCGCGGAGTTCCCCGAGGTCGCGGTCGACTACCTGCACGTGGACGCGGCCACCATCTTCCTGGCCACCGACCCGTCCCGGTTCGACGTGATCGTCACCGACAACCTGTTCGGCGACATCCTCACCGACCTGGCCGCCGCCATCACCGGCGGGATCGGGCTGGCCGCCTCCGGCAACGTCAACCCCGACCGCACGGCACCGTCCATGTTCGAACCGGTGCACGGCTCGGCCCCGGACATCGCCGGGCAGCAGAAGGCCGACCCCACAGCAGCGATCCTGTCCGTGGCACTGCTGCTGGACCACCTCGAGCTGCCTGAGCAGGCTCGGGCGATCGAGGAGGCCGTCGCCGCGGACATCGCCGAGCGTGACGGCACTGCGCGCAGCACCGCTCAGATCGGCGACGCGCTCGCCGCCCGAGTACGCGGCTGAGCCTGCGCCCGCGAGCCCGAGACCCGACAGCCCGCCGCCCAGCGCTCAACCCCACCTGACCCCGCGCGACCGCCCGGGGCCACCGACTCCCCAGGTGGAAGGGCCATGATCAGTACCGTGCCTGCTCACTCCCGTACAGCCGACGACGGCGCCCCGCACTATCGCCTCCAGGCGCACCCTGGTCCGCGCTCGTCCGCCGAGCGCGACCGGGCGCTGGCCGCGCCCGGGTTCGGGCGCGTCTTCACCGACCACATGGCGCGGGCCAGGTGGACCGCAGACGGCGGCTGGGGTGAACGGCGGGTCGAACCGTACGCGCCGCTGGTCCTGGACCCGGCCGCAGCGGTGCTGCACTACGGCCAGGAGATCTTCGAAGGGCTGAAGGCCTACCGGCACCAGGACGGGTCGGTATGGGCGTTCCGGCCGGCGCTGAACGCTGCCCGGTTCGCTGCCTCGGCCCGTCGGCTGGCGCTGCCCGAGCTGCCGGAGGCGGACTTCCTCGCCTCGATCCGCGCACTGGTGTCAGCGGACTCCGCCTGGGTGCCGGACGGGCCGGGCACCAGCCTGTACCTGCGCCCGTTCATGTTCGCCGCCGAAGCATTCCTGGGCGTGCGCGCAGCCCGGGTGATCGACTACCTGGTGATCGCCTCCCCGGCGGGGCCCTATTTCTCTGCCGGGTTCGAACCAGTGTCCATCTGGGTGGCCGACGGTCAGCACCGGGCCGGCGCAGGTGGCACCGGAGCGGCCAAGTGCGGTGGCAACTATGCGGCCAGCCTGCTCCCGCAGCGGCAGGCGGCTGACCATGACTGTGCCCAGGTGTGCTTCCTGGACGCCGCCACGAACACGCTGCTGGAGGAGATCGGCAGCATGAACCTGCTCATGGTCACCAGCGACGGGGCGGTGCACAGCCCCGAGCTGTCCGGCACCATCCTGGACGGGGTGACCCGGCGTTCGGTGCTCGACCTGTGCCGCGAGCAGGGACGTACGGTGACCGAACGTCCCATCCCGCTGGCTGAGGTGCTCGACGGGCTGCGCACCGGCCGCGTGGCGGAGATCTTCGCCTGCGGCACCGCTGCGGTGATCACCCCGATCGGCCGGCTCGCCGGCGCCGGCTTCGACGAGACCGTCGGTGAGGGGCGGCCCGGACCGGTGGCAGCAGGGTTGCACGAGGAGCTCACCGGCATCCAACGGGGCAGCCGGC
>DATGRZ010000051.1:0-29119 GCA_035303065.1 Ruania sp.
ACTCGGCGGTGGCCATCCCGGCCTGGGCGGTGCGGCGTACGGCCGACCACCGGTGCTGGGCGGCCGCCCGGATCCGGCGACGCCACGCGGAACGTCCGCAATCGGTTCTCATCGGCTCTCCTCTCCTCGTCGGGGCCCGGAGCGGCCCCAGTGCTTCGAGCCTGCGTGAACCGGGTGGGCGGCGGCCGGGCACCCACCCCCGGGCTGTGGACAACCTGGCACCTCACCGACCACTCCAGAGTCCTGGGCACGGTGCTGCTCAGCCACCGATCAGCTCGATACCGGTGGACAGCAGCACCGGCACCAGCCCGAGCAGCACGAACGCGGGCAGCAGGCACAGCCCGAGCGGCAGCACCAGGCGGACCCCCAGCCTGGCCGCCGCCTCCCGAGCCCGGGCGGTGCGGCGGGCCCGGATGCTCTCTGCGGCCTGCCGCAGCAGCGGCACCGGAGAGACGCCGTCGACCCAGGCCGGCCCCAACGCACGGCGCAGGTCCCGCTGCTCGGCGGGTGCGCCCTGCCAAGCCTCAGTCCACGACGCGCCCAGCCGCAGCGCGGTGACCACCCGGTGCAGCGGCCGGCCTTGCTCGGGTGGCAGCGCCTCGGCGAGCGCGCCCAGGGCGCCCGGAACGCTCGCGCCGGCCACGATCGCCGACCGGGTGATGTCCAGCAGCACAGCCGGATCGACCCACCGGTCGGCCCCGGCCCGCCGGCCGGGCTCACCTCGCCCCGTCCCCGCCCGCAGAGGACGCCCACCCAGCGCCCACGGCAGCGGGGCCAGTGCACTGAGCACCAGGACGAGCACCGCGGTGGCGGCCGGCATCAGGAACCCGCCCGCTGCGCACGCCCGACCAGCAGCGCCGACCAGCGCCGCCCGAGCAGCATCAGCAGCAGCCCGAGCAGCAGGCTCGCCGTGCCGAGGCCACCGTCGGCGAACACCACCAGCGGGTCCACCCCGAGCAGCACGCCCAGACCGAGTCCCGCCAACGGCAACCAGGCCAGCAGCCGGGCGGTCGCCCGGGGCGCAGCCATCGCGCTGCGGCGCTGCCCGGCCCCTTCCTCGGCCTCAGCGAGACCCTGGGCGCAGCACTCCAGCACGTCCGCCACCGGGGCGCCGAGCTGGTCGGCCACCGCCACGGCGGTGCGGGCTCCGGCCACAGCGTCAGCGCGCGGCCCGGCAGGCAGCCGGTCCGCCAGCTCCGCCAATGTCGCCGGCGCGCCAGGCTGGCCGGCCAGGGTGGTCCGCCACGCCCGCGGGACATCCATCCCGGTGCGCAACCGGGCGGCGACCTCGACCAGTGCCGCACCCAGTGGCAGATCCGCATCACCCGGGCGGCCGGCGGCGCGAGATCGTTCGCCACCACTGCGCCGAGTGCCAGCAGCACGACGCCCCGCTGTGCTCATCCTGCCGCGGGCGCCCGGCCGTCCTGCTCGCTCCTGCACCCGGACAGGGTCGGCGAGCGGCTGGCGGCCGGCGCCCACGTGGCTCTGTCCGGATCCGGGCCGGGGGCGCCGGCCCGGCTGGGCCAGCAGCAGCCCGGCCACGACCAGCAGCACCACCGGCAGCCACGTGCTCATCGCTCACCCGGCCACGCGCCGCCGTCCAGCCGCCGGGCCAGCTGCGGCCACGCCCCGGCCGGTTCCAGGTCGCCCTGAGAACCCCGGACCAGGGCGAGGTCACTACGCATCCCGCCTGCGCCGTCGTCCCGGAGGACCGCTACCTGGGCCACGTGCCGGCCACCGCCATCCCGAGTCAGGTGCACGATCGCATCGACGGCGGCCAGTGCCTGCACCGCCACCGCCGCCGGGGCCATCCCGGCCATCGCACCAAGAGCCATCAGCCGTGCGGGCACGTCCGCAGCCGCGTTCGCGTGCACAGTGGCCCAGCCGCCGTCGTGCCCGGTGTTCAGCGCTGCCAGCACCTCCCGCACCTCCGCACCGCGGCACTCCCCGAGGACCAACCGGTCCGGGCGCATCCGCATCGCTGTGCGCACGAGCTGGGCCAGGTCGATCTCCCCTGCTCCCTGCACGTTGGCCCGGCGCACCTGCAGGTGCAGCACGTGCGGGTGGGTGGGGGCGAGCTCGGTAGCCTCCTCGATGCACAGGATCCGTTCGGTGCCTGGCACCAACGAGAGCAGGCTCGCCACCAGAGTGGTCTTCCCGCTCCCGGTGGCGCCGCTGACCAGCACGTTCGCCCGCAGCGCCACCAGCGCCTCGAGCACCTGCGCACCGCGGGGGCCCGTCAACCCGGCCTCAGCCAGCTCGGCCAGGGCGAACGCTCGCCGACGCACGGTGCGCAACGAGATCGTCGCCCCCTCCGCACTGAGCGGAGCGAGCACGGCGTGCAACCGGGTCCCGTCCGGCAACCTGCCCTCAGCCACCGGCGCACCATCGTCCAGGCGCTGACCGGCCGCAGCAGCGAGCCGGGTGGCCAGCCGTCGTGGGTCGGGCAGCCGTTCCGGCCGCACCTCCAGGCCGTCACCGCGGTCCACCCACACCGAGCCGTCCCCGTTGACCAGCACGTCGGTGACCGCCGGGTCGTCGAGCAACGGTTGCAGCACCGGGCCGGCGCCGAGCATCTCCGAACGGGCAACGCGTTCCAGGGCAAGCTGGGCGGCATCGGTGCGCACCCCTGGTGAGGTCCGCACCGCCCGGCTGACCACCCCCGGTGGCACCCCGGCCCCACCCGGCCGTTGCGTGTCCAGGACCGTGCGCCGGACCTGGTCGATACCGGCGCTCATCAGGACGCCAGCCCGAGGTCGGCCACCAGCCGGCGCGCACCCCGGAACAGGGCACCACGCCGGTTGTCCCCCGGTGCCACTCCGCGTTCCACGCCTGCACTCAGCCCGCGCTCCGAGCGCATCGTGACAGCCAACGGCAACCCAACAGCCTCGGCGATCTCCTCCGGGGTCAGCCCGCCCGGGGCCGGTCCGCGTACCACCAGGCGGGTCTCCACCCCGTCCCACGCACTGCGAGTGGCCCGGACCGCCTCGCCACCGACCACGTCGCAGGTGGTCACGATCAGCAGCACCGTGCAGTGCATCGCCCAGTGCGCATGAACCCGGGGCAGGTCGAGGACGACCACGTCGTGGCCGGCAGCCAGCGCATCGACGGCGCCGAGCGCCAACGGCCCCGCAGGTCCGCCGCGGACGTCCGCGGAGAGCACGTGCACCCCGCACCAGCTGGGTAACGACTCCTCCAGCGCCCGCTCCGGGAGGGTGCCCTCGGAGCCGTCCAGGTCTGCCCAGCGCAGCCCACCCTCGTGCTCGAGACCCAGGGTGAGATCCAGTCCCGGGCCGGCACCGTCCAGGTCGACCAGCGCCACGGCCAGGCTCTCCTTCGCACACGCGCGGGCGAGGACCGCAGCCAGTGACGTGGCCCCGGCACCACCCCGCGCTCCGACCACCCCGACCACCTGCGCCCGGCGCGGTTGGCAGGCTGTCCTGGCCCGGGTGAGCAGCTCCTCCGCGTGCGCCGGCAGGGCAAGGCAACGACCGCCGTCGGGCGTGGTCACGGGCGCGCACCCCACCCAGAGGGCGCGTTGCCCCGGAGCAACCCAGGGAACGTCGTCGGTCTGTGCCTCCACGGCACTGTCCAGCAGCAGGGTGACCCGCGGTGGCGGCGCCCCGGGCGGATGGATCACCAGCGGCAGGTCCGCCAGCGCGAGCACCGCCCGCACCTCCTCGATCAGGTCGGCGTCCCCGGAGCGCAGCGCCACAGCGCGTACCGTCTGGTCCATCACGCCTCCGTCCTGTGCTGTTCGGCTCACCTGAGCATCTCTCCCCCTGCCGTCGGTCGGGAGGCACCGGCGAGGGGGTTGTGGACAACGAGGCACGACGGCGGAGCTCACCTGGCCCGGTACGGCTCGCTGCACTGCGGCGTGCCGTTCCTCTTTCGCACCTGCGACTGAGGGTGTATACAGGGGGGACAACTTCATCCGGGCGTGGGAACCCACGCGCGTTTAGTCCACGTGAAGGACTGGTCGACCGGGCTTGCCCGCAGCGACTACCTGAGGATGCACGCCTGATACCCCACACCGGTGAAGGTGACAACGGCGCTTCTGCGGAAGCGCCGTTGTTGCGTTGGAGGCCGGTGTGCCGCTGCACCGACGTCCTGCCGGAACACCGGCGCGCCCCACCACGTGCCGGGCGGTTGCGTCGCTACCGTGAATCCATCACCCACCGTGGAGGACACAGTGAGCACCGTCCCGCCGAACAGCAACGACGACGCACGTGACGTGACGCCTGACCCCGACACGCCCGAGGCGTCCACCGACGAGGCCAGCGTCCCGAGCACGCCGCCGCCTGCCGCGACGCCGGATCCTCTCGCCGGAGGCGCAGAGCCCCGGGGGACCACGGACGTGCCGGACAGCGAGCTGGCCGGAGCCGCACCTCCGCCGGCGCCGGGCGCCGCGGACGAACCCGCCGCCGAGCCGCCGGCCGCACCCCCGGTGGACGAACCCGCCGCCGCACCGGTCGACGAACCTCCTGCCGGCTCACCGGCGGACACCGCACCCCCGACGCAGACGTTCGGTTCCCCTGCAGCGGGCGCCGAGCCTGCCACCCGCCAGCTGCCCACCGAGGAAGAGGACGAGGCACTGCGCGCCGAGCGCGCCCGCCGGTTCGGCCGGGTCGCATCCTCCGGCGCCGAACCGACCGAGACCGGTCAGCCGGCCCAGGACGCGGACGGCGTTTCCGGTACCGCAGCCGGGGCCGGGGTCGCAGGGGCGGCCGCCGGTGCGGGCGCGCCGGCCGGGACCGGGGCCGCGGGGACCGGGGCCGCGGGCACGTCCGAGGTTGCCGGCGAGCCCCAGACCACCACGATGGCCACCGACGGTGAGGCGGTCCCGCTCGCCGAGGACGACCCGTTCGCCGACTTCGACGAGGGCCCCAGGTCCCGTGCCGCCGCGCACTGGTGGGGCATCTTGATCGCGATCGTGTTCGGCCCGGTCACCTGGTACCTGGTCAGCGACGGCGGCGAGCGCATCTCCTACTCACTGAGCCAGAACCTCGAAGCGGTCAACGTGATGGGCCTGGTCGAGCTCGGTGGCGGGTTGATCACGCTGATCATCATGCTGATGGCGGCGCGCTGGTCCTCGGTGGGCTCGATCATCATCGGCTCGATCGCCACCCTCATCGGGGCCGCGTTCCTCATCATCCCGCAGATCGTCGCCGACTTCCTCGCCTCGCAGTCGATGATCTTCGACCGGCTCGGCCAGTTCGGCACGAACATCTTCGACCACCTGGTCTCCGACGGTCACTCCGGCCGGCTGCTGCTGTACGGGATCACCTTCATCTTCGTCGGTGTCGTCTCGCACGGGGCCCGGCGCCAAGGCCGGCGCGAGGAACGCCGCAAAGCCGCGCTGGAGGCCTGACCCGAGGTCAGCACACCTGAGCACGCGGGGCACCACCTCCAAGCGCCCGACCGCCGGTCGCAGCCACGGGGCCACCGGTCGCAGCCACACCGCTGCCTGGCCGTCCGGGCTTCGGTCACACCGCCAGGAGGCATAGGCTGAGAGAGTACCTGCACCGCAGACGCTGCTCGGAGGAACTGTGACTGACCAACAAACGACACTGGAGAATCTCCTCACCGAGACCCGCTCGTTCCCGCCCAGCCCGGAGTTCGCCGCGAGCTCCAACGCCACGCCGGAGCTGTACGAGCAGGCCAAGGCAGACCGGTTGGCGTTCTGGGCGGATCAGGCCAGACGCTTCATCAGCTGGGACACCCCGTTCGAGGAGGTGCTGGACTTCTCCGGCGCCCCGACCGCCCGCTGGTTCGCCGACGGCAAGCTGAACGCCGCGTACAACGCCGTCGACCGGCACGTGGAGGCTGGCAACGGCGACCGTGTCGCGCTGCTGTTCGAGGGGGAGCCCGGCGACACCCGCGAGATCACCTACGCCGACCTCAAGCGGGAGGTGTCCAAGGCCGCCAACGCGCTGGAGTCGCTCGGTGTGAAGACCGGTGACCGGGTGGCGATCTATCTGCCGATGATCCCCGAAACGGTCATCGCGATGCTCGCCTGCGCCCGGATCGGTGCTCCGCACTCCGTGGTCTTCGGCGGCTTCTCCGCCGAGGCACTGCACTCGCGGATCATCGACGCCGACGCGAAGGTGGTGATCACCGCGGACGGTGGCTACCGTCGCGGCAAGCCGAGCGCCCTCAAGCCTGCCGTGGACGAGGCGCTCAGCCACGACGACACGGACGTGACGAACGTGCTGGTGGTCCAGCGCACCGGTCAGGACGTCGCCTGGACCGACGGCCGGGACCTGTGGTGGCACGAAGCCCTCGAGGGTGCTTCTGAGGAACACACCCCGGTGCCGGTCGAGGCCGAGCACCCGCTGTACATCCTGTACACCTCCGGGACCACCGGGAAGCCGAAGGGCATCCTGCACACCACCGGCGGCTACCTGGTGCAGTCGGCCTACACGCACTGGTACGTGTTCGACCTGAAGCCGGAGACGGACGTGTACTGGTGCACTGCTGACGTCGGCTGGGTCACCGGCCACTCCTACGTCACCTACGGGCCCCTGGTCAACGGCGCCACCCAGGTGCTCTACGAGGGCACCCCGGACAGCCCGCACAAGGGCCGCTGGTGGGAGATCGTGCAGAAGTACGGTGTGACGATCCTGTACACCGCGCCCACCGCCATCCGCACGATGATGAAGTGGGGAGCGGACATCCCGGGCGAGTACGACCTGTCCTCGCTGCGGGTGCTGGGCAGCGTGGGCGAGCCGATCAACCCCGAGGCGTGGATCTGGTACCGCCGGGTGATCGGCGCCGACCGCACACCGGTGGTGGACACCTGGTGGCAGACCGAGACCGGCGCGATCATGATCTCCCCGCTACCCGGGGTCACCGACGCCAAGCCCGGCTCCGCCCAGGTCTCCGTGCCCGGTGTCCACGCGGACGTGTGGAACGAGGCCGGTCAGCCGGTTGGCGCCGGTGGCGGCGGTTACCTGGTGATCAACGAACCGTGGCCAGCGATGCTGCGCACCATCTGGGGTGACGACCAACGGTTCAAGGACACCTACTGGTCGCAGTTCCCGGGCACCTACTTCGCCGGGGACGGCGCCAAGTACGACGAGGACGGCGACCTGTGGCTGCTCGGCCGGGTGGATGACGTGATGAACGTCTCCGGGCACCGGCTGTCCACCACGGAGATCGAGTCGGCGCTGGTCTCGCACGACTGGGTGGCCGAGGCGGCAGTGGTCGGCGCCACCGACGACACCACAGGTCAGGCCGTGGTGGCGTTCGTGATCCTGCGCAGCGACGCCCTGGAGGCCGCCGAGGCCGAAGGGGAGAAGGTGGTCGGCGAGCTCCGCAACCACGTGGCCCACGAGATCGGCCCGATCGCCAAGCCGCGCTCCATCCTGGTGGTCTCCGAGCTGCCGAAGACCAGGTCCGGGAAGATCATGCGCCGCCTGCTGCGGGACGTGGCGGAGAACCGTCCGGTGGGCGATGTGACCACGCTCGCCGACAGCACCGTGATGGACTCCATCACCGCGGGCATGCAGGCCAGCGCCGGGGACTGATCCCTCGGGCAGGACGTGAGCGGCCGGTGGCCGGGGCGCGAAGCCTCGGCTACCGGCCGTTTCGCTGTCAGCCTCGGGGTCTGTCGGCCCCGGGGTCGAGAAGAGATCCGTCTCTCGGCTGATCCGTCCGTGCCGGAGCGCCGGTAGCCTCGGTGAGCGTGAGAGTCGATCCGTCCATCATCTTGCCGGAAGGCCCGTGGACGCACCGGATGGTGGCCGCGAACGGGGGCCGGTTCCACCTGGCGATCTCTGGTGCGGACGACGGCGCCGCTCCCCTGGTGCTGCTCCTGCACGCCTTTCCGCAGTTCTGGTGGGCATGGCGGGCCCAGCTGGAGGCTCTGGCTGCCCGGGGCTTCCGGGTCGCCGCGATGGACCTGCGTGGGTATGCCGGGTCGGACAAGCCGCCTGCCGCGTACGCCATCCCGTCGATGGCCGCTGACGTGCGCGGGGTGATCCGTTCCCTCGGGGCTGCCTCGGCGGTGGTGGTCGGTCACGGCCTCGGCGGGCAGGTGGCCTGGTCGATGCCGGCGATCGCCCCGCAGGTCACCCGCGCCGTGGCGGTGCTCGCCGCCCCGCACCCGGTGCCGCTGCACCGGCAGGCCTCCCGGGTGGCCACGACCAGCACGCTGAAGACGCTCGCCTACCTGCAGGTGCCGTGGTTCCCGGAGCGGTCGATCACCCACGGCGAGCTCGTGGCCCACCTGCTGTCAGAGTGGAGTGCCCCAGGCTGGCAGAGCCCAGACGTGGCGTTGTACACCGACGCGATGCGGCTGCCGTTCGTGGCGCA
Source organism: Ruania sp. (assembly GCA_035303065.1). GTDB lineage: Bacteria > Actinomycetota > Actinomycetes > Actinomycetales > Beutenbergiaceae > Ruania. The sequence continues at coordinate 8,317 of DATGRZ010000051.1, forward strand.
CAGCGCGATGGAGCAGCTGCGCTGGTCGGTACGCTCCACCCCCCGGTTGGACGGACGGCGCTACCTGGCCCGGGTGAACCAGCCAGTCACGGTGCCGGTGCTGAGCCTGGCCGGGACGGCCGACCCGGTGTACCACCGGGGCGCCTACCGTCGGGACAAGGACTACGTCCGCGCCCGCTACTCCCAGGTGAGCATCGACGGCGCCGGCCACTTCCTGCCCGAGGAGGCGCCGGAGGAGGTCAGCGAGCTGCTCACGGAGTGGTTGTCCGGTCTGGATTGAGCCGATGACAGTGTCGGCCAGACCCTCCACCTGCAGCACCTCACCGAGGAGTCGCACGTTGGTTCGCCTGTACGGTGGTCAGCGTTGCGGGCAGACCGGGAGCCAGAAGAATGGCAGACTGTGGCTGACCTCACACCGAGATGAAGGGAACCCCAGATGGACGAGGCCGTGGTCCGATCCGCTCCGCTCTTCGCCGAGCTCAGTGACGAGAGCTATCGCGCGGTTCGTGAGCGCACCACCGAACTCACGTTCCGTCGTGGTGAGGAGATCTTCCATGAGGGCTCCCAGGGTGATCGGTTGTTCGTGATCGGGTCCGGGAAGGTCAAGCTCGGCCACATGGCACCGGACGGTCGCGAACACCTGCTCGCCATCCTCGGCCCCGGGGAGATCCTCGGCGAGGTGTCGCTCTACGACCCGGGCAAGCGCACCGCGACGGCGACCGCACTGGCCACCAGCGAGCTGGTGGAGCTCTCCCACCAGGGACTGCTGAAGGTCCTGGACGCCCGTCCCGAGGTGTCCCAGCACCTGCTGCGCTCCCTCGCGCTCCGGCTGCGCCGCACGAACAACAAGGTCGCCGACCTGATCTTCTCCGACGTGCCCGGACGGGTGGCCAAGGCGCTGCTGGACCTGGGCCGCCGGTTCGGCGAACGCACCGAGTCCGGCCTACGGGTCACCCATGACCTCACCCAGGAAGAGCTGGCCCAGCTGGTCGGCGCCACCCGGGAGACGGTGAACAAGGCGCTGGCGGAGTTCTCCAACCGCGGCTGGCTGCAGCTGCAGGGCCGCTCGGTGGTGCTGATCGACATCGACCGGCTCACCCACCGGGCCCGCTGAGGTTCGCGCGCCAGCAGACGATCGTGCGGGCGCCACTGTCGCCGCCCGCACCGCTGGTTCTCTCGGCACCGCTGGCACCTCACGCCGGGGTGCGCAGGTCAGTCGACCTCGAGGATCAGCTCCACCTCGACCGGGGAGTCCATCGGCAGCACGGCCACCCCGACCGCGGAGCGGGCGTGCACACCGGCATCGCCGAAGATCTCCTGCAGCACCTGGGAAGCGCCGTTGATCACCTGCGGCTGGGCAGTGAACGCCGGGTCGGAGGCCACGAATCCGACCACCTTGACCACGCGGCGGAGCTTCTCCACGTCGCCGACCAACGAGGCCGCCGCAGCCAGACCGTTCAACGCCGCCTGTCGCGCCAGGTCGTGCGCGGTGTCCGGGTCCACCAGACCGGGTCCGGCACCGACCTTGCCCGCCGCCGGCAGCTGCCCGTCGATGATGGGCAGCTGCCCGGCGGTGTAGACCAGGTCGCCCTGACGCACGGCCGGGACGTAGGCCGCGACCGGCGGTACCACGTCCGGAAGGGTCAGCCCGAGCTCGGAGAGTCGCTGGGCGAGGCTCACTGCTTCTCTCGCTTGAGATAGGCCACCAGCCCCTGCCCATCCGGACCAGGCACGACCTGCACGAGCTCCCAGCCGTCATCTCCCCACTGGTCGAGGATCTGCTTGGTGGCGTGGACGATCAGCGGAACTGTTGCGTACTCCCAGCGTGTCATGGCACCGATACTACGCACCCCGCGCTGTGGTCGTCGGCCGGTCGCCAGCCGTCTCGGCAGCGACCTGCTCTGCCGGTGCCGGGGGGCTGAGTACCGGCCTGCTGTCGGTGCGACGGCGCGGTCGAGGAGCCGGCCAGCGTCGGCCGATCTCCTCGGTGATCTCGTCCCGGTCCACATCATCGAGCGTGGTCCGCCAGGACTCCACCGACGGCGCACGGCGCAGCAGCGCGCGACGTTCCCGTTCGGTCATCCCACCCCAGACGCCGTACTGGATGCGGTTGTCCAGGGCGTCCACGAGGCACTCCAGTCGTACCGGACACGCGAAACAGACCTCTCTGGCCTGCCGTTGCGCTGCCCCCTGGACGAACAGCTCGTCCGGCGAACGCTTGGCGCACGCGGCCCGCAGGGTCCACTCCTCATCGAACTTGGCGTTCATTCCCCACCTCTCTACATTGAGCGGCTTGTGTACCAAGGCCCCTCCTTGGCAACTTCTTGACCGATACTAGGGGATGAGATGCCATTCGGTGCAACTGCCCCCTACATCGTCTTTGCGTTATACACCTCTTTCGCGAGTTTGTCAGGTCCTGGGCGGTTCATCCAGTTTCGCGCCGTACCCTAGAGGCCATGCCTTCCACGTCCCGATCGACCTCTCGCACGGTCAACGCCGCACAGCTGGTGTCGATGTTTCTCGCATTCCTGCTGGTCGCAGGCATCGGCGGCGTGCTCTCCGCAGGCTTCCTGATGCCTGCCGTGGCCACCCTCGGCGCAGCCACCGATGCCGGTGACCAGCTCTTCGAGGACCTGCCCACAGAGCTGGGCAGTGAGGAGATGTCTGAGCAGAGCATCATCTACGCGGCCGACGACTCGGTGCTCGCCAGGATCTGGGAGTGGAACCGGATCGTGGTCCCGCTGGACAACATCTCGGAGAACATGCAGAACGCGGTCGTGGCGGTGGAGGACAAGCGCTTCTACGAGCACGGCGGGGTCGACCCCGAAGGCATCATGCGTGCCGCGGTGCTGAACCTGATCGGCACGAGCCAGCAGGGTGGCTCGACTCTCACCCAGCAGTACGTGAAGAACGTGCTGATCGAGGCGGGTCGACGCGCCGACGACCCGGAAGCGATCCGAGAGGCCACTGCCGACACCCTCGGGCGCAAGCTCCGTGAGGCCAAGCTGGCGATCGCGCTCGAGGAGCACCGCAGCAAGGACGAGATCCTGCAGGGCTACCTGAACGTGGCCCAGTTCGGCCCCTCCCAGTACGGCGTGGAAGCCGCCTCCCGCTACTACTTCAACCACCGCGCCGCGAACCTGACAGTCGCGGAGTCGGCCATGCTCGCGGGCATCACCAACTCCCCGGGCAAGTGGGATCCGGTGCGGAACCCGGAGGACGCGGAGAACCGCCGGAACACCGTGCTGGGGCTGATGCTCAACCAGGACATGATCACCCAGGAGGAGTACGACGAGGCGATCGACACCTCGATCGACGACATGCTGAACCCCAACCCGGCCTCCGAGGGGTGCGACATGGCCGGCACCGCCGCCTACTTCTGCGACTACGTCATCGCCGAGATCCTCTCCAACCCGGCCTATGGCGAGACGCGTGCGGACCGCAACCAGCTGCTGCAGACCGGGGGCCTGCGGATCCACACCACGCTCGACCCGGAGAAGCAGAAGGACGCCTGGGACGCACTGCGCCGGGCTATCCCGGTCGACGACTCCTCCGGGATCTCCAACGCGCTGTCCACGGTCGAGCCGGACACCGGTCGCATCCTGGCAATGGCACAGAACACCCGCTACGGCTCACCCACAGACGACGATCCGCGGGCGACCATGGTCAACTTCAACGGCGACCAGGCACACGGCGGGTCGAGAGGGTTCCGGACCGGGTCGACGTTCAAGGCGTTCGTACTCACTCAGTGGCTGATCGACGAGCACTCGTTGAACGACAACGTCAACGGTTCCACTGGACAGAGCTTCCCCTCCTCCTCCTGGGACAGCTGTGTCCGGATCGGCGGCCCACCCTACGAGCCGAACAACCTGGAGAGCGTGATCAGCGGGCGGATGTCGGTGCTGCGAGCCACCGAGCAGTCGGTGAACACCGCCTTCGTGAACATGGCGAACCAGATGAACCTGTGCGACATCGCCGACACCGTGCAGTCGATGGGCTACCACCACGCCACCGTCAACCCCGGCGAGCCCTACACCGATGCCAACGGCAACCAGCCCTACGGCGACTACTCGATGCAGATCGTCCCCTCGATGACGCTCGGCGCTAACGAGGTCGCCCCGCTGACCATGGCCGAGGCGTTCGCCACCTACGCCTCCGGCGGCATCCACTGCTCGCCGATCGCGATCGACTCCATCACCACCACCGACGGTGAAGAGCTCGAGGTCCCGGACGCGAACTGCGAACGGGTGCTCGACGAGGACGTCGCGAACGCGATGAACTACGCCCTGAACCACGTCGCCTCTCCTGGTGCCACCGGTGAAGAGGCGGTGCTGGATGACCGGCCGGTGGCGGGCAAGACCGGTACCGCCAACGACGACACCGCGGCGTGGTTCGTCGGGTACGTGCCGCAGATGGCCACGGCGGTGTGGGTCGGCCACTCCGAGGGCACCAGGCCGATGCAGAACACCACCATCAACGGCCAGTTCTACCGACTCGTCTACGGTGGCCGGATCGCCGCGCCCATCTGGCAGGACTACATGAGCGACGCCACCGACGGCATGGAGGTGCAGAACTTCGACGACCCCCGCGACCGGGAGATCTACGGCGAACGGGTCTCGGTGCCGAGTGTGAGCGGAATGTCCCCGGACGACGCCGAGGATGCGCTGGAGAGTCGCGGGTTCAACGCCGAGACCGGCGGCAGCTCGCACAGCGACGACGTCTCTGAAGGCGACGTGGTCTCCACCTCCCCGTCCGCCGGCTCGCAGGCGCGTCCCGGCTCCACTGTCACCATGACGCTCAGTTCCGGGCCTGACGAGGACGATGATGACGACGACGGGGACAACGGTGGCAACGATGACAACGGGGACGACAACGACAACGACAACGACAACGACAACCGTGGCAACGACGGCGGGGGCGGCAATGGCGGCGGTGGCAACAACGACAACGACAACGACAACGATGACGACTAGCAGCGAGCCGACTGCGTGAGCGAGACGACGACCCGGCCGCTGCGCCGGGCCACCGGACTGCTGGGTGCCGCGGGCGCGGCCGGACTGGCCTGGTCGCTGGTCGAGGCGCAGGCGTTCACCGTGCGCCAGGTGAGCGCTGCGGTGCTACCCGCCGGCGCCGACCCGGTCCGGGTGCTGCACGTGTCCGACCTGCACCTGCTCCCCCGGCAGGGCCGCAAGATCGGCTGGCTGCGGGACCTGGCCGCTCTGGAGCCGGACCTGGTGATCAACACCGGGGACAACATGGCCCACCGGGAGGCGTTGCCGACGGTGCTGGCCGCGCTGGAACCGCTGCTGGAGCTGCCCGGCGCGTTCGTGATGGGCTCGAACGACTACTTCTCGCCGAAGCCCAGCAACCCGGCCCGGTACCTGCTCCCGGACGCCCGGCGGGAGGATCCGGAGGAACGCGTCGAGGACCTGCCCGGGCGTGAGCTCGGGTATGCGTTCGCCGCGTGCGGCTGGTTGGACCTGTCGAACCGCGCGGGTCGCCTGGAGGTGCGTGGCACGCGGCTGGACCTGATCGGTGTGGACGATCCGCACCTGGACCGGGACGAGCTGCCGGAGGTCTGGCCCGCCGATCCCCCGATGGTCGACGGCGAAGCCTCGCCGGCCCACGGAGCCGCACCCGGCTCGTCCGGTTCCGCTGGCGCACAGCCGCCGACCGTACGAATCGGTGTGGCGCACGCGCCGTACCAGCGGGTGCTGGGCGGCATGCAGGAGCTGGGGTGTGAGCTGGTGCTGGCCGGGCACACCCACGGCGGACAGCTGTGCCTGCCCGGTTACGGGGCGCTGGTGACCAACTGCGACCTGGACACCGGCCGCGCCAGCGGCCTGCACCCGTGGCCCGGCGAAACTCCCGGGGCCGGAAACACGGCGGGGCCCGGGAACCTGTGGCTGCACGTGAGCAACGGGATGGGCACGAACCCGTTCACCCCGGTGCGGCTCGCCTGCCGGCCGAGCGTGACCCTGGTGACGCTCACCCCGCCCCGGTGAGCTCCGCCGTCGAGCATGTGCTCGAGAGCCTGTGGTGTGGAGGATTGCTGGTGCGATGACAGCACCAGTCTTCCACGCCAGATCCTCGTGTGACCGCGCCCACAGCGCCAGTTTCACTCCGGGCCCGTGGAGGCGCTATCCTGACCAGGCTGCTTCGGGGTGTGGCGCAGCTTGGTAGCGCGCTTCGTTCGGGACGAAGAGGTCGCAGGTTCAAATCCTGTCACCCCGACCATGAGGTGTGGCGCCTGCCCGAGGAACGAGGGTGGGCGCCACACCTCACTTGTGTGGCCGCAGGAGCCGGAGCGCACCGACGTGGCGCCTGGAGCAGCCGGCGCTGGCGGCCACCACCGCCGATCCGCCTAGTGGTCCGTCTGCAGGAGACGATAGGACCGATGCCGAAGAAGAAGCGCATGCAGGGACTCTCCCGCCGTCCCAGGCGCACTGTCCCGAACCAGGCCGCGCGCCTGGGCACCACGTTCCGCACCTCACGGCTGGCTCACGGCTGGAGCGCGGTCTCGACCCCGACGATGCCTGGATCATCGACACACTGATCGAGCTCAAGCGGGACTACCTGGACATCGCCGATCCGACCGTGTGGCCGGCTGAGGAGACCGCGCAGGCCGAGCAGACCGCGCAGGCCGAGCAGACCGAGCAGACCGCGCAGGCCGAGCAGGCCGAGCAGGCCGAGCAGACCGCGCAGGCCGGGCTGTCCGAGGCCGAGCACACCTTCCACGTGCACCCCTCGCTCCTCGAGCTGATGCCCGCTGTGCTCCTGGCCGCCGAGGACGAGCTGGGCCGGGAGTGATCTCGGTCGGGCGCAGACCGGCCGGGCGCTGACCGGCCGCAGCCTCCGGCGAGCGACCATGGGCGCCGCACCTGGCACGACTGCGGTCAGGCACGCCCGCGCAGGCCGACGATGAGCGTCAGCCCGACCACCAGGTGCAGCGCGAGCAGTCCCCCGATCGCCCCGCCGCCCACGCCACCGAGAGGCCCGAGCAGGGAGAGCACCAGCACCACGCCGGCGAGCACCGTCCAGACCCGGCGCGCATGCATCGTCACCCGCTCCAGCAGCGCGAGGGCGAGCCAGCCGGCACCGCCGGCCACCACCGCCGCCACTGCGACCGAGACAGGCCCGATGATGGTCACGGTCGGACCGGTGCGTGCTGCCAGCGGTACACCGAGCAGCGGCACCACCACCGCCCAGGTGGCCAGGCCGGCGAGCGCGGCCAGGCCGAGCACCGCGAGCCGGCGCCCGCCGCGGCGGGTCCTCCGGTCGGCGGGAAGGGGTGTGGTCATGGGTGCAGTCATGGTCGTTCTCCTCTTCTCGGCACCGTCGACGGCGGTGCACCAGCTGCTGACGAGACCTCACCGTGCCCGTCGGGCCGGGTGGGCGGCATCGGCCGGGCAGTCATCTTGGTGCGCCCCTCGGCGGGGCAGGCACCGACTTTGGTCGGTGGTCGCCGCCGGGTGCGCGCCGTACTCTCGGTCCGTCATGTCCGAGCCCTGCCCCGCCCCGCCTCCAGGCCGCACCTCACGCACACACCGCACCCGCCAGCACCGCGGCGCTGAGGCGCTCATCCTCACCGGTGCCACGCTGCTGCTCGGTGTGCTCACCCTGCTCGGCGAGTGGCCGCACACCTCCACCCCGTGGCTGGTGGTCGATGTGGCCACCCTGGCGGCCTCGGCGGGTCTGATGCCGCTGGTCAGCCGGCACCGCGTGCTCGGCGCAGGGCTGCAGGCGGTGCTCGCGGCCGTCTCCCCCACCGGCACCCCCGGGTCGACGATGGCCACCATCCAGGTGGCCTGGCGGGAGCGGTTCACTCCCGCCGCGGCCCTGGCGGCTGCCGGGGTGGGTGCACACTTGCTGCGCTGGTTGTGGCGCCCGTTCCCGGGCCTGACCTTCTCCTGGTGGGTGGTGGTGGCCTTCGCGGTGTACGCGGCGCTGCTCGGCTGGGGTGCCCAGGCCCGCGCCCGGCAGCGGTTGATCGGCTCGCTGGCCGAGCGGGCCCGCCGCGCCGAGGCGGACCAGGCGCAGCGGGTCGCCGAGGCTCGTGCCGCCGAACGCCACCAGATCGCCCGGGAGATGCATGACGTGCTCGCCCACCGGCTGTCCCTGCTGGCCACCTACGCCGGCGCGATGGCCTACCGGCCGGACGCTCCCCTCGCCCAGCGCACCCAGGCCGCCGGGGTGATCCGCACCAGCGCGCACGAGGCGCTCGAGGAGCTGCGGGAGGTGATCGCCGTGCTCCGCGACGATCCTGCCGAGGCCGACGCTGCGGCCGGCACCCGCCCCCAGCCCACGCTCGCCGACCTGCCCGCCCTGGTGGCCGAGTGCAGCCAAGCCGGGATGAGGATCACGGTGACGGACCAGACCACCGAGGCTCCGCCGTCGAGCATCGCACGAGCCGCTTACCGGATCGTGCAGGAGTGCCTGACCAACGCCCGCAAGCACGCCCCCGGGGCCCCGGTGACGATCACCCTGGCCGGGAGCGCCGAGGCCGGCTGGCTCACCGTGACCGCGGGCAACCCGCTGACCGCCGACGGCGGAGCTCACCTGCCCAGCAGCGGTACCGGTCTCGTCGGGCTCGCCGAGCGCGCCCGCCTGGTCGGTGGTCACCTGGAGCACGCGGCGGGCCCGCACGGCTTCCAGCTGGAGGCGCGGCTACCGTGGACCCCGTGAGCGCACCTGTGCGGCTGCTGCTGGTGGACGACGACCCGTTGGTGCGGGCCGGGCTGGCGATGCTGCTCGGCGGGGACTCGGGGATCGAGGTGGTCGCCCAGGCCGGGGACGGCGCCGAGGTTCCGGCCGCGGCGGACGCCCACCACCCGGACGTGGTGCTGATGGACCTGCGGATGCCGGGCGTGGACGGAATCCGGGCCACCGCACGGCTGCGCGCACGGGCGAACCCGCCGGAGGTGGTGGTGCTGACCACCTTCGACTCCGATGACAACGTGCTGCGTGCGCTGCGCGCCGGGGCGAGCGGGTTCCTGGTCAAGGACGCCCCACCGGAGCAGATCGTGGCGGCCGTGCACCGTGCGGCGGCCGGGGAGCCGATCCTCTCTCCGGCGGTGCTGCGCCGGCTGATGGACGCGGCGATCGCCTCCTCCGGGTCCGCTGACCAGGCCCGGGCGGCGCTGGCCAGGCTCTCCCCGCGGGAGCACGACGTGGCCGTGGCGGTGGGTCAGGGCCGGTCGAACGCGGAGATCGCCGCCTCGCTGCTGATGAGCATGGCCACGGTCAAGGCGCACATCTCCCGGATCCTGGCCAAGCTGGACCTGAACAACCGCACCCAGGTGGCGCTGCTGATCCGGGACGCTGGCCTGGACTGACCCCACCCCGCCCCACGTTCGCGAGCGCTCTGGTTCGCGACCTTGGCCGCCCGTGGATCGGTACAACCGGGCGTTCGGAGGCACTGGCTGGGGGCTACTGGGTGTCGGGGACGGACGCCGGGGAGGCGGCCTCGATGCTGGTGCCGCGCCACCGGGCCAGTGCCCGCATCACGTGGTACACCCCGAAGGCGGCGGCGGTGCCGAGCGCGATGCCTTCGAAGCGTAGGTCGCCGGCCACCCAGGTGAAGTTCGCGATCCCGACCACCAGCGCGATCGCCGCCGTGGTGAGGTTCACCGGGTCGGAGAAGTCCACCTTGCTCTGCACCCAGATCCGGGCGCCGAGGATGCCGATCATGCCGTACAGCACGGTGGCCGCCCCACCGAGCACCCCGGCGGGCACTGTGGCGATCAGCGCACCGAACTTCGGGGACAGGCTGAGCAGGAACGCGCACGCTGCAGCCACCACGTAGGCGGCGGTGGAGTACACCCGGGTCGCGGCCATCACGCCGATGTTCTCCGCATAGGTGGTGGTGCCGGACCCGCCACCGAAGCCCGCCAGCGTGGTGGCCAGACCGTCGGCGATCAGCGCGCGGCCGGTGACGTCGTCCAGGTTGTCGCCGGTCATCGCAGCCACCGACTTCACGTGCCCCACGTTCTCGGCGATCAGCACCATCACCACCGGCAGGAACAGGCCGAGCACAGTCACATCGAAGGTCGGAGTGGTGAACTGCGGCAGACCCACCCAGGCGGCCTCGTTCACCGGGGCGAAGTCGACCTCGTGGCGCAGCACGGCCACCAGGTAGCCGACCAGCACACCGAGCAGGATCGCCAACCGCCCGATCATGCCGCGGAACAGCACCGTGATCAGCACGATCGAAGCCAGGGTGACCAGTGCGGTCACCGGCGCGTCCTGCACGTTGTCCCAGGCGGTGGGAGCCAGGTTCAGGCCGATCAGGGCGACGATGGTGCCGGTGACCGCCGGTGGCATGGCGACGTCGATCCACTTCGCACCGGCCAGGTGCACCACCAGGCCGACGATCGCCAGCAGCACACCGGTGACCAGGATGCCGCCGAGCGCTACCGGCATCGGGAGCTGCCCGGCCGCCGAACCTACGCCCATCGGCGCCAGGAACGCGAAGCTGGAGCCCAGGTAGCTGGGCACGCGACCACGGGTGATGAGCAGGAAGGCGGCGGTGCCGATCGCGGAGAAGAACAGGGTGGTGGCCGGCGGGAAGCCGGTGAGCAGGGGCACCAGGAACGTGGCGCCGAACATCGCCACCACGTGCTGGGCCCCGATGCCGATCGTCCGCGGCCAGGAGAGCCGCTGCCCCGGCGCCACCACCTCACCGGGAACGATCGTCCTGCCGTCTCGGTACAGCGTCCAGAGCGCCACGGCTCACCTTCCTCAAAGTGCCAGTCGGCCACTCCCTGGTGACCCGCCCGGCATCGTAGCGGCCACGCGTCCGTAAGGTCACTAAGGACCGGGCACCGGTGCCCGACTTTGATTGACATTGATTGACGCTGCGGGGGCGCGGAGCACGGGCCCAGCGGGCAGTCGTCTACTCTTGTGCCGAAACGTTTCTCCACCTAGCCTCGCCGCAACCAGTCACGGCAAGGGAGCCCGGATGACCGACACCCATGGACACATCGAGCGGCGCGGCATCGACCTCGTCCCCGAGTCCGCCCGCTACGGCAAGCCTCGAGACCTGATGTTCCTGTGGGCGGGGACCACGACCACGGTCTTCACCGTGGTCTACGGCGCGTTCGTTGTGGCGCTCGGGCTCAGCTTCGTGCAGTCCGTGGTGGTGATCGTCCTCGGGAACCTGCTCGCCTACCCGCTCCTGGGGCTGGCCAGCGTGCAGGGTCCGGTCACCGGCACCACGACGCTGACCATCTCCCGGTCCTCCTACGGCCCGCGCGGTGGCCGGATCCTGGGCGTCTTCGCCTGGCTGACGCTGGTCGGCTTCGAGGCGGGCGGACTGATCCTGGTGGTGTTCGCCGCACTCACGCTGCTCGACGGCGCCGGAGTGGCCTCCACCGCACCGGTGCAGATCGTCACCATCGTGGTGCTCGCCGCGGTCCAGCTGCTGCTGCCCCTGTTCGGTCACTCGGTGATGATGAAGGCGCAGAAGTACTTCTCCACCATCTTCGCGCTGGCGTTCCTGGTGATGGCCATCCTGGTCCTGCCGAAGGTTGACCTGGGTGCCACGACCGGAACGGGTGCGTCGGCGTCGACGATGATCGTCGGCATCGCTCTGATCATGGCCTCCGGCGGCCTTTCCTGGGCTCCGGCCGGGTCGAACTTCTCCCGCTACCTGCCGGTCGGCACGTCCAAGCGGGCGGTGGGCACCTATGCCGCGGTCGGAGGGTTCGTCCCGTACGTGCTGCTGCAGGTCCTCGGGGCCGCCACCGCGTCGATCACCCTGGACGTGGCTGACCCGATCTCCGGCCTTCCGGCAGTGCTGCCCGCCTGGTTCGTGGTGCCGTACCTGGTGCTGGCGATGGTCTCCCTGCTGGTGCAGAACAGCACCAACCTGTACTCCTCCGGGCTGAACCTGCAGACCGCCGGGTTCCGGGTCTCCCGGGTGACCATGGTGGTCATCGACACGGTGATCTGCGCGATCATCACCTACATCGCCGTGGTCGGGCAGTCCTTCTACGACCTGCTGAACGCGTTCCTGAGCCTGCTGGTGATCTGGCTGGCGCCGTGGGTGGCGATCTATGTGACCGACTGGCTGATGCGCCGCGGCCGCTACGACCTGCCGTCGTTGGCGAGCGAGACCGGCGGCCGGTACTGGGGCCGCGGCGGCTACCGCACCTCCGGCCTGGTCGCCCAGGCGGTCGGCATGGTGGTGGCTGCCCTCTGGGTGAACACCACCACCTACGTCGGCCCGCTGGCCACCCTCACCGGCGGCGCCGACCTGAGCATCCCGGCCAGCATCGCCGTCGCTGCCCTGATCTACGGGCTGCTCGCTCGCCGCGAGCGCGAGCAGCCGACCACCGACCCCTCTCCCCTGCAGACCGAAGGAGCACACACCAGATGACCGACACCGCACTCCTCGACACCGCGTTCGGGCGCGCCCCCGCCGACGTGCTGATCACCGGCGGGCAGCTCGTCAACGTCCTCAGCGGGGAGATCTACGCAGCAGACGTGGCGATCGCCGGTGGGCGCGTCGCCGCGACCGGGGACGTGGCCGACCGGCGCGGACCGGACACCGAGATCATCGACGCCACCGGCCAGTACCTGGTGCCCGGCCTGATCGACGGGCACCTGCACATCGAGTGCAGCAAGCTCTCGGTGTCCATGTTCGGCTCGCTGGTCTCCCGGTACGGCACCACCAGCGCGCTGTCCGGTCTGGACCAGGTGCTCGTGGTCGCCGGGCTGGACGGTGTGCGCGAGTTCCTCGACGAGTCCCGCGACTCTGGCTTCCGGATCTTCTGGGGCGCCCCGGCCAAGGCGCCCTACACCGTGCCGGAGTCCAACGTCGGGCACCGATTCGGTCCGGAGGAGCACCGCATCGCCCAGACCTGGGAGGAGTGCTACGGCCTCTGGGAGACTGTTCAGGAGTTCGTGGAGCACGGCGATGCCGAGGTGCTCTCCGCCATCGACATGGGCCGGAGGAACCGGCTCCGCCCGTTCGGCTGCGCACCGATGGCCGACGCCCGCCGGATCGCCGGTCAGGCGGCTGCCGGCATCGCCCTGGACCATGAGTCCTACTCCGCCGAGGAGATGCTGGAGAAGCTGCGTAACGGGATCAACGTGATCATCCGGCAGTCCACCGCCGCCCCGTTCCTGGCGGAGAACATCCGGGTGATCACCGAGCTCGGTGCCCAGCCGGGCCGGGTGGCGTTCTGCACCGACGACGTCTCCGCCAGCGAGATCCTCGGCCACGGCCACCTGGACGCCCTGGTGCGCCAGGCGATCGAGATCGGGCTGCCGCCGATGACCGCGATCCAGATGGCCACGATCAACTGCGCCACCATGTACCGGATCGACGAGCACGTGGGCTCCCTGGCGCCGGGCCGGTTCGCCGACGTGCTGCTGGTGGACGACCTGGCAGACTTCCGCGCCCAGCGGGTGATCGCCGGTGGCCGGCTGGTCGCCCAGGACGGCCACCCGGTGCAGCAGGCGGTGGCGCCGCAGCGCTCGGCAGCGCTGCTGGAGTCGATGAAGCGCCCACCGGTGGCCGCCGATGACCTGCGCGTGCCCGCCGAGGGCCAGAGCGCCCAGGTGCTGGCGATGTCGCTGAGCGAGGATGTCGCGTTCGTGCGCACCCGCAAGGACGCCACCCTGCCAGTACGGGACGGCGCCATCTGCGCCGACACCGAGCAGGACGTACTGTATGTGACCGTCGCCGAGCGGTACGGCAAGACCAGCAACCTACCGGTCGCTTTCGTGCACGGCTTCGGGCTGCGCCAGGGCGCGATCGCCACCTCCGCCTCCCCGGACGACAACAACGTGGTCTGCGTGGGCACCAACCGCGAGGACATGGCGCTGGCGATCAACGAGCTGGGTCGCGCCGGCGGCGGTCAGGTCGTGGTGGTCGACGGGCAGGTGCAGGACCTGCTGCCGCTGCCGGTCGGAGGCATCGTCGCCGACCTGCAGCCAGAGGAGATGGCCGAGCGGGAGCGCGCGCTGGACGACCGGGCCCGCGATCTCGGCAGCAGGCTGCCCTCTGCCTTCTGGTACCTGATGTTCCTGTCCATCACTGCGATCCCGGACTATGCGATCACCGACCTCGGCCTGATCGACTGCCGGGTGCTGGAGCCGGTCAGCCCCATCATCGAACCGGCCCAGGCCTGACCCGACGCGAAGGAGACGACGACCATGACCGTGTCCACGGAATTCCTCACGGCGCTGCCCAAGTGCGAGCTGCACCTGCACATCGAGGGCACCCTCGAGCCAGAGCTGCGCTTCCAGCTCGCCGCACGCAACGGCATCGAGCTGGAGTACGCGAGCACCGAGGAGGTGCGCGCCTCCTACCAGTTCGACGACCTCAGCTCGTTCCTGGCCAGCTACTACGCCGGGATGGACGTGCTACGCACCGAGCCGGACTTCTTCGACCTGGCCCGCACCTACTTCGAACGCGTGGCCGCGCAGAACCTGGCGTATGTGGAGCTCTTCTTCGACCCGCAGGCGCACACCGCCCGCGGTGTGCCGTTCGACGTGGTGATCCGGGGACTGCGCCGCGCCCAGCAGGACGCGCAGAACCGCCTCGGCATCCGCAGCGCACTGATCATGTGCTTCCTGCGCGACTTCCAGGCGGAGTTCGCGATGGCCACCCTGCTGGAGTCGCTGCCCTACCGGGAGTGGATCACCGGCGTCGGCCTGGACTCCGACGAGCGGGGCAACCCACCGAGCAAGTTCGCCGCCGTGTTCGCCCGGGCCCGCAAGGAGGGGTACCGGCTCACGATGCACTGTGACGTGGACCAGGAGAACTCGATCGAGCACATCCGCCAGGTGCTGCACGAGATCGGCGTGGAGCGCATCGACCACGGCACGAACGTGCTCGAGGACGAGACCCTGGTGACCGAGCTCATCGAGCGCGGGATCGGGCTCACGTCCTGCCCGATCTCCAACCGGTGGGTCAGCGACGGCACGAAGGCGGCTGAGATCACCCAGCTGCTCCGCCGCGGAGTGAAGATCACCGTCAACTCCGACGACCCCGCCTACTTCGGCGGCTACGTGCAGGAGAACCTGCAGGTGCTGGCCGAGGAGGCTCAGCTCACCGAGCAGGACCTGATCACCCTGCAGCGCAACGCGATCGACATCGCCTGGGCCCCACCCCAGGTGAAGGACGACTTCCGGGCACGACTGGACGCCCTGGGCTGAGGGGGCAGTGCGCGGGCGGCAGGCCCCTCCTCGCCGCCCGCGCACCTTCCCTGTGCCACGATGCCCCCATGAGCAGCACCGCCCCGGGTATCCGCGATGTCGCGGCAGCCGCCGGGGTGTCGGTCACCACCGTCTCGGACGCGCTGAACGGCAAGGGCCGGATCAGCCAGGCCACCCGGGACCGGGTGCACCAGGTGGCACAGGAGCTCGGCTACCGGCCGAGCTCGCTGGCCCGCAGCCTGCGCGCCGGGCGAAGCCGGCTGCTCGGTCTGCTGGTCACCAAGTACGGGCAGACCGCCTGGACGTTCACCCGGTTGCCCTACTTCGCCACCGCCATCGACGCCGCAGTCAGCGCCGCCCTCGACCGCGGATACGCGATGACCGTGCTGCCGGCCGAGCTCGGCACGGAAGCGGTGCTGTCCTTCCCGCTGGACGGACTGCTCGTGCTCGACCCGCTCACCACCGACCCGATCGTGGCAGCCGCCCGGCGCCGGGGCGTGCCGGTGGTCGCCGACCGGGCGAACGCTCCCGTCGCCCAGCACCCCTGGGTCGACTTTGACCACGAGGCGGCCGTGTCGGCGCTGTGCGACCGCCTGGTCGCCGAGCGAGACCGGTCCCCGGTGCTGCTCACCTCCGACGGTGAGGACAGCTACACCGCCGCCTGCCGAGCCGGGTACGAGCGCTGGTGCGAGCAGCACGGCAAGGCGCCGACCACCGTCCGGGGCAGCAAGGACCTGGACGAGACCCGGACCCTGGTGCGGGCGATGCTGACCGCACCAGGGCGACCCGACGCCGTCATCGGCCTGGAGGACTATCACGCGCCGATCCTGGCGGAGGAAGCCCAGCGGGCCGGGCTGGCGCCGGCCGACCTGGCGCTCGGCTGCTTCACCGAGACGGACAGCTGGCCGGCAGGCCTCCCGCCGGTGACCCGGGTCACGGTCAGCCCGCAGCAGCAGGGCCGCAACGGTGTCGCCCTGCTCGTGGACGCCGTCGAAGGGCGCCCGGTGCGTCCGGAGCTGCGGCTGGTCCGCGCCACAGTGCTACCGGCACGTCCGTAAGGTCACGAAGGATCGGGCACCGGTGACCGACTTTGATTGACGCTGCGGCGAGGGCGCGGAGGGGCGCGGGTGGTTCAGCGGGCGAAGCGTGGGCCGGCCGCCGGGTCGTACTCCAGAGCGTCGGCGATCCGCTGACCGGAAGACTCGGTGAGCGGTTCAGGGAGCGCATCGGGTGAGAACCAGCCCACCTCGAGGGACTCGTCATCACCCACCGCCGCCTGGCCACCGGTGTACCGGCACCGGAACGTCAGGTCCAGGTACTGGGCGCGGTCGCCGTTCGGGTACTGCACCTCCTCGCCGCTGAACACGCTGACCAGCGCCTCCACCTCGGCCTGCACACCGGTCTCCTCGAGCACCTCGCGCAGCAGCGCCGGTGCCGGCTGCTCGCCCGGTTCCAGGATGCCGCTGATCACCGCCCACCGGCCGGTGTCGGCGCGGCGACCGAGCAGGATGCGCCCATCGACATCGAGCACCACAGCACTGACCCCGGAGAGCCAGAGCAGGTCGGTGCCGACGTGACGGCGCAGGGCGGTGATGAACTCAGGGACGGGCATCAGCCCATCGTGGCAGACGCCTCTCAGTCCGCGGCGCGCCCCGGTCCGGCGGAGATCCCCGGAGGTGCCGGAGGCTCGCCGTGACTGCCCGCACCACCGGCTGGGTCTGCCCCGGGTGCCTGGGACTCCTCGCCCCTGCCCCGCTCCACCCCCACGGTGACCTGGGTGAGCAGTGCCGCCACGGCTCCCACGGCCACCAGCACCGGCGCGACCGCCGCGGTGAGCACGGTCACCGCTACCCCGGCGGTGAGCGGGATCTCCAGCAAGGTCTCGCCGGTCTCGTTCTTGATGAACACCCGGCGCACGTTCCCCTCGCGGATCAGCTCGCGCACCTTGGCCACCAGGTTGTCGCCGGAGACCTTGAACTCCTCGTACCAGGTCGACCCCTGGCCGCTGGACGCGCCGCTCTGCCGGCCGCCGCCGGCATCGCTGCTGCCGGCACTGCCCGTGCCAGCACCGCCCGTGCCAGGACTGCCCGTGCCAGGACCGCTGCCGGGACCACCCGGTGTGGACTCGCTCATCGCTTCCTCCTCGCGGCACCACAGGTGCCGTTCCTCGGGGCGCCGCTCGCGCCGGAAGATCTCAGCATCGCAGAACTGCTCTCGGCAGGCGAGGGCTCACCGCGCAGTCCCCACCCATCCCGGCCATGCAGGGGCGGTGCAACCGGTGGCGCTTCACTCCCCTCCGGTCCGACGGCGGCGACTCGCCCGGGCGAGGTTCTCCAGCACGTGCTCGGTCACCTCCCAGGACATGCAGGCGTCGGTGACGGACTGGCCGTAGACCAGCCCGGCCGGCGCCGGTTCCTGCCGGCCGGCCACCAGGAAGCTCTCCAGCATCACGCCGGCCACGCTGTGGGAACCAGCAGCGACCTGGTCGGCCACCTCGCTGGCGACGATCGCCTGGCGCAGGTGGTCCTTGCCGGAGTTGCCGTGGCTGGCATCGACCACGAGCCGCGGCGACCGTCCGGCCGCAGCCAGCCCCTCGGTAGCGGCCCGCACGTGCTCAGGCCCGTAGTTCGGCCCGGTGCGCCCGCCACGGAGGATCACGTGCGTGTCCGGGTTACCGGCGGTCTCCACCAGCGCGGCCCGACCCTCGGCGTCGACCCCGAGGAACGCCTGGGCGGCCGACGCGGCCCGGCAACCGTCGATCGCCACCTGCACATCGCCGTCGGAGGAGTTCTTGAACCCGATCGGCATGGACAGCCCAGAGGCCAGCTGACGGTGCACCTGCGACTCCACGGTGCGCGCCCCGATCGCACCGTAGGAGACAGTGTCGGCGATGTACTGCGGCGAGGTGGTCTCCAGGAACTCGCAGCCCGCCGGCACCCCGGCATCGAGCACGTCCAGCAGCACCTGGCGGCCGAGCCGCAGCCCGCGGGGGATGTCGTAGCTGCCGTCCAGACCCGGGTCGTTGATCAGCCCCTTCCAGCCGGTCGTGGTGCGCGGCTTCTCGAAGTACACCCGCATCACCACCAGCAGGTCCTCGCTCAGCCGCTCGGCCCCGGCCGCGAGCCGGTGCGCGTACTCCACAGCGGCGTCCGGGTCGTGCACGCTGCACGGGCCGACCACCACGAGCAGCCGGTCATCACGACCGGCGAGCACGTCGGCGGCCTGCTGCCGGGCTCTGGCGACCAGGTCGGCGGACCGACCCGGCAGCGGCAGGTCGCCGATCACCTCACCGGGGGTGGGCAACGGGTCCATCCGCAGCACCCGCAGATCATGGGTGCGCTCGGCGGCGGTAGTGGAAGCGGTCATCTGTGGTCCTTCGTCTCGTGACGGCGGACCCACCGCTGGTACTCGGAGCGCCCGCCTGAAATGGCGAAGGCGCGGACCCGTGGGGTCCACGCCTGGTCGGCTCCGGTCGCGCGCGTCAGCAGGTGCTCGCGGCGGCCGGAGCCGACGCAAAGCGCCAATACCAACGAACGGTGTGCATGGCCCCAGCATACACGCCCACCCGAGCGCCGCCGTCCCCGGGCCTGCGAACCCTTTCCTCTGTCGGCACCTCGCGAGTCAGATCACTGGTGTCATGACCCCAGCATTCTTCCTCACCAGCCGAGCGCCCGGACCGCCGCCTACCGCTGCGGTACCTCCCGCTGCTCCGGGCCGGTGTACTCGCTCAGCGGGCGGATCAGCGCGTTCGACGCCATCTGCTCCATGATGTGCGCCGCCCACCCGGTGACCCGGGAGGCCACGAACAGCGGTGTGAACGTCTGGGTGTCGAAGCCCATCAGGTGGTAGGCGGGGCCGGCCGGGTAGTCCAGGTTGGGCTTGATGCTCTTCGCCTCGGCCATGCCCTGCTCGAGTGCGTCATACAGGGCGAGCAGGTCGGGCCGGTCGAAGTGGGCGACCAGGTCGGCGAGCACGTCCTTCATCGTCGGCACCCGGGAGTCGCCGTTCTTGTACACCCGGTGCCCGAAGCCCATGATCTTCTTCTTGTTCGCCAGCGCATCCTCCAGCCACGCCGGCACCCGGTCCGCCGAACCGATCTCAGCGAACGTGGCCATCACCGCCTCGTTCGCGCCGCCGTGCAGGGGCCCCTTGAGCGCTCCGATCGCCCCGGTGACCGCCGAGTACATGTCCGACAGTGTGGAGGTGATCACCCGCGCGGTGAACGTGGAGGCGTTGAAGGAGTGCTCGGCGTACAGGATCATCGAGACGTCGAAGGCGCGCTGGACCGCCTCAGCTGCCTCCTCGCCGAACGTCATCCAGAGGAAGTTCGCCGAGTAGCCCAGGTCCGTCCGCGGCTCCACCGGCTGCTGACCGCGGCGGCGGCGCTGGTCGTAGGCCACGATCGCCGGCAGCTGGGCGAACAGATACATCGCCCGGCCGTCGTTCAGGTCCGGGTCGGTGAGCCCGTCGGCCTCCAGCAGCGTGTGGTCGAAGGTGCCGAGCTGGCTGACCGCGGTACGCACCACGTCCATCGGGTGGGCACTGGTCGGCAGGCTGTCGATCAGCGTCTTGGTGCGCTCGTCCAGGGGGCGCAGGGAGCGTTCCTGCTGCTGGAACTCTTTGAGCTCCTCGGCACTGGGCAGCTCACCCCGCAGGAGCAGGTGCGCCACCTCCTCGAAGCTGCAGCGGGCGGCCAGGTCCTGCACCGGGTAGCCGCGGTAGAGCAACGAGTTGGTCTCCGGGTTCACCTTGGAGATGGCGGTGACGTCCACCACCACCCCGTTCAGGCCCTTGCGGATCTCGGGTGTCTGGCTCATCGGTGTGCTCCTTCGCATCGGGGTGGGCCGGTGGCCTGTGCTCAGGACCAGTCGGCGTGGTCGGGGTCGGTGGAGGTGAAGATGTCGGTGTCGAACGCGGCGTAGCCGGCGTAGTCGACCAGCTCGTACAGCCGCTTGCGGGTCTGCATCTGTGGCACCAGGGCGCGTTGGGTGCCGGCGGCGGCGATCTCGGCCAGCCCGGCCTCGGCGGCGCCCATCGCGAGCCGGAACAGGGTCACCGGGTAGATCACGATCTGCACGCCGGCATCGGCCAGCTGGCTGGTGGTGAGCAGCTCGGACTTGCCGAACTCGGTCATGTTCGCCAGCACCGGCACGTCGACGGCGGAGGTCACCTTCTCCAGCTCGCTCACGTCCCGCAGGGCTTCTGGGAAGATCGCGTCCGCCCCGGCGTCCACGTACGCCTTGGCCCGGTCGATCGTGGCGTCCAGGCCGTGCAGGCTGCGCACGTCGGTGCGGGCCATGACGAGGAAGTTCTCGTCCCGGCGGGCGGCCGCGGCCGCCCGGATCCGGCGCACCGCCTCGGCGGCTTCGACCACCTGCTTGCCTTCCAGGTGCCCGCAACGTTTCGGGTTCACCTGGTCCTCGATGTGGCAGCCGGCCAGGCCGGCGTCCTCGAGCATCTGGATGGTGCGGGCCGCGTTCATCGGTTCGCCGAAGCCGGTGTCGGCGTCCACGATCGTGGGTAGGTCGCTCATCCGGGCGATCTGCCCAGCCCGGGTGGCGACCTCGGTGAGCGTGGTCAGCCCGATGTCCGGCAGCCCGAGGTCAGCGGCGAGCACCGCCCCGGAGACGTACAC
>DATGRZ010000052.1:0-4622 GCA_035303065.1 Ruania sp.
GCCGCTACGACACCGAGCGCTCCGCCGTCGGGCCGAAATCCCATCACGAACCCGACGGCCAGGATGATCACCCCGGCGAGGGTGTACCGCACCTGGTCCCCGAGCAGCGCGCCGACCAGCTGGGCCGGCCGCCAGGTGGGCAGCGAACGGAACCGGTCGAAAACCCCTTTGGAGATGTCCCGGTTCAGGGTGAGCCCGGTGTACATCGTGATCATGATCAGGGTCTGCACGAAGATCCCGGGAATCAGCCACTGTACGTACCCGTCCACCGAGCCGGCGATCGCGCCGCCGAAGATGTAGGTGAACATCACCGTCATCATGATCGGGAAGATGGTCACGTCGAAGAGCTGCTCGGGGACGTGCTTGATCTTCAGCAGCGCCCGCCAGCCATAGGTCAGCGACGCCGACAGCGGCCCGGCCCGGCGGGGGCGGGAGCCGGCCGGCATCAGCACGCGGGCGATCTTGTCCGTGTGCACCTCGGCCGCGCCGGGCTCCTCAGTGGTCTGCACAGTGCTCATCGGGCACCTGCCTTCGTCTGGTCATCGGCCTCGTCGGCGGCTGTCTCGGCCGGGCCGCCGGTGAGGGTGAGGAACACCTCGTCCAGGCTGGGCTGGCCGAGAGAGAAGGTCTCGATGCCCAGCCCCTCGGCCTCCAGGGCGGTCAGCGCGGCTGCCGCCCGGGCGGTCTCGTCCACCCGGGTGGTCAGCGCGGTCGGGTCGGACTCCCGGTACACCTCTGCGCCGGTCACCTCGGCGAGCACCCGGGCGGCGTCCTCCCGGTCGACCTCGTCGATCACCCGCACGGTCAGCGCTCCGGAGCCGACCTGCGCCTTCAGCTGGCCCGGGGTGCCCTCGGCGATCACGGTGCCGTGGTCGATCACCGCGAGCCGGTCGGCCAGCTGGTCGGCCTCCTCCAGGTACTGGGTGGTGAGCAGGATGGTGGTGCCCCCGGCGACCAGGGTGCGGATGATCTCCCACACCTGGTTGCGGCTGCGTGGGTCGATACCGGTGGTCGGCTCGTCCAGGAACATCAGCTCCGGGGTGACGATCAGCGAGCCGGCGATGTCCAGCCGGCGGCGCATCCCGCCGGAGTACTTCTTCACCTGCTTCTCCGCCGCCTCGCTCAGCCCGAACGCCGCCAGCAGGTCCAGTCCGCGGGAGCGGGCCGCGCGCGAGGACAGCCCGAGCAGCCGGCCGAGCATGATCAGGTTCTCGATCCCGGTGAGGTCCTCGTCCAGGGAGGCGAACTGGCCGGTGAGGGCGATCTTCTCCCGGATCACCTTCGCCTCGGTGAGCACGTCGTGGCCGAGCACGCGCGCCTCGCCGGCGTCCGGGCGCAGCAGCGTGGCGAGCATCCGGATCACGGTGGTCTTCCCGGCACCGTTGGGTCCGAGGAAGCCGTAGATGCCGCCGCGGCGCACGGTCAGGTCGACCCCGTCCACAGCGCGGGTGGACCCGAAGGTCTTCACCAGGCCTCGGGTCTCGATGGCGATCTCGGGCACGCCCATGCGTGGTCCTCTCCGGCTGCGCGGTCGGTGGGGCTGTGCCGTGGCTCAGAGCACGGCAGCAGGCACCAGCAGAACACGGCAGGCGGCGGTGCGACCATCGTTTTTCGCCGACGGCGTAGGGCCGGCCGCGCTTCGATGGAGGCACTGGTGGTGCATGGAGGTGTTCTTATCTCACCTCGGTGCACCAGCAGTGCCTCAGTGCGGGTGGGTGCCGGGGCGTCAGAGCAGGTGCTGGCCGTCCGGGTCGTCGGCGAGCGCGGCCACCACGTCCTTGACCTGCTGAGCCGCCTCGGTGCTGGTGACCAGCAGGGCGTCCGGGGTGTCCACCACGACGGCGCCGGGCAGCCCGAGCAGCACCACTCGCCGGTCCGAGCCGGTTACCACGAGCGCCCCGGGTGAGCCGGTGATCTGGGCGAGCTCCTGCTCGCCCAGCACGCGGGCGCCGTCGGGCTCCTCCCCCGGGGCAGCCGGGAGCAGGTGAGCCAGGGAACGCCAGTCGCCCACATCGTCCCAGCCGAGGTCGGCGGGCACCACGGCGACTCCGCCGGTGGCGGCCACCGGTTCGGCGATCGCGTGGTCGATGGCGATCCGGGTCAGTGCCGGCCACTCCCGGTCCAGCACCTGTGCCCGGTCGGGGGTGTCCCAGGCGGCGGCGATGGTGCGCAGCCCGGTGGCGAGTGCCGGCTGCAGGTGGTCCAGGTGCGCGAGCAGCACCCGGGTGCGGACCACGAACATGCCCGCGTTCCACCGGTAGGCGCCGGTGGCCAGGTACGCCGCTGCGGTCTCGGCGTCGGGCTTCTCGGTGAAGCCGAGCACCTGGTGCGCCCCGGGGACGGCGGGTACGGGCTCCCCCTGGTGGATGTAGCCGAACGCGGTGGCCGGGCCGGTGGGGTCGATGCCGATGGTGGCCACGTAGTCGGCGCGGGCGGTGGCCACCGCGGTGCGCACGGCGGCGGCGAACGCGTCGGTGTCGGTGATCACGTGGTCGGCGGCGAAGGAGCCGATGACCACGTCCTGGTCCGGGTGCCTGGCCTCCAGCACCGCGGCGGCCAGGCCGATGGCAGCCATCGAGTCCCGGGGTGCGGGTTCGGTGAGCAGGTCCGCCGGCGGCAGGTCGGGCAGCTGGTCGGCCACGGCGGCGGCGTGCGCGGTGCCGGTGACCACCAGCTGGGCGTCGGTCAGGTCCGCGAGCCGGTCCCAGGTGGACTGCAGCAGGGTGCGCCCGCTGCCGGTGAGGTCGTGCAGGAACTTCGGCGAGCTGCGCCGAGACAGCGGCCACAGCCGGGTGCCGGCACCCCCGGCGGGGATCACCGCGTAGAAGGTCTGCTGCATCGGGCCAGCGTAGCCAGCCCGCCGCTGCGGCGGGGTGCGATCAGGCCTGCCGGGCGCCGGTCCACTTCCGGCGGACCCAGCCGATCAGCCCGCCCCAGTACGGCGGCGGGGGTGGCGGCTCCTCCGGCTGCACCTGGCCGGTGATCGGGTCGTGCTGCCAGTCCAGGGTCTCCGGGTCGGAGAGGGTCACATAGTTGGGGGTCTCGTCGGCGTGCGTGATCCAGTCGTCGGCCACCACCGGACGCGCCGGCGGGTTGGCCATCCAGGCGGCGACCATCAACGTGATCCGTACCAGGAAGTTCACCCAGAGCAGCAGCACACCGAGCGCGGCCGACCCTTGGAACAGCGGGTTGTCCGAGACGCTGCCGACCGCGCTGGTGCCCAGGTAGCGCAGCACACCGGAACCGATCGCCGCCAGCAGCGCACCGAGCCACAGGTCCCGCCGCAGCGGACGCACCCCGGCGAGCACCCGGTACACCCAGACGAACACCAGCATGTCCACCACCAGCGGCACCACCAGGCCGAGGATGCGCAGCAGCCACCGCCCGGCGGTGCTGTCCTCCAGGTCGACCAGGGACAGCACCCACTCCCCGGCGGTGCCGGCGGCCACGCCGAGCGCGGTGGTCAGCAGCACCGAGATCGCCAGGCCGAGAAAGCCGAGGAAGTCCCGGATCTTGCCCATCACCGGGCTCACGTCCGGAGCCAGCAGCCCGAACATCGCCCGCACCGCGTTGCGCAGGTTGCGCGGCACCCGGGTGGCAGTGTTCAGCAGCACGAGCACCGCGACGATCCCGGCGATCCCGGTGCCACCGGACGGCTTGAGCTGGTCCGGAGGGATCTGGCCCTGCTCCGTGCCGATCAGGTCCATCGGCATGGCGCCGTTGATGGTGTCGATCACCTGGTCGCGCAGCTCGAGGTTGTTCCCGATCACCAGCATGAACGCGGAGAACCCGATCACCAGGGCAGCGAAGATGGAGAACAACGCCGAGAACGCGATCCCGCCGGAGAGCATGGCGCCGTTGGCCACCCCGTAGCGGGCGAGCATGCGGGCCACCCGGGTGCGCTTCCACCAGTCCATCAGTGCCTTGATCCGGTCTCCCATGACCCCCAATATGTCGAAACCGGGCCGGGAGCGCACGTTCCCGGGCGCCGTCAGGAGGTGAGCGCGAAGTCCACCGTGTCCCGCCAGACACCGTCGGCGCCGCGGAAGTACAGGGAGAAGTGCACCACCGGGAACACGGCATCGAAGTCACCCATCGAGGCTGCGGCGCGGTCCAGGGTGGGCTCGTCCAGCTCGTGGGCGATGGTCACGTGCGGGTGGTAGGGGAACCGCAGGTCCTGGGCGAGCACGTCGTCGTTGACGGCGCGTTGCAGCTGGCTGCACTCCTGAGCGCCGGCCTGCAGCCGCACGAAGACCACGGGGGAGACCGGGCGGAAGGAGTCGGTGCCGGCGAGCTCGATGATGAACGGGCTGTGCGTGGCGGCCACCTCGCCGAGGTGCGCCTCGACCCGGGCGACGTCCTGGCCGCAGACCTCGGTGGGCGGCAGCAGGGTGATGTGCGGGGGTATTGCGTGCGCGAGCGGGTCACCGGCCTCCACCCGGGCACGGGTGAGCCGAGCCGCGTACGGCTCCGGGATCGGGATGGAGACGCCGACGAGCACGGCAGCGCTCGGTGTGCCGCGCTGCACGCGGACGGCCCCCTGCCGCAGCTCGGTCATCGGCACCCTCGGCCACGCGGCTGGGTCTGCGGGTACTCCATCGTCGTATTGTGCCTCACCCGGC
>DATGRZ010000053.1:0-6658 GCA_035303065.1 Ruania sp.
CTGGGCGACCACGCGGGCGATGTTCGGCGGGCAGCAGGCGCAGGAGTACCAGGACTGCCGGTCCCGCGGGGCGTTCTCCTCCGAGGTGCGGTCCGGGCGCAGCTGCAGCGGGTTGGCGTAGAAGAACCGGGTGCCGGTGGCGTCCACCGCGGCGGCCAGCGCGTTGTACAGCTCCCGTTCGATGGTCTCGGCGTAATGGGCACCGCCGTGGACCAGCAGCATCCGCCAGGACCAGTGCAGGTCGGCGATCGTGGCACAGGTCTCGGCGTACGCGCGGTCGGCGGGCAGCTCGTAGTCGTCGCCGAAGGCCTCCCCGGAGTGCCGCGCACCGAAGGCGCCGGTCAGGTACATCTTCCGCTGGTGCACGCTGCGCCACTGCGCGTCCATCGCGGCGGCCAGCGCCTCCTCCCCGGTCTCCAGGTAGAGGTCGGTCACCCCGGCGTTCAGGTACAGCTGGCGCACGGCATGCCCGACGGCGGAGCTCGCCTGCCGTACCGGCGCGTGGTCCTGGAAGTACTCGCTGCCGTGGAAGCCGGCCTTGAGCAGCCCGGTGCCGCGCAGGTCGACCATCCGCTGGGCCAGGTCCAGGTAGCGGCGTTCGCCGGTGTGCCGGTACAGCTCGACCAGGGCGGTCTCGATCTCCGGGTGCCCGCACACGCCCTCCTCCCCCCGGCCCGGACCGAAGCGCCGATCCACCAGATCAGCGAACGAGCGGGCGATGGCCAACAGGTCGGTGCGGCCGGCCGCCCGGTCCAGGGCGATGGCCGCCTGGATGAGGTGCCCGAGCACGTACAGCTCGTGCGTCCACTCCAGCTCGGCGAACTTCTTCTCCGGGTGCACCCCCTGGATCCAGGTCATCAGGTACCCGGAGGGTTCCTGCACGCGAGCGAGGATGGCGATGACCTCCTCCAGCCATTCATCGAAGGCGTCGGTGCCGGTGCGGCCGATCTCCCAGGCGATCGCCTCGATCACCTTGTACAGGTCGGAGTCGGCGAACACGAAGCCGCGATAGTCCGCGCCGGACTCGCCGATCACGCGGCGGAAGTTGTCCAGCACCCCGGAGCTCTCCAGCGCGGCGACGCAGTGCGGGATGGTGGCCTGCGCGTTGCGCTGCTGCCACGCGCCCAGGTGCCCCTCGGTGGTCAGCCGCACCGACGCGATGCTGATCGGTCGGTGGTTGGCAAGCGTGGCCTGGGGCGATGCCGGGGCAATCGTCACGTGGGAAACTCCTTGTGTGCTTGTGCATGCGACCGGCACCCTTGCGCACGGCCCGTAGCAGCACCTTAGGCGGCATCGGCTACCCCGCAGCCGTGCATGGCCGGTGCGCGTCGCGCAGAGCGGGTTCTAGCGTCGGCCGGGGGCTCAGCCCTCGAACGCGCGCCGCACGTCCTCGACCTCGCCCTGCACCAGGTTGCTCGCCACCAGGGTCGCGTTCTGGCCGCGGAACCGTTCGGCCAGCCGGTCCAGGTCGCTGTCGGAGGAGACCACGAACAGCGCGGAGGTGCCGGCGACCACCTGCGCACCGATGGAGTCGAGCTGGTCCTGGCTGATGCCCACGTCCTGGACACGCTTGCGCAGGATGTTCACCAGCGCACCGGCGGCCGCGCCGAGCGTGGGCAGAAGCATCAGCGCCCCGATGACCGCCCCGATCAGCGCGCCCCAGCCGGCCGCCCGCCACTCGTCCCGGTTCTCGTACTTCACCTTGGGCTGGTCGGCATCGGCCGGCCACTCCACCACGGCATAGTCCTCGACCTTCACCAGACCCTCCCGCCAGGCCTGCTTCAGGATCTGGGACGCACCCTCAGCGGCGTCGGCAGCGTCGAACTTCCAAGCGGTGAACGTGGTCATGATGGGCGTCCTCTCCGTGGTCTCAGGTAGAGCCCATTCTGGTGCGCCAGATCTTCGAGCGTCTAGGAATCCGAGCCAGCAGCTACTCTTCACCGACCAGCATCAAGCCATCGAACGTCTGCAGCAGCACCCGATGACCCGGCAGGGCCTGCACGTCATAGACGCCCGACGGCACCAGAGTGGTGGAGATGATCTCCCCGCTGGCCGCTTCCACCACAGTGACGTAGGCGGGGTGCTGGAGGAAGTGCCGCTCGCTCTCGTCCGCAAGCGGCGCCACCATGGGGTTGTGCTCTGCTGCCCGAGCCTCACTGATGATCACGGCCGTCTCGCTGTCACCGGTCACGGAACGCACCCGCACACCGGGCGCCTCGAGCTGCCAACGTCGCTGGAGAGTCAGGGCCTCGGACGCCGTCACATCGACGGTGCTGGACCGGAACACCAGGCCGCCGGCGGAGAAGTCCGCGATGTCGAGCGGACGCTCGGACGTGCTCCGGCCGAAGTCCCGTGACGGCACCTCCTGGACGGTACCGTCGGCCACATCCACCGCAAGCAGCGACTGCGGCTCGGGGTTCACCTCCACCACCGCATACGCCAGTGCGTCGGTACCGGCCCAGTGCGTCGACAGCGGATAGACGTACTCCTCGCTCGAGCACAGCACGTCGGCGCGCCACAGATGCTCGCCGTCGGTGATCCGGTAGCCGTCCAGCCGGCACTCGCTACCGCTGCCGCCCCCGGTGACCAGGACATCGCCGTAGACGTACTGCTTACGAACGTGCTCCATCGGAAAACCACCGAGGACCTCACCGGACTCGGGATCGATCAGCAGGCCCCGCTCAGCCTGCGGCACGGTCACCACCGTGGGCAGCACCTCCCCTTCGGAGGCGAGGAAGTCCCAACGTCTCAGATGAGCAGTGTCGACCTCCCGTTGCCATGCCTCCTGGCCGGAGGGATCGATGCCGACGAGGTGGCAGTCGGGCCTTTCCTCGGAGTCGCAGCTCGCGTAGACGACGTAACCGTCCCGTGCCGCAAACACACCGTCGAACTCGTCCTGACCACCTGGAAGGTCGAGCTGCCACTTCAGGTCGCCCTCGGCGGTGTAGCGGCTGAGCTCGTCCGAATCGACGGCGATCACACCCCCGTCCTGAGGGAGCCACGTTCCGCCCGAGAGCTCCCACACGAGCGAACCATCGTCGACATCGACCAAACCCAAAGGCTCGTCTATCGGCGCGGCGGCATAGACGGTGCCGTCCACGACCACCAGCTCAGCGCGCACTCTGTCCGCTGTCCAGACCACTGCGCGGTCAGTCTCAGCTCGATGAGCCAGGTACGGCGCCCCGATCAGCACCACGGCGAGCAGCACCGCCACCGCGCCACCCAGACCACCGGCGCGCAACCGCAGGCGCCACCCGGTCCGGCGAACACCCCGGGCGCGTTCCGCTCGCCGGCACTGCGCCCGGTAGAGCTGTATCGCCAGACCAGCCGCTACCAGGACCACGCCCACGATGTATCTCGCCGGCTGCGGATCGACAACCGCCCAAGCCGCCATTCCCAGCCCTGTCACCAGGGCAACCACGGACACGACAAACACAGGGACCCCTCTTTCCCAGTTCAGCAAGCACCCGCGACCCCCCGCAGGCACTCCGATCGATCTTCCGCACAGTAGCACCACCGAGTGCCCCGGCCGTCTGCCCGCGTCGTTGGTGTCAGGATGAGCCCATGCTGCGCCGCACCCCTGTTCTGGTCACCGCCGTTGCTGTTGCTGCTGCGGGGATGTTGGTCTCCTGTGGCTCGGCCGGCGGCGGCGAGTCCTCGGGCGACCTCGAGGGTGCCCTGTCCACGGTCCCCGCGACCGAGGAGAACCTCACCCTGATCGCGTGGACCAACGTCTCGGCCGCAACCGAGGCCGGCGCCTACGAGGAGTTTCCGCACCCGTTCGCCACTGCGGGACTGATCGGATACGGCCCGCTGAGCAACGCCGTCCAGCAGCTCGACCCTGCCCTGCTGCCGGCGCCCGACGCCGACTTCTCGGCGGCGCTGTCGGTGGGCCGGCCCCCGGACACCGCGTTCCGGATCGACGGTGTCGATGAGGCAGCGACAGCGGAGTTCTTCGCGGACACCGACGGCGACCAGAGCGAGCTGGACGAGGGGACCTTGCTGGTGCGGCGCGATGACCATGCGGTCGACCCGTCGGACGACCTGCTGCCCCCGGCCGTGCTGGCACAGATGAACACGGTCTGGTTCGGCGGGTCCACGCTGGTCGGCTCGACGACGCAGCCCCACGCGACCAGCCTGGTACAGGGTGAGGAGGAGAGCGCTGCGGATGCGGCCGTCTACGCTGGCATCACCGACTGCCTCAGCGAGGTCCTGGCGGCCGAGCTGCACTCTGGCGACGCCTCGATCCTCGGCACGGCCTTCGGACTCGGCTACGGCGGCACGGCAGAGGACCCCGTGGTCAGTCTGTGCGTGCACGCCGACGACCCGGAGGCGCTCGCCGAGACGGTCAGCGACTCACTCGACTCCGGTCTCGAGCCACGCGCGCAACGTCCCTGGAGCGATGTGCTCGGACCGGGTGAGGTGGAGGTCAGCGGTGACTGGGTCCAGCTCCGCCTGACCGATCCGGAACCGGCGGACGCCCTGTACCAGGTCGTCCGGTCCCAGACGCTGCCGGCGTTGCTCGGAGCGGACGTCCCGGACGTCCCCACAGCAGGCTGATCGCGCCAGCGAGATCGGCGGTGCGCAGCTCACTCGGCACCGAGCTCGGCCGCCTTCACCCGCAGAGTGCGCGCAACCTGCGCGTTCGTAGCGGCCTGGGCGGCGGCGAGCAGCTCGGCCCCCGCCTCCTTCCTCCGGCCGAGCCGGCCGAGCAGCTCACCGCGCACGCTGGGCACCAGGTGCGAGCCCCGCAGCGCCCCGGCTGCAGCCACTGCTTCCACCAGGTCGAGCGCCTCCTCGGGGCGGCCGGCCATCGCTACTGCCACGGCCAGGTTCAGCTCCACCACCGGGTTCGGCGCCAGACGGCTCAGGGCCTCATAGAGGACCACGACCTGCTCCCAGTCGGTCGCCGCGACGCTTGGTGCCACCACATGGCACTGGGCGATCGCGGCCTGCAGGGCATACCGGCCGCGTCCCTTGCCGAACCGGTCCGCGTGGGCCAACGCGGCCTGCCCGCGGCGGATCTGGCCGTGGTCCCAGCGGCGGCGGTCCTGGTCCTCCAGCAGCACTGCGGCTCCGGTCGCGTCGGTGCGGGCGGGGAAGCGAGCCGACTGCAGCTCCATCAGCGCCACCAGTGCGCTCGCCTCCGGCTCGGTGGGCACCAGAGCGGCGAGCACCCTGCCCAGGCGCAGCGCCTCTCGCGCCAGGTCGGGCCGGACCAGCTGCTCCCCCACCGTGGCGGCATACCCCTCGGTGAAGATCAGGTAGACCACTCCGAGCACCCCGGCCAGCCGCTGCGACCACTCGGCTGGATCCGGGGTCTCGAACGGCACCCTGGCCGCGGACAGGGTGCGCTTGGCGCGGGTGATCCGGGCCTGCACCGTGGGCACTGACGTCAACAGCATCCGGGCGATCTCAGTGGTGCTGAGACCACCGACCACCCGGAGGGTCAACGCCACCTGGGAGGCCCGGGAGAGCACCGGATGACAGGAGATGAAGACCAACCGGAGCACGTCGTCGGGAATGGGTTCCCAGTCCGGTTCGGTCGCCTCGGGCAGCACAGCGGCAAGCTGGCCGTACCGCTCTCGACGACGGTCCTCCCGCCGCCAGGTGTCGATCGCCCGCCGTTTCGCCACAGCGGTCAGCCACGCACCGGGGTTGCGGGGCACCCCCTCGGTCGGCCACTGCTCGAGCGCGGCCAGAACGGCTGCGCTGGCGAGGTCCTCGGCGAGCGCCACGTCCCGGGTCACCCGGGTGAGCGTGGCGACCACCGAGGGCCCCTCGATCCGCCAGACGGCCGCGAGCCGCTCGGCGACCTCCTGGCTCACTCCGAAGCGGCCTGCGCGCGCCGCTGGACCTGCTCGGCGCGCCAGCCCTTCTCCTTCTGGATGTACTCGTGGTCGGCGTAGTCGTCGAAGTCGGATTCCTCGTGGATCCGGCGCACCTCGAGCCGGGCACCTCGGCCGAGCGGTGCCCGCCGCGCCCACTCCACGGCCTCGGCCTTGTTCGGGACCTCGAGGATCCAGAACCCGTTGAACAGCTCGTGCACCTCACCGTAGGGACCGTCGGTGACGACCGGGTCCTCCGTGTCGAAGTTCACCACCGCACCCTCGGCGGCGTCGGCCAGTCCTTCGCCGTCGAGCATCACCCCGGCGTTCATCATCTGCTCGTTGTACTTACCCATCGCGGTGAGCACCGCGGCGAAGTCGGTGTTCTCGTAGTCCTCGACGGCGGCGGCGGTGCTGCGCATGATCAGCATGTACTTCATCTCATCCACTCCTGTGGTTCAGGACGGCGCCGGATGCGCCCTCTCACCTAGACGTCGCGCGAGACTGCCAGGAATCGACATCGTCACCGGAACTTGTTGACGTCGACCGTCAGGGCCGGGGCACGACCACCACCGGGTAGGCCGCCGTGCGCACCACGCGCGCAGACACCGAGCCGAGGAACACCCGACGGACCGGGCCGCGTCCGCGCGAGCCGCAGACCAGCAGGCTCGGTTGCTCCCCGGGCAGGTCGGCCAGCACCTGCGCCACGGTCCGCCGCAACGGCAGCACCTCCCCGGTGGCCGGCACGCCCAGGTGGTCGGCGACATCACCTACGACCAGCGCCTGGGTGGAGGGCAGCGACCCGTCGGCCACCGAGACCACCCGCACCG
>DATGRZ010000054.1:0-6762 GCA_035303065.1 Ruania sp.
GTCGTCGAACGACAATTCGGCCTAGCCAAGCAATGGCGCGCCATCGCCACCCGCTACGACAAGCACGCCATCAGCTACCGAGCCGGCGTCGTCCTCTGCGCCGTCATCGCCTGGCTACGAAAATGAGAGACACGCCCTAGCGGCGCGCTGTGCAGGCGCTGATGAGGTGCTCGTGTGACACTGAGGAGTTTCTTGTGTGCCTCGGTGTCACAGGAGCACCTCGGCGCGCACTCGGCCGGGATCAGGCCCGGTGCACGGAGATGTTGCCGCTGGTGGTGCGCAGCCGCAGCACGACCGATGCCTCGTCATCGCCCGGCGCGCCGGTCGGTTCCAGCTCGCTGCGTACCCGGCCGGAGACCGACCGGCAGTCCAGCAGTGCGGCCACCCCGTCGGCTACCCCGACCGTCACACTGCCAGAAGCCGCGGTGGCATCGATCTCCCCGCCGGTGGCGCGGCGCACGTGCAGGTTGCCAGAACCCGAGCCGCAGTGTGCGTAGCCTGCTTCACCGACCCGGACCGAGCCGGAACCGGTGTTCGCCTGTACCCGCACGGCGTGGTCCACGTTGATGTCACCGGAGCCGGCCCGCATCCGGACGTCCTGACCGTGCCCGACCCAGAGGGAACCGGAACCGGCGGAGGCCTCCACAGTGCCGGCGCGGTCCACCCGCGTACTTCCGGAACCAGTGTTCGTGCTCGCCCGCTGGGCTGATGCCACGGTGATGTCACCGGAACCGGTACGGAGCTCGAGCGTGTCCATGTCACCGGTCACGCGCAGGTCACCGCTGCCGCTCTTGGCGGCCACGCTGGAGCCGATGGGCACGACCACATCGACTCGCAGCTTGTTGCCGAAGCCTGCGAACAGGCTGGTGCGCAGCTGCGGCACGTCGATCTCCAGCACGTCGCCGACCATCTCCACCCGGGTGCGGGTGGCAAGGTCGTCGGCGCCGGTCAGCTGCACAGTGGCCACCGCGACGTCCTCCGCGGTCACCGTGGCGTGGCAGGAGCGCGCGTGCAGGTTCACCTGCACCGGGCCGTGCACAGGGAAGTCGTACTGGGTCATCTCAGACCTCCGGCTGGCGCCTGATACGGCGCGGGACGTAAGGGGTGATGGTGCCGGGCCGGCGGCGCGACCGCTTGCCGGGCTCCTCCAGGGGGCCGCCGATGCGCTGGGCGGCGATGGCGTCGAAGACGTTGTCGTACATGGGATTCCTTTCAGCGGACCCATCCGGTCATCCGCCGGCCTACGCCGGCGGGGCCGGTCGAGGAGTGGTGACCAGGTGTGGTGAGGGCTGTCTGCACGGCTCGCACGAGCCAGGAGTTGATCGAGACGCCGTCGCTGGCGGCAGCCTCGTCGACACGGACCTTCAACGACTCCGGCAGACGCAGCGTCACCCGCGTCTGGGAGGCGTCCTCCGGCTCGGGGGGAGCGGGGGGTGCCGGCGGTTCCGTTGGAGTCGCCGGCGCGAGCTGCTCGGTCGGCGCCTGCTGGTCGACCACCAGCTCGGGGGAGCCGCCGCGCAGGCGCACCTCCACCAGGGCGCCGTCCAGGCGGGACGTGACCTCAGCTGCCAGGTCGGAGGCGAGCTCCATCAGCGCCAGCCGCAACGCCGGCTCCAGCGACTGGGCCAGCCGGTCTGCGGCGTCCTGCACCTCCGGTGTGGAGGTGCTCGCGGCGTTGGCGAGAGCCTGCCGCAGCGAACTGAGGTACGTGTTCACATCCATGACGTCATGGTGACACCACTCTGACGTCATTGTCAATGTGTACGATGTCGTAATGCCGCCATGATGGCGCCACCGGTGGCGCTATCGCTGGTCCGCGGGGTCCTGGAACGCGCCGGGTGGATCACGATTCGGTCGCAGCGGGCCGGTGCGCACCGTCTGGGGTCCGTGCGGCGCTACGGTTCGGTGCAGAGCATGTCGGCGCAGCGCAGGTCTGCGCCACACCCACAGTGGAGAGAGACCAATGACCACTCGCAGAAGCACGATTGTCACCGGCGCCGCGATGCTCGGCGCCTCCGCACTGCTGCTGGCGGCCTGCTCGCCCGGCAGCTCGGACGACGACTCCGGCGATGGTGACTCCGCTGCCACCACTGTGACGTTCCGGCTCTGGGACGAGGCCGCGGCCGCCGCCTACGAGGAGACGTTCGCCGCGTTCGAGGAGCAGAACAGCGACATCGACGTCGAGGTGGAGACCGTCCCGTGGGCGAACTACTGGGACCGGCTGCCGCAGGACATCGGCTCGGGCACCATGGCCGACATCTTCTGGACGAACACCTCCAACTTCGGGCTGTACGTGGACAACGACAACCTGATCAACATCTCCGAGGCGATCGGCGACGACCACGACGAGTGGACCCAGTCGGTGGTGGACCTCTACACCCGGGACGGGTCGCTGTGGGGCGTGCCGCAGCTGACCGACTCGATCGCGCTGTTCTACAACGTGGACATGCTCTCCGAGGCGGGCATCGACCCCACCACGCTGCACTGGGACCCCAGCGGTGACGGCGACACGTTCCTGCCGGCGGTCCAGGAGCTCACCGTCGACTCCAGCGGCGTGACCGCGGCCGAGGACGACTTCGACACCGAGGACATCGCCACCTACGGTTTCAACTCCCAGAACGACCTGCAGGCGATCTACATCGACTTCCTCGCCTCCAACGGCGGGCAGTACCAGGACGGCGACCAGTACGCCTTCGACTCCCCCGAGGGCGTGGCCGCCTTCCAGTACCTGGTGGACCTGATCAACACCTACCACGTGAGCCCCTCGGCGGCGGAGACGAACGCCAACGGCGACCTGTCCCGCCAGCTGTTCGTGCAGGGCAAGATGGCACTGTTCCAGTCCGGGCAGTACTCGCTGCCGGCGATGGCCGACGCGGAGTTCGACTGGGCGATCGCCCCGATGGTCGAGGGCCCGGAGGGCCGGATCGGCGTGGTGCACGGCGTGGCAGCCGTGGGCAACGCCGCCACCGAGCACGAGGAGGCCACCCTGGAGGTGCTCCGCTGGCTGGGCAGCGCCGAGGGCCAGGTGCCGCTCGGGGCGACCGGAGCCGCCTTCCCCGCCGCAGTGGACGCGCAGAGCTCGTTCACCGACTACTGGGAGAACCAGGGCGTAGACACCTCGGAGTTCATCGCCGCCGCCGAGCGGGAGACCGCCGCAGCACCGCTCGGCCCGCACGCGAACGCCGGCGCGAACGCGATGGCTTCCTACTTCGAGCAGATGTTCGCCGGCACGCTGCCGGTCGAGGAGGCGCTCGCCCAGGCTCAGCAGGCGGCGAACGAGGCGATCGCCGAGGGCTGAGCCGGGTCCGCCCCGGCTCCCTCGCGCCACGTAGGCTGGAGCCATGCCGCAGAGCGTGCCAGCAGCCCTCGTCGCCCTGGACTGGGGGACGAGCTCGTGCCGGGCGTATGCGCTCGATGCCGGCGGCCGTCTCCTGGACCAGCGCAACCGGCCGCTGGGTATCCTCACCGTCGGCACCGAACCGGGGGCCTACCGCAGCGCGCTGACCGAGATCGCCGGTGACTGGCTGGCCGGCACTCCCCCGGTGCTGGCCTGCGGGATGGTCGGCAGCGCCCGCGGCTGGCGAGATGCCGGCTACCGGGAGGCTCCGGTGGCGCTCGCCGACCTGGCCGGTTCGGGTCTGGTCACAGCGGACGGGCCGGCGGGCGAGGTGCACCTGGTGCCGGGGGTGCGCACCGCTTCCGGGGTGATGCGCGGGGAGGAGACCCAGCTGCTCGGTGCCGCGCTGAGCGGCCTGTCTGCCCACCCGGTGGTGCTGCCTGGCACGCACAGCAAGTGGGCACTGCTCGATGGCGAGGTGCTGGCGGACTTCCACACGGCGATGACCGGCGAGCTGTACGCGCTGCTGCTGTCCCACGGCACCATCTCTCAGGTAGCCGCGTCACCCGGCGGGCAGGATGATGAAGCGTTCGACGGCGGAGCACGCGTTGGTCTGGACCGCTCCGGGGAGGGGGTGCTCTCTCTGGTGTTCGAGGCACGCTCACGCGTGCTGGTCGGCTCGCTGCGCCCCGACCAGGTACGCGACTTCCTCTCCGGGCTGCTGATCGCCGCTGAGGTGCGTGGGGCACTGGCCTGGTTGCCGAAACGTCCTGGAGCAGTGACGCTGGTCGGCGATGCGAACCTGTGCCGACGCTACGAGCGGGTGTTGGAGCTGGCCGGTATCGCCACGCACCAGCCGGAGGAGGATCTGACCCTGGTCGGTCTGGTGCACCTGGCCCGGACCTTGCAGCTGCTGCCGGCGCCCAGTACAGCCGCAACGACAGACGTCGAAGGAGCCCCGAGATGATTCGCAGACCGACCGGCCTGGTGGCCATCCTGCGCGGGCTGAGCCCAGACCGCGCCGTCCAGGTGGGCGAGGCGCTGGTGGACGCCGGGCTGACCACGTTGGAGGTGCCGCTGAACTCCCCGGACCCGCTGCGCAGCATCGAGATCCTGCGCGAGCAGCTGGGTGAGCGCGCGCTGGTCGGGGCGGGAACAGTGCTCGACGAGGCGTCGGTAGCCGCAGCCACGACTGCCGGGGCACAGCTGATCGTCTGCCCGAACACCGACCCGGACGTGGTGGCCGCAGCCACCGCTGCCGGACTACCGGTCTACCCCGGGGTGGCCACCGTGTCCGAGGCGTTCACGGCGATCCGGTACGGCGCCCGGGCGGTGAAGGTCTTCCCGGCCGACCAGGTTGGTCCGGCCGCAGTGCGCGCCTGGCGGGCGGTGCTGCCGCCGGAGGTGGAGCTCGTGCCGGTGGGCGGTGTGGGTGCGGACGGGTTCCGCGAGTGGGTGGCCGTCGGGGCGAGCGGGTTCGGCATCGGCTCGGCGCTGTTCACCCCGGAGGTGCCGACCGAGCAGCTGCGCGAGCGTGCTGCTGCACTGGTGGCCGCCTGGGCGGCGGTGTCCGGCGAGGTGCGCGAGCTGCCCGCCGCTCCCTGAGCCGACCGCGCAGCTGTCGCAGCCTCACCGGTACAGGTTGCCCAGTCCTCGCCGCCGGACCTTCTTCGGCAGCCCCCAGGAACGTCGGGACGGGCTGGTGGACCGGGACGGGCTGGCGGACGGGGACGGGGACGGGCTCGTGGACGGGGACGGGCTGACCGGCGGGGTCTGTGCTGCTGGTTCAGCACCCTGGGGCCCGGGCTGCTCGACCGCGGCGTCGGCCATGGCCGCATAGCTCTGCCCGTCTCCGGCCAGGCCCTGCGTCACCATCTCCTCGTACCACGTGGTCATATCGTTCGGCTTCAGGATCGGCCACCGCTGGAGCACCAGGTTCCGCGGTTCCCGGGTGCGCTGCTCAGCGGCGACGTGCAGCACAGCTGCCAGCACCAGCATCAGCACTGCCGCCACCAGCCCGATCGTTCCCCAGGTCTGCGCGACGGCGGTAGCGACGAATCGTGCCGGGAGCGCGAGCAGCAGCACCAGAGCACCGAGCAGTCCGAGGAAGTTGGACCACAGCGGGTTGACGATGGACCAGTGCCGTGCCAGCGAGCCGATCCCGGGTGGGGGTGCGGCAGGGTTGAGCGCAGCGGTGAACAGCTCGCGCTGCTCACCGGTCTGGGCGATGTTCTGCAGGACGGCGCCGAGCACGTACAGCACGACGGCGCCCGTCAGCAGCAGCATCGAGGAGGTCAGCAGGAACCTCTGCCCGGAGCCGGGTGCGGCCCCGTCGTCGAGCACGGCAGCGGCCGCGATGAAGGTGATCACGGCTGCGAGCACGGCGATCCCGGTGAGAGCGATCGCGGCAGTGTTGATCGTGTCACCGACCCGGTCCAACGGCCTGCGCTGGACGTGCGTCGGGTCCGCCGGGTCACCGTCGGAGTCCAGCACCGGCTGCGAGGACCACTCCTTGGCGGCCGCCTCAGGGGCCTTCCTCGCCGATGACGGCCAGCGCCGTTCGATCTCGGCCAGCGCTCGTTTCCGGTAACGCTGGACGATGCTGGCCAGGCCGATCGCGGCCACCGGGATGCCGACCATACGCCCGTCCTGGGCGATCGGCCACGTCTGCACCCAGGTGCGTACCGGGTCGTTGAGCACACCTGGGAATGCGAGCACGATCCCGGCGAGCAGTCCAGCGACCACCAGACTACCTCCGCCCCACTCGCCGGCTTCCTCCCACTGCTCCGGGTGCGGCGGTGCCGTGGCCGGGGCACCGCCTCGGACCGCACGGCGGAGCTCACCGAGCAGCATCATGGTGCGCACCAGGTGCACCAGGGCCACCACGAGCGGCGCGAGCGTGAAGAGGAGCAGACTCAGTCCGAGCCCGAGCTCGGCCCATGCTGTCCACGCCTGTCCGCTCGCGCCGGTACCGAAACCACCCAGATGGGCGATGTGGCGGGCAGCCAGGAACGGCAGGATCATCAGCACAGCGATCAGCGGCAGGCTCAGCAGCATCGACCCGACCGCCCTCACCACGGCTGCTGGACCCGTCGGGTAGATCCGCCAGCGTGCCTCAGGCACAGCGCTCCCGGAGCCAGGCGATGTCCGCCGTGTGCTCCTCGGCCCCGCCGGGGGTTTCCACGATCACCGGTGCGCCGGCCTCGCGGACCACCGCTGCCAGGTCGTCCAGCGGCAGCGACCCGTCACCGAGGTTGGCGTGCCGGTCGGCGCCGGAGTCGAACGCGTCCCGGGAGTCGTTGGCGTGCACCAGGTCGATACGGCCGGTGGCGGCCAGGACCCGCGGCACCAGTCCCGCCAGCGGTTCTCCACCGGCGTAGGCGTGGCAGGTGTCCAGGCAGAAGCCGACGGCGTCTCCTCCGTCG
>DATGRZ010000055.1:0-2791 GCA_035303065.1 Ruania sp.
AAGAACGGCACCCGACCCAGCAGCGGCACCGCAGCGTTGTTCACCAGCACGTCGATCCCGCCGAATGTCTCGCACACGGTGCTGAGCATCTGCTCCACCTGGTCCGGCTTCGAGACGTCCGCCGGGACTGCGACCGCCTGCTGACCGTCCGCCTGCAGCCCGGCGACCAGCTCCTCGGCCTCACCGGGCACCACCCCGTTCACCGCCACCTGGGCGCCCTCGGCGGCGAACCGTTCCACGATCGCCCGGCCGATGTTCCGCGACCCGCCGGTGACCAGCACCCGGGTCCCCTCGAAGCGCTGGTTCATGACGGGCTCCCGGTGCGGTCGATCACCGCAGTGGTCTCGCCCGGTTCCCAGCGCAGCGGACCGGCCACCTCGCCCAGACGCTCGGTGTCCAGCTCCAGGCCCAGTCCGGGGCCTGCGGGCGGGAGGAGGTGCCCGCCGTCGTAGACCACCGGCGTGCGCACCACGTCCGCGGTGTACAGCAACGGGCCTACCGGGTCGCTCGGCACGGTGACGCAGCCGGTGGCCACCCCCAGGTGCGCGGCGGCGGCCGTACCGATGGACAGCTCCTGGGTGGTGCCGACCAGGCAGTCCAGCCCGGCAGCCTCGGCGATGGCGACCACCCGCAGCGCCGGGGTGATGCCGCCGAGGGCGAACAGCCCCACGTTCAGCACGTCCACCGCCCGCGCGGCAGCCAGCCGCAGTGCTGCCGGTGCGTCGTACACGTGCTCGCTCACCGGTACCAGAGCACGACGGCGGACCTCGGCCAGCCCGTCCAGGTCACCTTCTCGTGCCGGTGCTTCCACCAGTGCGTAGCCGACGTCCAGGGTGCGCTCGATGAACCGGGCCGCTGCCGTGGCGTCCAGCAGGTTGGAGAAGTCCAGCGACTTGATCGCCACCTGGTCGCCGAACCGGCTGCGCACCTCGCGCAGGAACTGCTCGTCCAGGTCCAGGTCCCCGCCGACGTACACCCGGAACATGGCAAAGCCCTGCTCCAGCCGGGCACCGACCTGCGCCAGGTTCGCCTGCACGTCGGCAGCGGACCGCGCGCGGAAGATCGGGTAGGCGACCGGCAGCGAGGACCGGACGGCCCCGCCGAGCAGCGTGCTCACGCTCTGACCACTCAGCCGGCCGCGCAGGTCCCAGATCGCAGTGTCCACCCCGCAGCGGATCACTGCCCCCTTGTCGTACAGCGAACCCGCCGAGGGGAACGCCTGCTCCAGGGCTGCGGAGATCGTGTTCGCGTGCCACGGGTCCACACCGACGAGCATCGACTGCAGGGTGCGGGTCAGGTCCGGCACGTCCGGGTGGAACCGCGGCAGGTGCTGGAAGTCGGACATCTCCCCGATCCCGGTGTGCCCGTCGTCGGTGCTGATCTGCACGATCACGTGCCCGCAGACCAGTCCGGTGCTGCGGGCCACGTTCACCGGGGTCAGCCGCACGCTGGAGATCGTGGTCATCGCTGCTCCTCCTCCAGCCGCTGCAGCAGCGCCGTCGCAGAGGTGGCGATGTGCTCGCGGAGCAGGTCCCGTGCGGCCTCGGCCTCGCCGCGCTGGTAGTGGCCGAGCAGCTCCTGGTGCTCGGTGTACTCCGAGGAGTAGGTGGCCTCGGTGCGCCAGCCCGCGGTGGCGATGAACGTGCTCAGCGCCTGCAGCTTGTCCAGGAAGTCGATCAGCAGGTCGTTGCCGCACTCGGTGTACAGGGCGCGGTGGAACTCGCGGTTCTTCAGGCCCAGCCCGGCGGTGTCGCCGTCGTCGACCAGGCGGGCCGCCCCGGCCAGCGCCTGCTGCGCCTGGGGGTGCTCGGCGGCGCCGCGCCGGGTGATGGCCAGCCGCACCGCTTCTGGTTCGACGGCGACCCGCGCCTCGGTCACGTCCCGCACGATGTCGGCGTCCAGGACCCGGACCCGGATGCCCTGGTAGGCGGTGGCCACGACCAGGCCGCTGGACTGCAGCTGTTTGAGCGCCTCGCGGATCGGGGTCTTGGAGACTCCGAGCATCGCGGACAGCT
This sequence comes from Ruania sp., assembly GCA_035303065.1. Classification (GTDB taxonomy): domain Bacteria; phylum Actinomycetota; class Actinomycetes; order Actinomycetales; family Beutenbergiaceae; genus Ruania. The sequence goes on from DATGRZ010000055.1 coordinate 2,016, forward strand.
CCCGTTCTACCAGTGGGGTGCCCTGCGGCAACCGGGCATCCAGGATCGCGGCCTGGATCGCGTCCCGCACCTGGTCCCCGCGGGACACCGGTTGACCGAGCGTGAGCGGAGGCGGAGACGGCGTCGTCGCCTCGTTGCCCGATGAAGGTGCCATGGGTCGGATCGAACCACAGGACGTATGCGATCGCAACATATTGTATCTGGTATCGCACGATGCTAGGTTCGGTGGCTCCGACGCCGACGAGGAGCTGTCCATTGTCCGTGCCGACCACCCATCTCATCGCCGTGGCCGAGAGTGCCGGCCCCGCTGTGCAGCATGGGGTCGAGCTGCTCCGCGACGCCCTGGTGGAGCGTGGGCGCACGGCCGCTGCGACCGCGCTCGGCGAGCAGGTCGAACGCCCGGGAGCAGACGCGGTCCTGGTGGTGGTCGGTGAGCGCAGCACACCGGCGATCGCCAGGCTGGAGCAGCAGGAGTGGCTGCTGTACACCAACGGTGAGCCGGGCCTGAACGGCTACTACGCGACCATGCTGCCCGGCCGGGTGGTGGTGGTCACTGGCGCTGATGCCAACGGCGTGCTCTACGGGTGCCAGGAGCTGGCGGCACTGGTGCGCGCCCACGGTGAGATCCCCCGCGACCTGGACCGCGGCGAGACCCCCGACCTGGAGCTGCGCGGCCCCGCGATCGGGCTGCAGCGCACCGAGGTGGAACCGCCCCGGCAGGTGTACGAGTACCCGATCACCCCGGACCGGTTCGCCTGGTTCTACGACCGAGAGCT
>DATGRZ010000056.1:0-2575 GCA_035303065.1 Ruania sp.
GTGCGGCACCACCAGGCCGACGAACGCGATCGGACCGGTGACCGCGGTGACCGCGCCGGCGAGCACCACGGCACCGGCCGCCGCGATGCCGCGGGTCCAGGCCACCCGCTGCCCCAGGCCGGCGGCGAGCTCGTCGCCGAGGGCGAGTGCGTTCAGGCCGCGGGCCATCAGCAGGCAGACGACGAACCCTGCCACCAGGAACGGCGCCACAGTGGTGATCGAGGCGCTGGTCGCCCCGCCGACGCCGCCGATCTGCCAGGAGATCGCTCCCTCGGCGATGTCCTGGCGGGGCAGCACCAGGGCGGTCACCAACGAGGAGAGCGCGGCCGTGGTGGCCGCTCCGGCGAGGGTGAGCTTCAGCGGAGTGGCCCCGCCGCGGCCGAGGGAGCCGATCAGGTAGACGAACGCCGCAGTGGCCGCCGCGCCCACGATCGCGAACACGATGTAGGCGGTCATCGTGGCGATGGAGAACCACGCCAGGCCGATCACCACGGCCAGCGATGCGCCGGTGGTCACGCCGAGGATGCCGGGGTCGGCGAGCGGGTTGCGGGTCACGCCCTGCATCACCGCACCGGAGACGGCGAGCCCGGCGCCGGCGATCACCGCCAGCCAGGTGCGTGGGATCCGGCGGGCCACCGCCCCGTGGTCGAACCCGTCGGTAGAGCCGCCGACGGCCGCGAGGATGTCGTCCAACCCGACGTCTCTGGACCCGTACGCCACGGACAGGGCCATGACCAGCACGAGCACCGCCGTCAGGCCGAGGAGCACGAGCACGCGCACCCGCCGGGACCGCTGCAGTCCTGCGGCTGCGGTGCGGTCAGCGGCGGGTGTCGCGCTGGTGGTGGCGGTGGCGATCGCGGTGCTCCTAGGCGTTGTCCGCAGCGTCGGCCAGCAGCGCCACGTACTGCTCCACCAGGTCGGAGTTCAGCACCTGCAACGGTGTCGGGTTGGCTGCGGTGCCCAGCGGGTCGTCGCCGGGCAGGCTGACCACGGCGTCGTTGGCCACGGCGGGCAGCTGGGACAGCAGCGGGTCGGCCTCGAGTGCGTCGGTCAGCTCCTGGCCGCCGTAGGTGACGAAGACGTCTACATCGGAGAAGATGTCCGCCTGCTCGGTGCTGACGCTGCCGTTCCACACGGTCGGGTCGGTGGAGACGTCGATCAGGCTCTGCGGGATGGTCATACCCAGGTCCTCGAAGAACTGGGTGCGGGTGTCGTAGGCGTTGTAGAAGTTGATCTCGCTGAGGTCGGTCGGGTCCACGTGCGTGACCATCATCGCGGTGGTGCCCTCGAGCTCGGGGTAGTCGGCCACGGCCGCGTCGATCTTGTCCTCGATCTCGGTGACGATCTCTTCACCCTCCTCGGCCATGCCCAGAGCGGCGGAGTTCACCTCGACGATCTCCCGCCACGGGGTGCCCCAGGCGGCCTCGGGGTAGGCGGCCACCGGTGCGATCTCCGACAGCGTGTCGTAGTCTTCTTGGCTCAGCCCGGAGTAGGCGGCCAAGATCACGTCCGGGTCGGTGTCCGCGACGGCCTCGAAGTCGATGCCGTCCGTCTCGTCGAAGAGCACCGGGGTCTCCGCGCCGAGCTCGGCGAGCTTGTCCTCCACCCACGGGTGCACACCGTCGCCGTCATCGTCGCCCCATTCGGTGACCGGCATGCCCACCGGCACGATGCCCAGCGCGAGGGCGACCTCGTGGTTGGCCCAACCGATGGCCGCGACCCGTTCGGGCTGTTCCTCGATCGTGGTGGTGCCCAGTGCGTGCTCGATGGTGACCGGCGTCCAGTCCGCGGCGGCAGCGTCGCCAGCAGTGTCGGAACCGCCGGCGGCGTCGGAGCTGCCGGAGCAGGCTGCCAGGGACGCGGTGGCCAGAGTGGCCGCGACAAGTGCGGCCAGGGTGGATGCACGAGGCATGATGTCCTTCCAGGTCGGGTGCTGCACGGGGCCGCAGCAGGCCGCCAATCCTCGGTGCACGGATGGGCACGACGGCGGAGCTTGCCTCGGTTGCACGAGTCACCGTGGGTGGTCGCCCGGCCTGCTCTGACGACGCTGGACCAGCGTGCGCAGTAAGGATTGCCTTACCGAAAGGTAATCGGTGATGGCGGTGTTGCGCAATTCTCGTCCCACGTGACGGACGACACACCTACGGCGTGCTGGCTCCTCTCCCACAACCTCGTGTTCGAGCGTGCCACTGGCCAGCTGTCTGTCGCTGACGGAACGGGGTCACCCCTCGGCGGTGAGGTGCGTCTCCACGGCGTCGATGCGGAACGGACTCGACTGGCTATGCGTCGTCGTGGTCCCAGCGATCGGAATCCACGGCCCCTGCCCAGCAACCTGGAACTCCCCCGACCAGGTCGTGGTCAGCGTAATCACCACGTCGCTGGCTTCGCTGGTGTAGACATGCCCGATGTCCTCAGCCGGCCACGGCGCCCCAGGCTCCGCAGTGACCAACGGCTCAGACCCATCACCAAAGTCCCACGAATACTCCACCGGCGTGGCCCGCACCGCCACCGGAACATCAAGCACCGTGGTCTCCAACATCTGCGACCCGCCATCGGTATAGACCAACGTGTCCAT
>DATGRZ010000057.1:0-20898 GCA_035303065.1 Ruania sp.
CCTCTTCGGCAGCAGGGACGCCTTGGTCGATGCCGTGGCCACCGAGGGGCTGGCCCGGTTCGAGGCGCACCTGCGCGCTGTGCCGCGCACCGACGAGCCGGCCGCCGACCTGCTCACCCTCGGCCTGGCGTATCGGACCAGCGCACTGGCCGACCCGCACTTCTACCGGGTGATGTTCTCCGCGGCCGGGGTCCGCTCAGGTGCCGACAGCCTGACGGCGACGACCTTTACCATCTTGCGCTCCGCCGTCGAACGCCTGATGCCCACCGCACCCCCGGACCAGGTGGAGCTGCAGGCCGTGCGCTCCTGGGGGCTGGTGCACGGTCTGGTCAGTCTCGAGCTCGGCGGGCTGCTACCCGGCACGCCGGAGCAGCGAGCAGCCCGCTACGAGCTGATGCTCAGGACTCCACCACCACAGGGATGATCATCGGCCGGCGGCGCAGCTTGCTGGAGGCGAACCGGCCGACCACACGGCGGATCACCTGCTGCAGCTGGTGCACGTCGGCGCTGCCACCACGGCCGGCCTCGGTGAGCGCCTTGGTGATCTCCGGCACGATCGTGGCCAACCGGTCCTCCCCCTCAGCGACACCACGGGCCTGCAGGTGCGGACCGGCCACCACCTCACCGGTGGAGGAGTCGACCACGGCGAAGATGGAGATGAAGCCCTCCTCGCCAAGGATGCGCCGGTCCTTCAGCTCGGCATCGGTCACCCCGCCCACCGAGGACCCGTCCACGTAGACGTAGCCGCACGGCACCGCCCCGGCGATCCGGGCCTTGCCGTCGACCAGGTCCACCACCACACCGTCCTCGGCGAGCACCACCCGCTCCGGCGGGACCCCGGTCTTGACGGCGAGACCGCCGTTGGCGACCAGGTGCCGGATCTCCCCGTGCACCGGCATCACGTTCCGCGGCCGGACGATGTTGTACACATACAGCAGCTCACCAGCCGAGGCGTGCCCGGAGACGTGCACCCGGGCGTTCGCCTGGTGGATCACCTTCGCGCCGAGGCGGATCAGCCCGTTGATGATCCGGAACACGGCGTTCTCGTTGCCAGGGATCAACGAGGAGGCGAGGATCACCGTGTCCCCCGGACCCACGCTGACCCGGTGGTCCCGGTTCGCGATCCGGGACAGCGCCGCCATCGGCTCCCCCTGCGACCCGGTGCACATCAGCACCATCCGGTCCTCGGGCACGTCACCGATCTTCTTGATGTCGATGAGCACCCCGTCCGGGACGTTCAGGTAGCCGAGCTCGTTCGCGATGGTCATGTTCCGCACCATCGAACGGCCCACCAGCGCCACCCGCCGGCCGTGCGCGTGCGCGGCGTCCAGCACCTGCTGCACCCGGTGCACGTGCGAGGAGAACGAGGCCACCACGATCCGCCCGTCAGCCTGGGCGAACACCGAGTCCAGCACCGGGCCGATGTCTCGTTCGGAGGTGGTGAACCCGGGCACCTCGGCGTTCGTGGAGTCGGTCATGAACAGGTCCACGCCCTCCTCCCCCAGCCGGGCGAAGGCGCGCAGGTCGGTGATCCGCCGGTCCAGCGGCAGCTGGTCCATCTTGAAGTCCCCGGTGTGCAGCACCGAGCCGGCCGGGGTGCGCACCATCACCGCGAGCGCGTCCGGGATGGAGTGGTTCACCGCGACGAACTCCAGGTCGAAAGAGCCCACCGTGATCCGCTGACCCTCAGCCACCTCGCGCAGCTCAGGAGTGATCCGGTGCTCCTTGAGCTTGGCGGCCACGAACGCCAGGGACAGCTTCGAGCCGACGATCGGGATGTCTTGGCGGAGCCGGAGCAGGTAGGGCACAGCGCCGATGTGGTCCTCGTGACCGTGGGTGAGCACGATCGCCTCGACCTTGTCCATCCGATCCTCGATGTAGCCGAAGTCCGGCAGGATCAGGTCCACACCAGGCTGGCTGTCCTCGGGGAAGAGCACACCGCAGTCGATCACCAGCAGCCGGCCGCCGAACTCCAGCACGGCCATGTTCCGGCCGACCTCACCGAGCCCACCGAGCGGGACGATCCGCAGCGCTCCGGGCGCCAGCGGTGCGGGTGGGTCGAGCTCGGGGTGGGGGTGACTCATCGATCGGTGTCCTTCAGTAGTGCGTGCTGGATCATGGCGGTGCGCAGGTCGGCGATCTCCGCCTCGGTGGCTTCCACCAGCGGTGAGCGCACCGAGCGGTGCTCGATGAAGCCCTGCAGCTGGAGTGCGGCCTTGACCATCACCGCCCCCTGCCCCGTGCCCATCACTGCTTCGACCACGGGGGCCAGCTGGGCGGACAGGTCGCGTGCGGTGAACAGGTCGCCCTCGTCGACCGCGCGCACCATCTGGGCATACCGCCCGGCGGTGAGGTGGCCGACCACGGAGACCACGCCGGCGGCGCCGTGCACCAGCCAGGCGAGGTTGAGGTTGTCGTCGCCGGAGTAGTACTCCAGACCGGTGCGGCGCATCCGGTCGAAGCCTTGGGCCACGTTCCCGGTGGCGTCCTTGACGGCGCGGATCTGCGGGTGCTCAGCGAACCGGTCGAGGATCTCGTCGCCCACGGCGACCCCGGTGCGGCCGGGGATGTCGTAGATCATCGCGGGCAGGCTGGTGGCCTCCACCACGGTGCGGATGTGCCGGTAGACACCCTCCTGGGAGGGGCGGTTGTAGTACGGGGAGACCACCAGCAGCCCGTGCGCACCGGTCCGTTCGGCGGCTACGGCGATCCGGGTGGCGTGCGCAGTGTCGTTCGAGCCGGCGCCGGCGATGATCATCGCCTCGGTGCCGACCTCCTCGACCACTGCGGTGACCAGCTCGTCCTTCTCCGGCTGGTGCGTGGTGGGCGACTCACCGGTGGTGCCCGAGAGCACCAGGGAGTCCGCTCCGGAGTCCACCAGGTGCCGAGCGAGGCGCTGTGCCGCGGGAATGTCGAGTGCGCCACCGGGCTTCATCGGGGTGGCCATGGCCACACTGACCGATCCGAAGCTGCGCGGTGGGCGGGAGGGCACGGAGGGCATGGGACGACGTTACCGCGAAGCGGGGCCGGTGCGTGGCTGAGGCACACCATGCGGGCAGCGCGGTGCCGATCACCTACGCTGAGGAGCATGGCTGAGCACCATGGGCACGCACACGCACTGACGGCGGACGTCTCGGTGCGTCCGTCCCTCCCCGAGGACGCACCCCTCCTGGGGCAGATCCAGGTGGCCGCCTGGCGTGCTGCGCTCACCGAGGTGCTTCCAGCCGAGGTGCTCACCGGTCTGGAGGCAGAGCGCTTCGCCGAGGCGTGGCGCTCTGCGATCGACTCCCCACCCTCGGCCAAGCACCGGATGCTCACCGCGTGCGACGGCGCCGAGGTGGTCGGTTTCGCAGCGCTCGCGCCGGCACCGCAGACCCAGGAGACCGGTGAGATCGTCGCTCTCGAGGTGGACCCGGACCACGCCCGGGCCGGGCACGGCTCGCGGCTGCTCGCAGCCTGCACGGACATCCTGCGCGCCACGGCTGCCAGCCACGTGCGCGCCTGGGCGATCGACGGTGACCATGCCCGTGCGGACTTCCTCTCCGCCTCGGGGATGGAACCGCTGGGTATCCGCCGGGTGCTGGACGTGGCCGGCAGCCGGGTGCACGAGCTGGCCTGGTCGGCGGTGCTCTGACTGCACCAGCGTCAGCAGCACATCCTCATCAAGGTCACGAGCGAACGGTCACCGGTGCCCGTTCGCTCGTGACCTTGATCTCAGTCCAGGTCGAGCAGGGAGTCCAGCCCGACCTGCAGGCCCGGGTAGTTGGCGATCGCCCGCACGGCGATGAGCACCCCGGGCATGAACGAGGAGCGGTCGAAGCTGTCGGTGCGGATGGTCAGCTGCTCTCCCGGGTTGCCGAGCAGGATCTCCTCGTGCGCCACCAGGCCGCGCAACCGCACCGAGTGCACCGGGATCCCGTCCACGACGGCGCCCCTCGCCCCGTCCAGGGCGGTCTCGGTGGCATCGGGGGCAGCAGGCAGGCCCTGCCGGGCCGCGGCGATCGCCTGCGCGGTGTGCACTGCGGTGCCCGAGGGTGCGTCTACCTTGTTCGGGTGGTGCAGCTCGATGATCTCCACCGACTCGAAGAACTTCGACGCCTGGGTGGCCAGGTGCATCGCCAGCACCGCGGACAGGGCGAAGTTCGGCGCGATCAGCACACCGGTGGCCCCGCCGGCCCGGTCCAGGTGTTCTCGCACCCGGTCCAGGGCGTCGTCCTGCCAGCCGGTGGTGCCGACCACCGCGTGCACACCGGCGTCGATGAGCGCGTGCACGTTCGCCTCGGTGGCGCTCGGCACGGTGAAGTCCACGGCGACGTCCGCCACGCCGGCCAGCGAGGCCACGTCGTCACCGAGGTCGAGGCGGGCGACCAGGTCCATCCCGTCGGCCTCCTCGACGGCCCGGCACACGGTCGCACCCATCCGGCCGGCGGCGCCGAGCACGGCGACGCGGATGCTGCTGGCTGCTGCTGCTTGGCTCATACCGGCCAGAGTAGCGGCGCCGGCCGCACGGACCTCGACGTGCTCAGTCGGTGGGCAGCGCCGTGGCGGCGACGTCCTCGTCGAACGGGCCGACCACGGTCAGGTGCCGGGGCTGGGCGTACAGGTCGGCGGCCAGGGAGCGCACGTCCTCGGCAGTGACGGCCCGCAGCCGCGCGAGGCTCTCCTGGATGGTGAGGAACTCCCCGGTGGTGATCTCGCTGCGGCCGAGCCGGGACATCCGTGAGCTGGTGTCCTCCAGGCCGAGCACCAGTGCGCCGCACATCTGCCCGATACCACGGCTAAGCTCCTCCTCGCCCATCGGCTCGGTGGCCAGCAGCTGCCACTGCTCCTCGAGCAGCTCGACCACCTGGGTCACCTTGCCCGGTGCGCAGCCTGCGTACAGGCCGAACATGCCGGAGTCGGCGAAGGTCGAGCCGAAGGAGTAGACGGCGTAGGCCAGCCCGCGCTTCTCCCGCACCTCCTGGAACAGCCGGGAGCTCATCGACCCGCCGAGCACCGCGTTCAGCACGGTCAGGGCAAACCGGCGCTCGTCGTTCCCGGCCAGGCCGAACCCGCCGAGCAGGATGTTGGCCTGCTCGGTGCTGCGGCGCACGGTCTGGGCGCTGCCGGTGGTCGGCATCCCCGGACCGGCCGCCACTGCTGCGGTGAACGGCTCCCCGTTGGCTCGTCTGGAGGCGGGGCTGGCGTTCTCGTCCAGGCGCCAGCCGCCACGGCGCACCCCGGTGAGCACCTGTTCGCAGAGGGCGTCGTGATCGACCCCGCCGGCGGCGGTGACCACCAGCTCCGCGGGGGTGTAGGTGCGCTGGTAGTGCTCGTAGACCGCCGAGCGCGGGACCGCCTCGATGGTCTGGGGGGTGCCGCCGATCGGGCGGCCCAGGGGGTGCGCGCCGAAGATCTGCGCGGAGAATCGTTCGTGCGCGACGTCTCCCGGGTCGTCCTCGGTCATCGCGAGCTCTTCCAGGATCACCTGACGTTCGCTGGTGAACTCTTCCTCGTCCAGCAGCGCGGAGGTGACCATGTCCACGATCACGTCGGTGGCCATCGGTACGTCCGCGTCCAGCACCCGCGCGTAGTAGCAGGTGTGCTCCTTGCCGGTGGCGGCGTTCGCCTCACCGCCGACGGCGTCGAACGCCGAGGCGATCGCCATCGCGTCCCGGCTCGGTGTGCCCTTGAAGAGCAGGTGCTCCAGGAAGTGGGTGGAGCCGTGGTGGCCGTCGGTCTCGTCCCGAGAACCGACGGCCACCCAGGCACCGAACGTGGCCGAGCGCTGACCGGGCATCGATTCGGTCAGCACCCGGATGCCACCGGGGAGCACCGAGCGGCGCACCTGGGCGCCGGCACCGGTGTCCACCTGTACCTCTACGCCCGGTGCTCCCACCGGGCCCAACGGCAGCTGTGGCACGAGTGCTCAGGCGTCCGCGGTCGCCGGCTCGTCGGTGACCACGTGCAGGGACAGCTTGCCTCGGTCGTCGATCTCGGCGAGCTCGACCTCCACCTTCTGGCCCACGGAGAGCACGTCCTCCACGCTGTCGATGCGCTTACCGCCCACCAGCTTGCGGATCTGGGAGATGTGCAGCAGACCGTCCTTGCCCGGGGACAGGGACACGAAGGCACCGAAGGACATGATCTTCACGACCGTGCCGATGAACCGCTCCCCCACCTCAGGCATCTGCGGGTTGGCGATCGCGTTGATCGCCTGCCGCGCCGCCTCGGCGGACGGGCCGTCGGTCGCGCCGATGAACACAGTGCCGTCGTCCTCGATGGAGATGTCGGCGCCGGTGTCCTCCTGGATCTGGTTGATCATCTTGCCCTTGGGGCCGATGACCTCGCCGATCTTGGCAACCGGGACCTGAACGGTGATCACCCGCGGTGCGGTCGGTGCCATCTCGTCCGGGACCTCGATGGCGGCAGCCATCACGTCCAGGATGTGCAGGCGGGCCTCGCGGGCCTGGGTGAGTGCTCCGGTGAGCACATGTGCGGGGATGCCGTCCAGCTTGGTGTCCAGCTGGATCGCCGTGATGAACTCCCGGGTGCCGGCCACCTTGAAGTCCATGTCACCGAAGGCGTCCTCGGCGCCGAGGATGTCGGTCAGGGCGGCGTAGCGGGTCTCCGAGCCGTCGGCAGTGTCGACGACGTCGGAGACCAGGCCCATGGCGATACCGGCGACCGGTGCGCGCAACGGCACCCCGGCGTTCAGCAGCGACAGGGTGGAGGCACACACCGAGCCCATCGAGGTGGACCCGTTGGAGCCGAGCGCCTCGGAGACCTGGCGGATCGCGTACGGGAACTCCTCGCGGCCCGGCAGCACCGGCACCAGCGCCCGCTCGGCGAGCGCACCGTGGCCGATCTCGCGGCGCTTGGGGCTGCCTACCCGACCGGTCTCACCGGTGGAGTACGGCGGGAAGTTGTAGTTGTGCATGTACCGCTTGCGGGTCTGCGGGGAGAGAGTGTCCAGCTGCTGCTCCATCTTGAGCATGTTCAGTGTGGTCACGCCCAGGATCTGGGTCTCGCCGCGCTCGAACAACGCCGATCCGTGCACCCGGGGAATGACCTCGACCTCGGCGGACAGCGGCCGGATGTCCCGCAGGCCGCGGCCGTCGATGCGGAAGGAGTCGGTGAGGATCCGCTTGCGGATCAGCTTCTTGGTGAGCGCACGGTAGGCAGCGGACAGCTCCTTCTCCCGGCCGTCGAACCCCTCCTGCAAGGCACCGAGCATCTGGTCCTTGATCTCATCCATCCGGTCTTCGCGCTCAGCCTTGCCGGCGATGGACAGCGCCTCGGAGAGGCTGTCGGCGGCCTCGGCCTCCACTGCGGCATAAGCGTCGTCGGCGTAGTCCGGGAAGAGCGGGAACTCCTGCACCTCCTTGGCGGACTGTCCGGCCAGCTCGCGCTGGGCCTCGACGAGCACGCGGATGAACTTCTTGGACTCCTCCAGGCCCTGGGCGACCACCTCTTCGGTGGGGGCGCCCACACCCTGGTCAGAGATCAGGGTCCAGGCGTGATCGGTGGCCTCGGCCTCGATCATCGCGATCGCGACGTCCTCGCTGCCGTCCTCGGCGGTGACCACCCGGCCGGCGACGACCATGGCGAACACAGCGCGCTCCAGCTCGCTGTGCCGCGGGAATGCGATCCACCGGCCGTCCACCAGCGCGATCCGGGTAGCACCGACCGGGCCAGAGAACGGCAGGCCGGAGATCTGGGTGGACATGGACGCCCCGTTCATGGCGAGCACGTCATAGGCGTCGTCGGGGTGGATGGCCAGCACGGTCTCCACCACCTGCACCTCGTTGCGCAACCCCTTGACGAACAGCGGGCGCAGCGGGCGGTCGATCAGCCGGCAGGCCAGGATCGCCTCACTGGACGGGCGCCCCTCCCGGCGGAAGAACGAGCCGGGAATCTTGCCGGCGGCGTACTGGCGTTCCTCCACGTCCACGGTGAGCGGGAAGAAGTCGAAGTGGTCCTTCGGGTGCTTACCAGCCGTAGTCGTGGACAGGACCATGGTGTCCTCGTCCAGGTAGGCCACGGCTGACCCGGAGGCCTGCTTGGCGATCCGGCCAGTCTCGAACCGGACGGTGCGGGTGCCGAAGGGGCCGTTGTCGATGACGGCTTCGGCGAACTTGATCTCGGGACCCTCCACGGGTGCCCTCCTTTGGTGATCTCGTCGCGGCCCGGCGGTCATCGATCGAGGCCCACGGACCAGGTCTGGTCCGGAGGCCACTACCGAAGACCATCGGCGTCCGCGGCTGTGGGTTGGTGACAGTATGCAGTTGTCTGAGGATGAAGTTGTCGGACGCTCTCACCGGTCCAGCCGGTGACGTGCCCGCATGACGAACCGGCCCGGACCCCACGGGTCCGAGCCGGCCATCAGGTCAACGGCGCAGGCCGAGGCGTTCGATCAGCGACCGGTAGCGCTCGATCTCGGTCTCCCGCAGGTGCTTGAGCAGGCGACGACGCTGACCGACCAGCAGCAGCAGGCCACGACGCGAGTGGTGGTCGTGCTGGTGCTCCTTGAAGTGTTCGGTGAGGTCCTTGATCCGCTGCGTGAGCAGGGCCACCTGGACCTCTGGGGAGCCGGTGTCGCCCTCGTGCGTGGCGTACTCGGCAATGATCTGCTGCTTGACGGTGGTCTCGAGGGCCAACGGTTCTCCTTCGGTGATGTCGTTGCGCGGAGCACCGGGGCATGTCCACCCGGGCATGACGCATCCGCGGCCGATCTGACGGCTGCACCAGGCTACCACCGCCGGGACGCGCTCGGGTGCGGGCGGGCCTGTGACCTGGGTCGCCGCCTCCGGGGCGTCAGGGTCGCTACCTCAGGGTCGCTCGAGCGCGGGCAGCACTGTGGGTCGCTCGACGCCCAGGGCGTCCGCGGCATCGAGCACGTCCTGACGCATCTGCGCCACCAACGGGACCACACCGTCGAACCGGAGCGTCGGTCGCAGCCGCCGGACGAACTCGACCACCACCTCCACCCCGTACAGGTCGAGGTCCGTACGGCCGAGCACATGCGCCTCCACCTGACGCACCTGCCCGTCGAAGGTCGGGTTGGTTCCGATCGAGATCGCAGCGGGCATCCGCACTGGCTCGGCCTGGTCGGGCCGGACCAACCAGCCCGCGTAGACGCCGTCCGCAGGAATGGTGCCGGTCGCAGTGGTGGCGAGGTTCGCCGTCGGGAAGCCGAGCAGCCGCCCACGAGACTCTCCGTGCACCACCCGGCCGCGCATCCGGTGCGGCCGGCCGAGCACCCGGGTGGCACCGGCGCAGTCACCGCCGGCGAGCAGCTCGCGCACCCAGGTGGAGGACCAGCGGCGCGCGGCGTCCCCACCCACGTCCTCAGCGATCCGCACCTCGAAGCCCCACCGCCGGCCGAGCTCGGTCATAGTGGCCCGGTCACCGGCGTTGCCGGCACCGAACCGCACGTCCTCGCCGACCACCACGGCCCGCACCGCGAGCGCATCCACCAGGTAGCGGCGGACGAACTCCTCCGGGGCCTGGGCGGCGAACTCCCGCGTGTACTCCACCACCAGGGTGGCGTCCAGTCCGGTGGCTTCCAGCAGGTCGAGCCGGTCGGTCAGACCGGTGAGCAGCGCCGGGGCCTCCTGCGGGCGGTGCACCTGCGCCGGGTGCGGGTCGAAGGTGAGGGCCACTGCGGGGACACCGAGAGCACCGGCGGTGGCAGTCACCTGAGCGAGCACTGCCTGGTGGCCCAGGTGGACGCCGTCGAAGTTGCCGATGGTGACCACGCTGCCGGCCAGGTCGGCTGGGACCTGGCCGAGTCCGTACCAGCGTTCCACCTACGCTCCGATCTCCTCGTCCTCCGGCCGCGCCGGTGGCGCGGGCCGCTGCCAAGCGTGCCACTGCGCCTCCGATCGCGCGAACTTGCCTCGCGGTGAGTCTGCCGCCGGTCAGCCGGAGTAGACGATCTCCACGCGACGGTTCGCCGCGAACGTCGAGGGATCTTCAGGGTCCTCGGTCTCGGCAGGCTGGCTGTCGGCGAACCCGGCGACCTCCAGGTCCAGGTCAGCGCGCGCAGCCTCGATCACCTCCGCCACCGCCTCCGCCCGGTTCTCGGAGAGCTCCTGGTTGTCCACCGCCCCGATCACAGAGTCGGTGTGCCCGGACACAGACACCGCGGCCCCGTCCGGCACGTCGGCGAGCAGCTCGGTGATGCGCTCGTCTGCGGCCGGGGCGAGGTCCCAGCTGTCCGGGGTGAAGAGGATGTCGGCGGCGAGGGTCACCGTGGTCTCCCCCTGCTCCGTGGTCGTCGACTCCAGGCTGACCACCTCGGGCTCGAACCGGTGGACCGACCCGTCCGGCTGGTAGCTGCTGACCGCCGCATCGAGCTGCTCTGCGGTCGGCTCGCCCGGGTCCGGAACAGGCTCCTGGCTGTCAGCGTGCGCCGGCAGGACGCTGACCATCCCGGTCAGAGACGCGGCCAGCACAGCCACGGCCGTACAGTGCTGGGGCTTCATCGGTCGATCCGGACCTCGAGCTCGTCGGCCCCGGAGAACACCGAGACCGCGATGGTGTCGATGTCGTCCTCCGGTGCGGCGTAGTAGCCCCACCAGACGAGAGTGTCCCCCGAATCTGCGCTGGCTCCGATGGGGCCGACCGGGGTGGCCCACTCCCCGGAGTCGTCATCGTCGAGCACGGTGTACTGCTTGAGGTTCGCCCGGTCGTTCAGCACCGGGGACAGCGGGCCGTAGCCGTGCATCTCGAACAGGTTCAGGGGCTCCTCCCCGTCGAACTCCGGGGTGAGGTAGAGGGTGAGCAGCATCGTCTCGCCGTCCACCTTCAGGTCGTGCACACCGACGGTGATCGTGCCCCCGCCGACGTCTGATGCCGCCATCGGGTAGGTGGTCTCGGCGAGGACGTCGGCCGGGTCCACCTCCGAGGCAGGCTGCTCGGGTGGACCGGTGCTGGTGTCGCTGTCGGTATCCGTGTCGCTGTCATCGAGATCCTGCTCCGACGTCGGGTCATCGTCCGCCGGCTCCTCGGAAGAGCCCGTCGGCGCATCCTCTGCGCGTTCATCGTCGTCGGCCTGGTTCCCGTCGCTGGACGGGGGGTTCGAGCCAGAGCTGCCGAACTCTGCTGGCTCCTCACCGCACCCGGCGAGCACGAGCGCGGCGAGGAGCGCAAGGGGGGCGAAGACGCTGGGGCGTCGCATCACTGTCCTCCTGGGATCGAGAGCATGTTCTAGTACTCATGAGTCGGCGGTCAGGCGAGGAAAGTTGCACCGGCTCGCCCACTCGCTCAGTCGGTGACGACGATGTGGTGCACCGCCTCCAGCTCGATGCCGTCGGCAGTGACTCCACGGAGCACGATCTCCGCCGTGCCGGCACCACTCGGTTCCAGGGTGATGGTGGGTTCGTCCACCACGTACCTGCCATCGGGTAGCCGCCAGGTCCAGGTGGTCACTCCGGTCAGGTCGGCGGTGAACGTCGCCGGGGTGCCGACGGTGAGCTGGTCCTGACCGTCGATCGAGATGGTCACGCCCTCCACCTGACCCTGTTGTCCGTTCCACCAGGCCAGTCCGCCTGCGCCGAGGGCGAGCCCGGCCAGCAGTGCGAGGGTGGTGGCGAGCACAGTCAACCGCCGGGGACGGGTGGTGCTGGCGCGGCCTGCGTCGCCCGCCCCGTCCGGGCCGGTCGACGCGTCCGGGCCGGTCGACGCGTCCGGGCCGGGCCTGACCGGCACTGGCGGTGCCAGGCTCGCCTCGACGTCCGCCAGCCAGGCGGTCACGTCCTGGTGGCGGTGCGCCGGGTCTGGGGCGAGGCTGCGTCGCAGTACCACATCCAGTGCCGGTGGCAGGTCGGCGCCCTCGCAGAGCCAGAGCATCAGCCGGGACAGCGACCACAGGTCGGCTCGCATGTCCACCATCGCCGGACCGCCGCTCGCCTCGGGTGGGCGGAAACCGTCGGTGCCCCCTGCCACGGTCAGCCCGGAGCTGACGGCGAGGTCCTTGCACAGTCCCAGGTCGGCGACCAGCAGACGTTCGTCGGCGCCGATCACGTACGCCTCGCCGGCGCGGCCGGCAGCAGGAACGCTGGTCAGCAGCACGTTCCCCGGGCTCAGGTCCCGGTGCACCAGCTGGACGGCGTGCACTGCTTCCAGGGCTGCGGCCAGCGCGCGGGCGACCGCGAGCACGTCGGGAACGGTGGCTCGCCAGCCGCGCGCCCGCAGTGTGGCCACCCGGGCTTGCAGAGTGCCCCGGTCGGCGAGCTCGAGCACCAGGTAGGGCTGCTGCGCGCTGGACTCGCCGATGTCGTAGAGCTGCACCACGTGCGGGCTACTCACCTTGCGCAGACTCCGGCCCTCAGCGATGAACCGCTCCCGGATCTCCGGGTTGAGGCTGTGGTTCTCCGCGAGGATCTTCACCACCACCTCGTCCTGCAGCCGCTCGTCACGGGCGCGGTGCACTGTGGCGAAGGAGCCGACCCCGATCACCTCACCGAGCCGGTAGTGGCCGACCTGGCGTGCAGGTGCCGTCATCCGCCCGCCTCCGGTTCCGCCAGGGCGGCCGCGACCAGGGCCCGGCCGCGGGCGATCTGTGCCTTCACCGTGCCCAGCGGGCGGCCGAGCCGGTCGGCAATGTCCTGGTAAGGCAGGCTCTCCAGGTCCCGCAGCACCACCGGTTCCCGGTAGAGGCCGGGCAGCGCGTCCAGCGCCTCGCGGACCGTGGCCCGGGTGGCGAGCATCGAGCTCATCCGGTGCGCAGGGCCGAGATCGTCGGGCGGCAGCGGATCGGTGGCACGTTGCCGGCGCAGGTGGTCGACCACCCGGTTGCGCACGATCCGGTGCACCCAGGTGGTCACCTTGGCCTGTCCGGAGAAGCGGTGGATCGACTCGGCGACGGAGATGAGCGCGTCCTGGCTCACGTCGTCGACCGCGGCAGCGTCCAGCAGCGCCGCACCGGCGAAGGCGCGGACCACGCCGGTCTCGTCCAAGGTCTCGATGAGCAGCTCGACTGCTGCCTGGGAACCGTCACGAGCCCGCGCGGCGAGCTCATCGAGGGCGTCCTCCATGGGTTCCACCTCGGCGAGCGCCACCCGTGCGGCCATGCTGTCGTCGTCGCGCAGCGCCTGCCGCAGGACCGGGAACCGATCAGACACCACACCCTCCTCGACTCCCGGTGCTGGACCCGATGATACCGGGTGAGCAGAGTCCCGCGGACAGGTCATCGGCATCCCGCATAAGACTGTGTGATCGCTTCTACGGCTCTCGGGTGTGGTGTGGTTCTGTGCTGCTCGGATTGGCCAGTCGTCGCGCCGCAGCGACCACGGAGGCGCGACGGCGGTCGTGCTCGCTCTCGTTCTCTGGTCCGGTGATCATGCGGGCGACCTGGGGTACGGCCGACCACCAACCGGCCAGGGAGAGTACGAGGAAGATCAGGTGATCGGCGTCAAGCTCCCCGGTGACGGCTCCGTGGGCTTGTCCGTCGGCGACAGCGGCGGTCTTGTAGCCGTAGTACTCGCGTCGCTGTTCCTCGTCGGGGACTTCCGCGTCGAAGGCGAGGCCTTCCCAGCGCAGCAGCCGCCCGAGCTCGGGATGGGCCCGGTGGTAGTCGTAGACGCGTCCGGCGTAGTCGCCGACGTCTTCGGTGGCGAAGGATTCGACCGGCACGTCCCGGGCGACCTTCGCGAGCTCATCGCGCAGCACGGTTGCGAACAGGGCGGGTTTGCCGCCGAAGTAGTTGTAGACCCGCTCCTTGTTCACCCCCGCAACCTTCGCGATCCGTTCGATCGTGGTGCCGTCGGAGCCGTACGCGGCGAACTCCGCCACGGCGGCATCGAGGATCGACCGCTTCGTGCCCTCGGTGTCCCATGCCATCTGCTGCTCCCGACTCGTCGCCTGGTGGGGCCGCCGCTGCGGCCAACATCTCCAACGCTCGCGTTGTTGATTCGGTTTCACCGTACTACGATGATATCCAACGCAATCGTTGGATATGGAGCCGTGATGTCCACACCCACGAGCATCGGCCCGCTGACCGCCGGGCTCGCCCTGCCGTTCCCAGTCCTGCTGTGGAGCCTGACCGGGCTCTCCGCGGTAGCCGCGATCAGCCTCACCGCTTTCGCGCACCTGACCCGCCGCCGGGAGGCACGAGCATGACGCGGGTCCTCGTGCTCGGCGCGACCGGCCGCACCGGGTCCGCGATCATCACCGAATTCTCTGCCGACTGCGAGGTCATCGCTGCAGTGCGTACTCGCACCGATTCCGACCGCCTGCCCAGAGGCGCGCAGGAGCTTGCTACGCGGGTCGTCGACATCGGCGACCCGGCCAGCATCCGGACCGCAGCAGATGACGTCGAGGTGGTCGTGAACGCGATCCGGCTGCGCGAGGATATCGACCCGGACGCCCTCGTGCGCCTGCACGAGGGCATCCAGGCGGCAGCACCCGATGCCTGGACGGTCACGGTCGGCGGCGCCGGATCGCTGCACCTACCGGGAGGGCGCAGGTTCTGGGAGCATCCCGGATTCCCGCCGCGAACCCTGCCCCGCGGAATCGCGCACGCCCGGCTGCGCGACCACCTCGAGTCCGGTGCAGCCGGTGCGCGCTGGACCTACCTGATCCCGCCACCCGCTTTCGACCCGGACGGTCCCCGCACCGCGTGCGTCAGCACGACCGGACCGTCCGCCGATGAATCCGTGTTCGCGGCGACTGGTTCGATCAGCTACGCCGACTTCGCCATCTCCGCAGCACACCAGGCGACGTCCCCCACCCCAGGCACGCTCCTGATCCACGAGGCGTGAATGCGCGCACATTCGTCCGACTCACCCTCGCGCTCGTTGGTTCACGCGCGACAAGTGGGCTGGAACAACCGGAGCTGGGCCTCTGCGGCGTTCTGTGACTCCACCGGACTCACGCCAGGCCAAGCCAGGCCAGGCCACTACTTTTGCAGACCTACGGGGTGCTGGCGGTGCCGTCAGGCCGGGTGGAGCACCAGCACCGGCCGGGCCCGGTCGTCGGCGTCGGTGAGCAGTGCGATCCCGCGCCCGTCCGGGTCGAATGCGGCCACCACGTCGGGCCGGCCGCTCGGGCCGAGCTTCTGCCCGTAGCGCACGGCACGGGCCTCGTTCGCGTCCAGCTCGCGGGCCGGGAAAGCCGCGCGGAGCACCTCGGTGACGCTGAGCAGCTCCAGCTGGTCGGCATGCTGCTGCAGCGTGCGTGCTGCTGCAACGTCGAACGGGCCGACCCGGTGCCGGCGCAGCACAGTCAGGTGTCCGCCGGTGCCCAGCGTCTCGCCCAGGTCGCGGGCCAGTGCGCGCACATAGGTGCCGGAGGAGCACGCCACCTGCACGTCCACGTCCAGCAGCGGGGTGCCGTCGGCGCTCACCGCTGGCCGGGTGGCGACGACCTCGAACGCGTGCACGGTGATCGGCCGGGCCGGCAGTGCCACGTCGTGCCCGGCGCGCACCCGGGCGTAGGAGCGCTGTCCGTCCACCTTGATGGCGCTGACCGCACTGGGCACCTGCTGGATCGCTCCGGTCAGGCCGGCGACGGCGGAGCGCACCCGTGCGGTCAGGTCGCCGGGGCCGTCGGTCCCCCGGGCGCGGGTGACCTCCCCCTCGGCGTCGTCGGTGATCGTCTCCTGGCCCAGGCGCACTGTCGCGGTGTAGGTCTTGTCCGCACCGACCAGGTAGGTCAGCAGCCGGGTGGCGCGGTTCACGCCGAGCACGAGCAGACCGGTGGCCATCGGATCCAGCGTTCCGGCGTGGCCGACCTTGCGGGTCCCGGCCAGCCGCCGCACCCGGGCGACCACGTCGTGGCTCGTCCAGCCGGCGGGCTTGTCCACCAGGACGAGCCCGTCGGCCGGCGAGTCAGGGCTGCTGGTCGTCATCGTCCTCGTCGGTGCGCCGGTAGGGGTCCGCCTCGCCAGCGTAGGCGGCGCCGGCGCGCCGGGCGGCCAGGGCGGCGTCGTCGGCGGCCGCACGTCGCAGTGCATCCTCCAGGTGGGCGGCGGTCTCTGGCAGCGCGTCGGGGATGAACTCCAGGGTGGGGGTGAGGCGAACGCCGGTGCGCCGGCCGACCTCGGAGCGGATCAGGCCCTTGGCGGAGGCGAGCGCAGCGGCGGAGGAGGCTCGCTCATCGTCGTCGCCGAGCACGGTGTAGAACACCGTGGCGTGCTGCAGGTCGCCGGTCACCCGCACGTCGGTCACGGTCACGAACCCCAGCCGGGGGTCCTTGATCTTGGTGTCCAGCATGGTGGCGACGATCTGCTGGATCGCGTCGGCCAGCTTGCGGGCGCGCGGGGAGTCGGCCATGGGTGAGTCCTCGTCTGCTGGGGGCGGTGGCACCGCCCCGGGGTGCGGCACCGGCCGGTGCCGTCGTCGGTTGGTGCTGCCGGGCTGCCCCGGCCAGCACCGTGGGGTGCAGCCCGGGGGGCCCGGCAGGTGTGAGAGGTCAGGTGCGCGGCTTCTCACGCATCTCGAACGTCTCGATGACATCGCCCTCGGCGATGTCCCGGTGACCGAGACCGATACCGCACTCGAAGCCCTCGCGGACCTCGGTGACGTCGTCCTTCTCCCGCCGCAGCGAGGAGATGGTCAGGTCGTCGGCCACCACCACGTTGTCGCGCAGCAAGCGTGCCTTGCTGTTGCGACGGATGATGCCCGAGCGCACGATCGAGCCGGCGATGTTGCCGAACTTGGAAGAACGGAACACCTGGCGGATCTCCGCAGTGCCGAGCTGGACCTCTTCGAACTCGGGCTTGAGCATGCCCTTGAGAGCACTCTCGATGTCGTCGATGGCGGAGTAGATCACCGAGTAGTACTTGATCTCGACGCCTTCGCGATCGGCGATCTCGGCGACCCGCTCGGCGGGACGCACGTTGAAACCGATGATCACCGCGTTGTCCACAGTGGCCAGGTTCACGTCGTTCTGCGTGATCGCACCGACACCGCGGTGGATGATCCGCAGGTCGACCTCGTCGCCCACGTCGATCTTGAGCAGTGCGTCCTCGAGCGCCTCGACGGCACCGGACACATCGCCCTTGAGGACCAGGTTGAGGGTCTCCACCTTGCCCTGCTCGAGCGCCTGGGTGAACTCCTCCAAGGAGATCCGCTTGCGACGCTTGGCGAGGGTGGCGGCCCGCTCGGCTGCTTCCCGCTTGTCCGCGATCTGACGCGCAGTGCGGTCGTCCGGAGCCACCAGGAAGGTGTCACCGGCACGGGGCACCGACGTCAGGCCGAGCACCTGGACCGGGCGGGCCGGGCCCGCCTCGGCGAGGGTCTCCCCGTGCTCGTCGAACATCGCCCGCACCCGTCCGTGCGCGGTTCCGGCCACGATCGCGTCCCCGACGTGCAGGGTCCCGGACTGGACCAGCACAGTTGCCACTGCGCCACGGCCCTTGTCCAGGTTTGCCTCGATGGCCACACCGCGAGCGTCCTTGTCCGGGTTCGCCTGCAGCTCCAGGGCCGCGTCAGCGGTCAGCAGCACGGCTTCCAGGAGCTCCTCGATGCCTTGGCGCTGGGTGGCGGAGACGTTCACGAACATGGTCTCGCCGCCGTACTCCTCGGCCACCAGGTTGTACTCGGTGAGCTGCTGGCGGATCTTGTCCGGGTTGGCCTCCGGCTTGTCGACCTTGTTCACCGCGACCACGACCGGCACGTTCGCCGACTGTGCGTGGTTCAGCGCCTCGATGGTCTGCGGCATCACACCGTCATCCGCGGCGACCACGAGGATCGCGATATCGGTGACGTCGGCACCACGGGCACGCATGGCGGTGAACGCCTCGTGGCCCGGGGTGTCGATGAAGGTGATGGCGCGCTCGTCGCCCTCGTGCTCGGCACGTACCTGGTAGGCGCCGATGTGCTGGGTGATACCACCAGCCTCGGCAGCCACCACGTCCGTGCTGCGGATGGCGTCCAGCAGCCGGGTCTTACCGTGGTCGACGTGACCCATCACGGTCACCACCGGCGGGCGCGGGGCCAGGTCCTCGTCCGACTCGCCGGCCTCCTCGGCCGCCAGGTCGATGTCGAAGGACTCGAGCAGCTCCCGGTCCTCGTCCTCCGGGGAGACGATCTCGATCACATAACCGAGCTCGACACCCAGCGTCTGGAAGGTGTCCTCGTCCAGCGACTGGGTCGCGGTGGCCATCTCACCGAGGTGGAACAGCACAGTCACCAGGCTGGCCGGGTTGGCATCGATCCGGTCGGCGAAGTCGGCCAGCGAAGCACCGGCGCGGATCCGGATGACGGTGTTGCCATCGCCGCGAGGAACCTGCACCCCGCCCAGCGACGGGGCGGACTGCTGCTCGAACTCCTGCCGCTTCGCCCGCTTGGACTTCCGGCCGCGGACCGGGCGCCCACCGGCGCGTCCGAAGGCGCCCTGGGTGCTGCCCCGACCGCCACGGCCGCGACCGCCGAAGCCGCCGCCGGGGCGCGGGCCGAAGCCACCGCCACCACGGCCGCGACCGCCCCCACCGCCACCACCACGAGTGGGGGCACCGGGGCGTCCGACCGAGCTGCGCCCGGGCATCATGCCCGGCGTGGGCCGCACGCCACCCGGACGGGGACCGCCACCGGAGCGGCCCTGACCGGGACCGGGACGCGGACCGCCTCCGGAGCGGGTCTGACCGCCGGGACGCGGGCCCCCGGGACGGGGCATGCCCTGGGAGGAGGCGAACGGGTTGTTCCCTGGGCGGGGACCACCGCCGCCACCGGAACGGCCCTGACCGGCACCGGGACGCGGGCCACCTCGGCCCTGTCCAGAGCGCGGCGCACCCGGGCGCGGCATCCCCTGGGAGGAGGCGAACGGGTTGTTCCCCGGGCGGGCGGAACCGGCACCTGGTCGGGGGCCGGGACGGGCACCGGGTTTCGGCGCAGCCGGGGTGGGCCGCGCTTCAGCGGACCCGTCGGCCTTGGCCGCCGGGGCCTGCGGAGTGGCCGGTCCCGGCTGCTCCGCCTGCGGCGCGGACTGCTCAGCGGCCGGCGCGGAGGGCTTCGGCGTCTGCTCTGCAGCCGGAGCGGAGGGCTTCGGCGTCTGCTCTCCAGCCGGCTGGGCCGGCTTCTTCGGGGCAGGCTTCGGCCCGGCGGATGTCTTCTTCGCCGGGGCCTTCTCCGGCTCCGGCTTCGCGGGGATCGCCTCCCGCAGTCGGCGCTGTACCGGCGGTTCGATAGTCGACGACGCGGACTTCACGAACTCACCGAGCTCGTTCAGCTTCGCCATCACGGTCTTGCTGTCGACGCCAAGCTCTTTCGCGAGCTCGTGGACGCGGACTTTTGCCACAACTCTCCTGTCTCGGCCCATCCCGAGGCAGGGAGGACCGTCCTAGTGATGCGTGTTCATCGCAGGGTGCTCATCGGGTGCCCATCGGCTTCTGACCCGCTCTCTTGTTCGATGACCAACGGTTCGTGCGTGGTGTTCTGGTCGAACCACTCCACCACCGCCGCATGCTCGACCGGGGCCGGTACTCGCAGTGCCCGGGCCAGGGCCCGGCGGGTGATGGCGCGTTCCAGGCAGTGCAGTTGCGGGTGCAACCACGCTCCCCTGCCGGGTGCGCCGCCGTCTGGATCGACGATCACGGCAGATGCCGAGACCGACCGATCCACCACGAGGCGAACCAGGCTGGACCGTGAGTCTCGTGCCCGGCATCCCACACAGGTACGCACGGGAACGGCGGTGGAGCTCGTCATGTCTGCGATCTCTCGTCGACTCCCGGGCGCACCACGGATCGAAGACCCGTAGTGGGATACGTGGGCCGGTGACCCAAGGGAAAACTATACTACTCTCGTACCCGGTCACACCTGCCGGAGCAGCGACGTGGTCGAGGTTACCCTCGGGTCGACAGGCACCCACAAGCGGTGGTAGCCACTCCCGGACGGGTCAGTCCCCGGGGGCTACCGGTCCCGTCACCGGCTCGTCGACGGCGGTGTCCGGGCGGATATCGATGCGCCAGCCGGTCAGCCGGGCGGCCAGGCGCGCGTTCTGCCCCTCCTTGCCGATCGCGAGCGACAGCTGGTAGTCAGGCACGATCACCCGGGCCGAACGGGTCGCCTCATCGACCACCTCGACGCTGCTCACCCGAGCCGGAGAGAGAGCGTTGGCCACGAATGTGGCCGGATCCTCGCTGTGGTCGACGATGTCGATCTTCTCCCCGCGCAGCTCAGCCATCACCGCACGCACCCGCTGGCCCATCGGTCCGATGCACGCCCCCTTGGCGCCCAGGCCGGCCACGGTCGAGCGGACCGCCATCTTGGTGCGGTGCCCGGCTTCGCGGGCGAGCGCGGTGATCTCCACGCTGCTGTCGGCCACCTCGGGCACCTCGAGCGCAAACAGTCGCCGGACCAGGTTCGGGTGGGTACGAGAGACGGTGATGCTCGGGCCCTTCGCCCCGCGGGCGACGTCGAGCACGTAGGCACGGATCCGCTCACCGTGGACATAGGTCTCGGTGGGTACCTGCTCGTGTGCGGGCAGCACCGCCTCTACCCCGCCGAGGTCGACCAGCACCACCCGGGGGTCCGGGCCCTGCTGGATCACCCCGGCGACCACTTCGTCCTGCTTGTCGCGGTACTGGCCGAGGACCTGGTCGTCCTCGGCGTCCCGCAGTCGCTGCAAGATCACCTGACGGGCGGTGGCGGTCGCGATCCGGCCGAAGTCCGCAGGCGTGTCGTCGAACTCCGGGCCGAGCTCGGCCGGCGAGAGGTCGTCGGCCTCGGCGAGCACCTCGCGGGCGTAGACGCTCACGTGCCCGCTGCGCCGGTCCAGCTCCACGCGGGCGTTGGCGTAGGCACCCTCAGTCCGGTGGTAGGCGGAGAGCAACGCCTGCTCGATCGCGCCCGCCAACATGTCCAGGGAGATGTCGCGTTCCTGCTCGATCATCCGCAGCGTGGTCATGTCGATGTCCATGCCGGTTCCTCTCAGTCCTGGGCGTCGTCGACGGGCCTGAGCTCCACGTCGATC
>DATGRZ010000058.1:0-2127 GCA_035303065.1 Ruania sp.
TGACCGTGCCGTTGACGAACCGCACCTGCGGGCGCCGGCTGCGCACCGAGCGCAGGAAGTAGGTGATGTCGCCGGGGTTCAACGTGGCGGTGGCGACCTGGTAGAGCAGTGGCTGGAAGGTGCTGTAGGCGTGCCGGTCGACGAGCGTGATCTTCGCCCGGGTCTTGCGCAGCGCCTTGAGCACGCTCATGCCAGCGAAGCCGCCGCCCACGACGACGATGTGTGGTGTGTTGGCCGTACTCATCTGTCCACGGTAGGACTGATCGGGGCTTGGCGCCGTTCGGGAGGGGAGTACGCTGGTACGAGCGGCGGGCACGTGACCGCCTTCGGAGGTCGCCACGACGACTCGGGACGAGGTGATCGCCCGGGATGAATCAGTTCTGGGCTCCACCGCCGGAGGCGGGATCGGAGAGAGCGACCTACCCGGCCCGCACCTCGTCGCCGATCCGCTCGGGGCTGTCCGCGTCGTAGATGAGTGACGCACGCTTGATCACCTGCAGACCGTCGGAGACGTCCACGGCAGCGACACCGGGCAGCCGGCCGACCTCGTCGGTGAGGAAGGAGTAGAGCGCGTCGTCGTCGGCCACGGCGATCTCCCCGCTGAGGTTGGTCAGCCCGGTGGTGGCGGCGATGTTCAGCACGTTCGGGTGCGCTGCGAGCGTGCGCCCGACCGCCTCCAGCCGCGCCGGCGTCACCCGCAGCCACAGCGAGGCCACCACCGGCTGACCGATCACCGCTGGCTGCACCACGGTCCGCAGCCGCAGCAGTCCGGCCGTCATCATGCTCTCCACCCGCCGCCGGGCTGTCGCCGGCTGGATTCCCAGCTCCGCGCCGAGGTCCCGCCAGGTACGCCGCCCGTCGTGTGCGAGCAGGTCCACCAACGCCTGGTCCAGCTCATCCAGCGGATAGGGCTGTACCGTCCCTTCCTCGGTCCAGTGGTCCAGGCGCTCGGCGCGCAGGGCAGTCAGTGCGTGCTCCGGGACCAGCCCTGCATGCCAGCCGTGCGGTGTGGAGTAGCGCCGGATGATCTTCGAGGATGAGCTCCCGGTCACCCCGCGCATCGTGGTCAACCGGTCGTTGAGCAGCGACATCAGGTGGCTCGTCGACCCCACGTGCAGCTGTGCCGCGCAGTCCAGGTCACCGCCCACCACCGCTACGTACCCGCACTCGGGCCACTGCGCCACTGCCCGTGCCACGTCAGCGCTGGCCCCGGGCACGCAGCGCAGCCGGAGGAACACGGCGAACCCGTATCCCGCGCGCTGCTGGTCGATGACGGAAACCACCCGGATCAGCTGCTGCTCGAACAGTGCGGACAGCCTCCGGGAGACGGTCGGAGCGCTGGTCCCCACTGCCGCCGCCAAGGCACTGACCCGACACCGTGGGTGCGCCAGCAGCGCCGCGACAACCTTCGTGCCCAGTGCCCCGAGAGCAGATGTTTCCTTCATCGTGAGCACGAACATTAGCACTATCGTTCACCCGTCCTGGTTCTCTTGCATCCTCTCCACGCACCGATCAAGCATGCAGCCAGAGAGACCGACGGGCGGATCCGAGGGTGGCTTCATGAGTGCAGTGACGTTGAGCCTGGTGGGTGCCGGGCACCGGGGCGCAGAGTCCTATGGCGACTACTGCCTGCGCTTCCCAGAACGTGCTCGGGTGGTCGCCGTCGCCGAACCCGACCCGGTGCGGATGCAGCAGTTCGTGGACGCTCACCACATCCCGCCCGAGGGCCAGTTCCGCACCTGGGAGGACCTGCTTGCCCAGCCGCGACTCTCCGACGCCCTGGTGGTGGCCACCCCGGACCAGGTCCGCGACGGACCGGTGGTCACCGCGGCCCGGAAGGGGTATGCCCTCCTGGTGGAGAAGCCGTTCGCTCCCACCGAGGACCAGCTCGATGCGATGTCCGCAGCGATCACCGCGAGCGGGGCGTTCGTCGGCGTGGCGCACGTGCTGCGGTACACCCCGTTCTACCGCACCGTGAAGGACCTGATCGATCAGGGCACAGTGGGCCGCCTCATCCACATCGACCAGACCGAGGACATCGGCTACTGGCACTTCGCACACAGCTATGTGCGCGGCAACTGGCGCCGGCAGGACGAGACCACCCCGATGCTGCTGGCCAAGTCCTGC
>DATGRZ010000059.1:0-10590 GCA_035303065.1 Ruania sp.
GCCGGGACGAGAACCGCCCGGTCGGCGTGCTCAGCGTCGGCCAGCGGCGCCGGCTCGCGCTCGCCGTGCTGCTCGCCGACCCACCGGACGTGCTGCTCCTGGACGAGCCGACCAACCACCTCTCCCTGCTGCTGGTCACCCAGCTCGAAGCCGCCATCGGCGCCTACCCGGGCACCGTCGTCCTCGCCTCGCACGACCGTTGGTTGCGCCGTGCCTGGACCGGTCGCCGGCTCGACCTGGCCGTGCGGTGAGGCGGCGTACTAGTCGGCCAGCAGCTGGCTGAGGTGTCGACCCCACTGCTGCGCGCGTTCGACCTCGCCGGAGATGAGCGGCCCG
The DNA here is from genome assembly GCA_035303065.1 of Ruania sp. Lineage (GTDB taxonomy): Bacteria > Actinomycetota > Actinomycetes > Actinomycetales > Beutenbergiaceae > Ruania. The sequence continues at coordinate 337 of DATGRZ010000059.1, forward strand.
TGATAGCCGTACACGAGGAAGCACTCCGGAGGAGTGACGGAGAACCCCCGCTTACGAGCCAGCCGCGTGGCGCTGTGGGACGCTGCTCCCGGTAGCAGGGGCATGTTCACGCGGGTGTCGAAGGCGGCGAAGTCCTGCGGGTGGCCACCGGTGGGCAGGTCCTGGAGCCACTCCCTGATCCCGCCGGGAGTGCGGTCGCCCCCACGGCGGGCTGCTTCCTCCCGGGTGGCCTCCCGCGACATGGTGAAGGTGTGCGTCGGCCCACCGACCACGACCACGTCCACATCGGGCGGCACATCGGCCGGGGCGTCTGCGACGTGCAGGAGGGTGACCTCGGCGCCGGTGGACAGGCCGTCGGCGACTGCTTCGGCGATCTTGGCGGTGTTGCCGAACATGGACTCGTAGACGACGAGCGCGCGCATGGTGTTCCTCTATCCTTGACGTTCACATCGGGTTGCTGCCAGTCTTCGGCTCCCCGCGGGCTCGCAGTTGGGTCCTTGGTCCCACGAGCGTCGCCAGCAGGTCACGTGCGAGCCGGTGGGTTGCTCGGTACACTCCGGTATCCATGCCGCAGCGGTGCCAGGACTCCAGCGCAGGGGTGATAGGTGGTGGCTGATGACCAGGGTCTTCCTCGTCGATGACCATGAGGTCGTCCGCAGCGGTGTTGCCGGTGTCCTGGACCTGCAGCCGGACCTCCAGGTGGTCGGAGAGGCGTCCAGCTGCGCGGAGGCGCGGCGCAGGATCGCGGCCACCCGCCCCGATGTCGCAGTGCTGGACGTGATGCTGCCAGACGGCAACGGTATCGACCTGTGCCGAGACATCCGGCAGTCGCACCCGGGCGTACGGTGCCTGATCCTGACCGCGTTCGACGACGACGACGCACTCCTCGCCGCGGTGATGGCGGACGCCTCCGGCTACCTGCTGAAGACCCTGCGCACCGCCGACATCACCGGCGCCATCCGGGCCGTGGCGGCTGGGCGTACGTTGCTGGACCCGTCGCTGAAGAGGCGCGCCACGCACCGGATGCGGGCCGACCACGACGAGGATCCCCGGTTCCGTTCGCTGAGCCTACGAGAGCGGCAGATCCTCGCCCTGATCGCCGACGCACTCACCAACCGGCAGATCAGTGACCGGCTCGGGCTGGCGGAGAAGACGGTGAAGAACTACGTCTCCTCCATGCTGGGCAAGCTCGGGTTCGAGCACCGCACCCAGGCCGCCGTCTTCGAGCTGGAGCGGACCGGCGGCGCCGGCCGGCTCGCCGCACCGCAGGCACGGCACGCCGGCGGGCGTCGTCCCGATCAGCGCCGGTCGACCTGAGTCCCCCAGGCCGGCTCGAACCTCAGGCCGTCTCGGAGCGGGACTCGCCCTGGTCGGCGCTGTCCTGCCCGTCCGCTTCCTGGTCGGTGTGCACGATCAGCACCGGGCAGTGTGCGTGCTGGGCGCAGGCGGCACTCACGGAGCCAAGGAGCATCCCGACGAAACCGCCATGGCCACGGCTGCCGAGCACGAGCATCGCACTGGTCTTGCTGAGGTCGATGAGGGTGGGTGCGGGCGGGCCGGCGAGCACGGTGCGGGTCAGGCCCTCGGGAGGATCGTCGTCGAACGCCTGAGCGATCGCTGCAGCGAGGGTTTCGCCAGCGTCGGTCTCCGGCGACCAGTGCGCGACCAGGTACGGGTCGGTGAACGCCGGATACGACCAGGTGATGACTGCCTCCAGCGGTGCGTCGAGTGCCGTGGCCAGCTGTGCGGCATACCGCAGCGCGGCCACCGATGAGCTCGACCCGTCGACCCCGACGACGATGCGGTCCCTGTTGATGTCCATACCCCTACTCTCCCCCGGTCGCGGCGTGCGCGGCCGGGACGAAAGTCACATAGCCGGCCGGCGCCACCGCCTCACCGCGCCCTGACCGCCCGGCTGGTGGCGGCCCGCTGCTCGTACTTCTCGCCTTGCACGTATTGCTCGTACTGCTCGTACTGCTCGTGCTGCTCGTGCTGCACGTGCGACCGGGCGTGGTCGGCGGCCGCCTGGAGCGTGTCGAACAGGTGGTTCTCGTGCCGCAGCACGCTCAGCGTGCCCACAGTGGTCAGGGTGCCCCGGTGCCGGGCTTGCACCCCCTTCACCAGCACGGTGATGCGCCGTCGCTCCAGCGTCTCGATCAGCTCGGCCAGCGCCTTGGCAGCGGTAGCGTCCACCAGCTGTACCCGGGAGAGCCGCAGGATCACCACCTGCACCCCGTTCTCTGCCGACTCGGTGGTCACCTGCCCCATGACCCGGTCCGCCGCCCCGAAGAACATCGCCCCCTCCAGCCGGTAGAGCGCGATGTGCTCGTCCTCTGGGCAGGCCGTACCGGGCAACGTCTCCCGGCGCACCCCGGCCGCCCGAGCGATCGTGCGCAGCGTGAAGAAGGCTGCCACCACGAGCCCGATCTGGATCGCCTGGACCAGGTCGAAGGCCACGGTGACCACCGCCGTCACCGCGAACGTCAGCGCACTGGACCGGTTCACCCGCAGCACCGCCCGGGCCGAGGGCACCGAGACCATCCGCACCGCGGTGACCATCAGCACTCCGGCCAGGGCCGCCAGCGGGATCCGGGAGACCGGACCGGTGGCCAGGTAGATCACCGCCAGGATCACCAGTGCGTGGCTGACCGAGGCCAGCCGGGTGCGGGCTCCGGAGCGGATGTTCACCGCCGTCCGGGCGATCGCCCCGGTGGCAGGCATGCCGCCGAACAGCCCGCTGGCCAGCGAAGCCAGCCCCTGCCCGACCAGCTCCCGGTCCGGCTCGTAGACGGTGCCGTCCGGCTCCCCGGCGTGCTCCATCGCCGCCGCCACTCGGATGGACAGCAACGACTCGATCGCTGCCAGTGCCGCGATCGCGACCGCGGCGCCGGCCAGCTCGCGCAGCGCACCCGGGTCCACCTCCGGTAGCGTGGGGGCAGGCAGCCCGTCCGGCAGGGCGCCGATCCGCGCCAGCGGAGCGCCGGCCAGCTCAGCCACCAGGGTCGCCGCGGCCACGCCCACCAGGGAGGCCGGGATCGCACGGTGCAGCCGGGGCAGGGCGAGCATCGCCGCCGCCACCAGCAGCACCGCCCCCAGCGTCCAGGCGAGCAGGGCCAGGTCAGCGTTCTCGACGGCGGAGCGCACCGAGCGTAGGGCGGTCACCAGTGTGTTGTGGCCCGGGTCGGCGGACACACCGACGGCGGCCGGCACCTGCTGCAGGAAGATGATGCAGGCGATGCCGAGGGTGAACCCCTCCACTACCGGCCACGGGATGTAGGTGACGATCCGACCCAGCCGGGCCAGACCGAGCAGCAGCACGATCAGTCCAGCGGCCAGGGTCACCAGGGCCAAGGACCCCAGCCCGTGTGCGGCGACCACCGGTGCCAGGACCACTGCCATCGCCCCGGTAGGACCGGAGACCTGGTGGTGCGACCCGCCGAAGACGGCGGCCACGATCCCGGCGACCACCGCCGTCACCAGCCCGGCAGCAGCCCCCACCCCGGAGCTGATCCCGAAGGCGAGCGCCAGCGGCAGCGCCACCACCCCCACGGTGAGGCCGGCGAGCAGGTCGGCGCGGACCGTCCCTGGGCGCAGCAGGTAGTCACTCCGCCGCGGCAGCAGGCCCGCGACGGTAGCTGGCGCCCTCACTGCTGGCCGGCGGCTTCCAGCACCGCCTGCGCACTGGCCCCGGGAAGGGGCGGCAGCTCGGCCGCGGCGTGCAGCTGGTCAGAAGCGCCCGCCAGCCGGTTGAGCAGGAACGCCCGCGCCGTGGTGAGCAGCTCGGCCACCACCGGGGCGGTGAGCCGGTACTCCACGTGGTTACCGCTGCGCACGGAGGCGACCACCCCGGCACGCTTCAGCACGGCCAGGTGCTGGGAGAGCTGGGAGGCCTCGCAGCCGGTGACCTCCAGGAGCCGGGCAACCCCGGCATGGTGTTCCGGGGCGGCGGCGAGCACCTCGAGGACCTGGATGCGGGTGGGGTGGGCGAGAGACTTGAACAGGTCTGCCTTGATCCGATAGAGCGGCTCGGTGGCGCGGGTGGGCACAGAGAAACCTCCTTGACTTGATGATTCTATCAAGTCGTCAAGTCAGGCGTGCTGGTGGAGAGGCCCGGACCCGGGGTGAGCCGATAACCTGGGGTGAGTACCGCCGTCGACCTGCGCACGTGCGCGGGACCACCGAAAGGGGCGCCCATGAGCTTCGCTATCCCCGAGGGACTGGCGCCGGAGGTGTACCCGCTGGCGTGGCTGGTCGGTACCTGGCGGGGGCCGGGATTCATCGACTATCCGGGCATCGGCGAACGCGCCATCCTCACCGAGGCGACGTTCAGCACCGACGGCGGCCCGTACCTGCTCTACACCGCCACCACCTGGGAGCTGACCAACCCGCCGGCCTCTCTCGAGGGGGACATCGACGTGGCGGGCCTCCAGCCCGGGCCGGTGTGGGCGAGCGAGTCCGGCTACTGGCGGGTGCCACCGCCGGCCGAGGACACCGGCGCTGCCCCCTCGGCCGGTGCGGGCGACGACCAGCCCGCCCGCACCGAGCTGGAGGTGCTGCTCGCCGAGCCCAGCGGGCACGTGAGCGTCTACCTCGGTGTCGCCCAGGGCCCACGTGTGCAGCTGGCCACCGACCTGATCGCCCGCACCGCCACCGGCGCGGAGATGACGGCCGCGCAGCGGATGTACGGGCTGGTGCACTCCGAGCTGATGTGGGCCACCGACCTGGCCGCCTTCGGCCACGAGATGCAGTCCTACTCCTCCGGCCGGATGCAGCGGCAGGAGCCGGAGCCGGAGCAGGAGCAGGCGCCGGAGCGCAGCGCTCGTGGGCCGGAATGAAGCATCCCTGCGTGGTGATTGAGGAGACATGACCGCCGAGACCACTGACTACCGTTCCCCGCTGACCAGCCGCCGCGGCGCTGTCGCAGCCGGGGCCCCGGACGAGGGGGTGGCCGCGCACTACGGTGAACCGGCCGCCGAGCAGCGTGCCCTGGAGCGCGGTATCGGCGTGGTGGACGCCAGCCACCGCGGAGTGGTCACCGTGACCGGACCGGACCGGCTCAGCTGGCTGGACACCCTCTCCTCGCAGTGGCTGCGGGACCTCGCGCCCGGGCAGAGCGCCGAGATGATGCTGCTGGACGTGAACGGCCGGATCGGCCACGCGCCGGCGGTGCTCGACGACGGCGAGACCACGTTCCTGATCGCCGACAGCAGCGACGCCGCCGACCTGGCAGCCTTCCTGGAGTCGATGAAGTTCATGCTCCGGGTGGAGATCATCCACCGGACCGACCTCGGGGTGCTGGCCACCAGCGCCGCCGGTCCCACTCTGCGCGGGGCGGACGGGGCCGAGCTGCCCGCCTGGACCGACCCGTGGCCGCACACCCCGGAGGGGTCCACCCGGTACGGACCGCCGGACGAGGAGCACCCGGGCACCCAGTGGCAGGCCCGGTACTGGGTCGTGCCCCGCGACCAGGTCGCCGAGGTGGTCGCCGAGGCCGAGTCCGCCGGCGCCCGGGTCGCCGGGATCTGGGCCCTGGAGGCGCTCCGGGTGGGTACCTGGCGGCCCCGGCTGGCCCGGGACGCCGACGAGCGAGCCATCCCGCACGAGCTGGACTGGTTGCGCAGCGCCGTCCACCTGCACAAGGGCTGCTACCGCGGCCAGGAGTCGGTGGCCCGCGTGTTCAACCTGGGCCGCCCGCCGCGGCGGCTGACCATGCTGCACCTGGACGGCAGCGAGCATGTGCTGCCCGAGCCCGGAGACGACGTCATGCACGGGGAGCGCAAGGCGGGCGTGGTGACCTCCGTGGTGCGACACCACGAGCTCGGCCCGGTGGCGCTGGCACTCATCAAGCGCAACCTCGACCCGGCCGCCCAGCTGATGGTCGCCGGTATCGCGGCGGCCCAGGAAGTGATCGTCTCCCCGGAGGGGTTCGGTACCGGCCGTCCGGAGTCCAACAGGCCGCAGCTGCGCCGGCGAAACCTGTAGCAGGTGGCCGGCGCCGGTGATCCACCCGCCCGCGGCAGCCACACCGGGCTGCGGCAGACGTGGCTGCGGGCGCGGGCCCGGCTGCGGCGTGGTGGTCGCCGACGCGGAGTCCGCCGGCGCCCGGGCTGCCGGGATCTGGGCGCTGGAGGCGCTCCGGGTGGGCACCTGGCGTCCCCGGCTGGCCCGGGACGTGGACGAGCGAGCCATCCCGCACGAGCTGGACTGGCTGCGCACCGGCGTGCACCTGCACAAGGGCTGCTACCGCGGGCAGGAGTCGGTGGCCCGCGTGTTCAACCTGGGCCGTCCGCCCCGGCGGCTGACCATGCTGCACCTGGACGGCAGCGAGCACGTGCTGCCCGAGCCGGGAGACGACGTCATGAATGGGGAGCGCAAGGCGGGTGTGGTGACCTCGGTGGTCCGCCACCACGAGCTGGGGCCGGTGGCGCTGGCCCTGCTCAAGCGCAACCTCGACCCGGCCGCCGAGCTGATGGTCGCCGGGATCGCCGCCGCCCAGGAAGTGATCGTCTCCCCGGAGGGGTTCGGTACCGGCCGCCCGGAGTCCAACAGGCCGCAGCTGCGCCGGCGAAACCTGTAGCAGGTGGCCGGCGCCGGTGATCCCCCCGCCCGCGGCAGCCATACCGGCCTGCGGCAGACGTGGCTGCGGGCGCGGGCCCGGCTGCGGCGCGGTGGCCGCCGGGTGCGTTCGGAGGCCCGTGCGATCCTCACCGCTGCGCTCGCCGCCGGTGCGGCCTATGCCATCGGCCACTACGTGCTGGGCCACCCCTACCCGATCTTCGCGCCGATCGCCGCGTTCGTGTCCCTCGGGTTCGGGATCGACCGGCGTCCGCGCAAGGTGGCCGAGCTGGCTCTGGGCGTGAGCGTCGGCGTGGCGTTCGGAGAGCTGTTCGCCTACCTGTTCGGCTCCGGGCCGGTACAGATCGCGGTGGTGCTCGCGCTGGCGGTGGGCATGGCCCGGCTGATCGACGGCGCCACCATGTTCGGCATGCAGGCCGGGGTGCAGTCCGTGGTGGTGGTGGCGCTGCCGGCGATCGTCGGTGGAGGCGGGTTCACCCGGTGGACCGATGCGCTGGTCGGCGGGTCGATGGCGCTGCTGGTGGCCGCGGGGCTGCCGCTGGACGTACGCCGGCGCTCACGACGGCTCGCCGAGTCCGGGATGAGTGAGATCGCCCTCACCCTCGATGATGTCGCGCGGGGTCTGCGCACCGGCGACGGGGAGCTGGTCGACGATGCCCTCACCCGCGCCCGGGGCTCTCAGGGGGTGATCGACGAGTGGGCCGACCTGGTGGACACCGCCCTGGCCGCCACCCGGCTCACCCCGGCCCGGCTGCGGCACGACGACCACCTGCTGCGCATGCGCCGCGCAGGGGTGCTCGCCGACCGGGCGATGCGCAACACCCGGGTGATCGCCCGCCGCGCCTGGGTGGTGGCCCAGGACGTGGCGCACCAGGACGAGCTGGCCGACCTGCTGGAGGCGATCGGTGACTCGGTCCGGGAGATCGCGACAGCTCTCGGGTCCAGCTCTGCGCTGATCGAGCAGCGGCCGGCGCTGCTGGAGGTGGCCGGCCGGCTCGACCCGCAGCAGTTCTCCGGCTGGCCGGCGCAGACGCTCGTGGTGCTGGTCCGCTCTCTGGTGGTGGACCTGCTGGAGATGACCGGGCTGACCGGGTCCCAGGCCAGAGAGGTGCTCGTAGCCACCGGGATGCCCGAGCCGCCGGCCAGTGGTGCGCAAGGACCGACCGGCACCAAGGGTCCGGACGACGGTCCGACGGACTGACGGCCGCTGCTGCAGAGCTGGCGCTCTCGCGTAGGCTCTCCTGTGTGATCATCGCGACCATCCAGCAGTACCTGTTCCTGGCGCTGGCGGTGGTGGCGTTCGGCCTGGCGGCCTGGGCGCTGATCGACGCCGCGATCCGGCCGGCGTCGGCGTTCACCGACGCGGACAAACGCACCAAGGGGTTCTGGTGCCTGATCACCGGTCTGGCCACGCTGCTCGCATTCCTCGGCATCCCCTCCGGCGGCACCGGCGGCACGCTGCTGCTGATGCTGCTCGGCGGTGTGCCCGCCGGGGTGTACCTGGCCGACGTGCGCCCGGCGGTGTCCCGCTACAGCCGGGGCTCGGGCGGCAACCGGGGTCCGTGGTGAAGCCGCCGCCCCGCCTGGAGGTGCCCGCCCGAGGGGCCGAGCTCGCCTGGGTGGTGCGCTCGGAGATGATCGAGTCGGTGCACACCGGGCACCTGCTGGCCATCGCCGCCGACGGCACCGACGTGCTCGCACTCGGTGCGCCGGAGCAGCAGGTCTACGCCCGATCCTCGCTGAAACCGCTGCAGACGGTGGCGATGCTGCGCGCCGGGGTGGAGCTCACCGACGAGCAGATCGCGCTGGCCTGCGCCTCGCACAACGGTGAGGGCCGGCACCGGGAGGTGGTGCGCAGCATCCTCACCGGCGCGGACCTGACCGAGGCCGACCTGGGCAACACCCCGGACTGGCCGCTGCACGCCGAAGCCGTGGCCGCCTGGCGGGACGCCGGCCGGGACGCCGAACCGATCGCGCAGAACTGCTCCGGAAAGCATGCGGCGATGCTGGCCACCTGCGTGGCCGCCGGCTGGGAGACCTCCGGCTACCTCGATCCGGAGCACCCGCTGCAGGCGCACATCCTGGCGGTGGTCGCCGAGCTCACCGGTGCGCCGATCGAGTATGTGGCCGTGGACGGGTGCGGGGCGCCCCAGCCCTCGACGACCGTGCGCGGCCTGGCACGGGCGTTCGCCCGGCTGGCCACTGCCGCCGAGGGGTCCGCCGAGCACCGGGTGGCGGCAGCGATGCGTGCGCACCCGTTCCTGGTCGCCGGCACGGGGCGGGATGCGACAGCGGCGATGGAGACCGTGCCTGGCCTGATCGCCAAGGACGGGGCCGAAGGGGTGTACGCCGCGGCGTTGCCGGACGGTCGTGCGGTGGCGCTGAAGGTCTCCGACGGCGCCTCCCGCCCTCGTCCGGTGCTGCTCGCCGCCGCGCTGCGCGCCCTGGGTGAGCGCGGCCACTGGCCGTGGGCTCGGGTGCAGGTGCTCGGGCACGGGGAACCGGTCGGGTCGGTGCTGCCGGCGTTCGACGGCGGAGCCCCGGGTGGGGCGCCCGGGTCGCCGGGGCCCGGGGGTGCTGCTGGTGCAGCGGGTGCTGCCGGTGCAGCGGGTGCCGCCGGTCCTGCCGCGGGCAGGGGTTGAGCGGTGCGGGCAGTGCTGCAGCGGGTCAGCCGCGCACGGGTGGAGGTGGCCGGGGAGACGGTCGGGCAGATCGGCGCAGGTCTGGTGGCCCTGGTCGGGGTCACGCACACCGACACGGTGGCCGAGGCGCAGTGGCTGGCCCGCAAGATCGCCGACCTGCGCATCCTGCGCGAGGAGGCCTCGGTGGCCGACACCGGTGCCGAGGTGCTCGTGGTCAGCCAGTTCACCCTGTACGGGCAGGCGCGCAAGGGCCGGCGCCCGTCCTGGACCGACGCTGCTCTCGGTGAGGTGGCCGAACCGCTGGTGGACGCCGTCGTCGCCGCGCTGCGCGAGCGAGGTGTGCACACCGAGACCGGCGCCTTCGGTGCGGACATGGCGGTGGAGCTGACCAACGACGGCCCGGTCACCCTGGTCCTGGACACCCCCACGCCCTGATCGCCGAGCTCGCGTGGAAGGTTGCTGGTGCTATGACGCCACCGATCTTCCACATGAGCTCGGCGACTGGCAGAGTGGGAGCCATGCGTATCGAGGCCGTGGTCGGGGACATCACCAGCCAGCAGGTCGATGCGGTGGTGAACGCCGCCAACTCCTCCCTGCTCGGCGGGGGCGGGGTGGACGGCGCCATCCACCGCGCCGCGGGCCCGGACCTGCTCGCCGAGTGCCGCCAGCTGCGCGAGACCACGCTCCCGGACGGTCTGCCGGTGGGGCACGCAGTGGCCACCGGCGCCGGGAACATGCCCGCCCGCTGGGTGATCCACACTGTCGGCCCGAACGCGCACGCCGGGCAGACCGACCCTGCCCTGCTGGCCGCCTGCTTCACCTCCAGCCTGGACGTGGCCGCACAGGTCGGCGCCACCACGATCGCGTTCCCGGCAGTCAGTGCCGGCGTCTACGGCTGGTCGATGGACCAGGTCGCCCAGATCGCGGTGAGCGCTACGCAAGGGTGGGACCAGAACCAGCCGGGCTCCGCCGTCGAGCTGGTGCGGTTCGTGCTGATCGACCAGGCGGCGCAGGCGCAGTTCGCCGACCACCTGCC
>DATGRZ010000060.1:0-7089 GCA_035303065.1 Ruania sp.
GAAAGGTACTCATGACAGCGGCACCCCTTACCGGGCAGCAGGCCCCGGTCACCCCTGACCAGGCGGCCTGGTTCGCCGACACGTTCGACCGGCTGGTCGCCAACGTGTCCGCCGCCGTGCTCGGCAAGTCGCACGTGGTGCGGTTGACCTTGACCTGCCTGCTGTCCGGTGGGCACCTGCTGCTCGAGGACTTCCCGGGCACCGGGAAGACCTCGTTGGCGCGTGCCGTGGCCGCCACGGTGCAGGCCAGCCACTCCCGGATCCAGTTCACGCCGGACCTGCTGCCCTCGGACGTGACGGGCGTGACGATCTACGACCAGAAGAGTCAGGAGTTCGAGTTCCACGCGGGCCCGATCTTCGCGTCCGTGGTGCTGGCCGACGAGATCAACCGTGCCTCGCCGAAGACCCAGTCGGCGCTGCTGGAGGTGATGGAGGAGGGGCGCGTCACCATCGACGGCAAACCGCACTCCGTGCCCAGCCCGTTCATCGTGCTCGCCACGCAGAACCCGGTGGAGCAGGCCGGCACCTACCGGCTGCCAGAGGCCCAGCTGGACCGGTTCCTGATGCGCACCTCGCTCGGCTACCCGGACCAGGCCGCCACGGTGGAGATCCTCAGCGGTGCCGCGGTCCGCGACCGCACTGCGGCGCTCTCCCCGGTGATCACCGCTTCCGCTGTGGTGGACATGGCCAACCTCGCCGGTGCGGTGCACGTAGACCCGGCCGTGCTCGCCTACATCTCCAGCCTGGCCGAGGCCACCCGGGAAGCCCCCGAGATCGCGCTCGGTGTGTCCGTGCGCGGTGCGCTGTCCCTGGTGCGCTGTGCCAAGACCTGGGCGGCTGCCAACGGCCGGCACTACGTGATCCCCGACGATGTCAAGGAGCTCGCCGAGCCCGTCCTGGCCCACCGCATGGTGCTGGACGCCGAGGCCGAGTTCGAGGGCGCCGACCCGGCCACCGTGCTCTCCCGGATCGTCTCCGAGGTGGCGCCGCCGGCGCAGCGGGGGCAGACGCCCGGAGCATGAGCACCCCGCCTGAGACCCGCCGGCGCATCGACACCGGCCCGAACATCGGCGACGGCCTCACCCGGGCCGTGGCCGGACTGCGCGACCCGATCCGGCGCACCACCTCTGTGCTCACCTGGATCACCCGAGCCGCGTGGCTCGTGCTCGCCCTCGGTGTGATCGCCTGGGTGGTCGGCGCGCGGGGCGGCTGGGTGGAGCTGGTGGTGCTCGGTGCAGGGCTGCTCGCCGTGCTGGTGGGTTGTGTGTTCTTCGCCATCGGCCGCCATCCGTACGCGGTGAACCTGCGGCTGCGGGAGGGCCGGGTGGTGGTCGGTGAGCGGGCGATGGGGGGTATCGACGTGCGCAACGTCGGCACCTCGCACGTGCTGCCCGCCCGGCTGGAGCTCCCGGTCGGCCCGGTGACCGCGAAGTTCGCGCTGCCCGGGCTGGACCCGGGCGCCGAGCACGACGAGCTGTTCGCCATCCCCACCGAACGCCGGGGCGTGCTGCTGGTCGGCCCCGTGCGCTCGGTACGTGGTGACCCGTTCGGGCTGATCCGCCGGGCGGTGCAGTGGACCGAGCCGGAAGACCTGTACGTGCACCCGCGCACGATCCGGCTGGGTTCCTCCTCGGCCGGGTTCCTGCACGACCTGGAGGGTCAGGTCTCCCGTGAGGTGACCAACGCCGACCTGTCCTTCCACGCGCTGCGTGAGTACGTGCCCGGGGACGACCGCCGGTACGTGCACTGGCGCTCCTCGGCCCGGGTGGGGGAGCTGATGGTCCGCCAGTTCGAGGAGACCCGCCGCACCCACCTGGTCACCGCGCTGTCGGTGAACGACCGCGACTACGGCGACCCGGACGAGTTCGAGCTGGCGATCTCCGCCGTCGGGTCGCTCGGACTGCACACCCTGGGCACCGAGTCCGAGCTCACTGCGCTCACCCAGCGCCGGGAGATCATCACCCTCGGGCCGCGCCCGCTGCTGGACGACCTCACCCGCCTGGAGAGCCGGAAGATGAGTGAAGGCGTGGTGGAGCTGGCCCGGGCGGTCACCCGGGACGCGGTCCGTGCCACCGTGGCGATCATCGCCTGCGGGTCCACGGTGACCCCGCGCCAGATCCGCGCTGCCGGCGCCGTGCTGCCCGCCGGGGTGCGGGCGCTGGCGATCCAGTGCCGGATCGGTGCCGAGGTGCGCGCCCACCGGCTCGGCGCCGTCACCGTGCTCGAGCTGGGCACGCTCGAGGACCTGCCCCGCGGCTTCCGAAGGTTGCGCGCATGAGCCGGCACACGTCCCACCTCATTCGAACCAACGTGGCGCACTGGAACCTAGCTACACCCTGGTTCGAACGCGCCATCGTGGTTCGAACGGGAGTGTGCCGATGAGCGCGGCAGCACCGGAGGCACCCGGACGCCGCCGGGACCAGCGAACTGGCGCGGGAAGCCTGCTCGGCCCGCTGGCCCGGTGGGCCGACCTGCGCAACGTGATCAACGCCGTCGTGCCGGTGCTGCTGATCGGTATGGCGATCGCACCGCTGCACGCGGTCTACCTGGACCCCGCCCTGTACGCGGCGGTGGTCGGCGGACTGCTCCTCGGCGGCGGCATCGCGGTGGCCGGCGCCGCCTACCGCCTCGGTGCCGTGACGATGATCTCCGCCACGGTGGTGCTCTTCTTCCTGTTCGGGGCACTGGCGGCCCCGTCGACGGCGTTGCTCGGGGTGATCCCCACGCCCACCACGTGGCAGCTCATGGGCGTGGGCATGGTCACCGTGTGGAAGCACGTGCTCACCGTTGCGCCCCCGCTGGGCGCCGGCGGGGTGGTGCTGCTGCTGCCGTACCTGTTCACATTCGCGGCCTCGGTGATCGCGGTGACGATCTCGCTGCGGACCCGCCGACTGTATGTTCTCAGCCTGGCGCTCCCGGCGACCGTGCTGATGGCCTCGATCTTGTTCGGTACGCACGTGTCGGTGCTCGCCGGTGTGCTCGGCGTGCTGGCCGTGGTGATCGCAGTCACCTGGACCGCCTGGCGTGCGGAGCGGCTGGAGCTGAACCGGGTGATGGCGGTCACGACAGTGCTCGCGGTCGTGGCGATCGGCGGTACCGGCGCCTCGGTGTTCGCCGTCCCGGACTCCCCGCGGGTGGTGCTGCGCGACTACGTGGAACCGCCCCCGGACCCCCGCGACCTGCCCAGCCCCCTGGCCGGGTTCCGGAACTACGCCGACGAGCTCTCCGCCGTCGACCTGTTCACGATCGCGGGACTGCCGCAGGAGGAGACTCTGCTGCGCCTGGCTGCCCTGGACAGCTACGACGGCATGGTCTGGTCCGTGACCGGGGAGAACAACCCCGGCTCCGGGGTGTTCCGGCGTATCGCGGAACGGGTAGAGGTCGAGGTCCCCGACGACGCCTACTCCCTGGACGTGCAGGTTTCCGGCTACGACGACGTGTGGGTGCTGAACGCCGGCGGCACAGTGGACGTGAACTTCGCCGGGACCGATGCCGCCGACCTGAGCGACACGTTCTACTACAACCAGGCCTCCGACACCGGGCTGACCACCGCCCGTCTCAGCGAGGGGGATGCCTTCGAGGTGGTCGCCGACCCGGCCGCCCAGGTGGACCCGCAGGACGTCACCGAGCTTGCCGTGGCGAACATCACCCTGCCCGAGCCGCGGGACGTTCCGGACGCGGTCGGCTCCCTGGCCGGCAAGTACTCGGCGGACGCGAACTCGCCCTACGCCAAGATCGAGGCGATCGCGGAGTCACTGAGCAGCTACGGCTTCTTCTCCCACGGCCTGGAGGGAGAGGTGCCCTCCCGGCCCGGGCACGGATCCGCCCGGCTGCAGGAGATGCTGGAGGCCGAGCAGATCGTCGGTGACGAGGAGCAGTACGCCGCACTGATGGCGCTGATGGTGCGGGCGCTGGGCTACCCGGCCCGGGTGGTGCTTGGCTTCGACGTGACCTCCGGCGGCACTGTGACCCTCACCGGAGAGGACGTGACGGCCTGGGTGGAGGTGCCGTTCGAGGGCGTCGGCTGGGTGCCGTTCTTCCCCACACCTCCGGAGGACCAGATCCCGCAGTCCGAGGATCCCGATCCTGCCGACCATCCCCAGCCGCAGGTGCTGCAGCCACCACCGCCACCGGAAGAACCAGCCGAGGTGCCGCCCCAGGACCGCGACGATGCCGAGGTGGACAACCAGACCCACTACAAGTCGCCGTTCTACAACCGGTGGGTGCTCATCGCGGGTATCGGGTCCGGGTCGCTGCTGATCCTGCTCAGTCCGCTGCTGCTGATCGTGGCGATCAAGGCGCTGCGCCGCCGCCGCAGACGCACCAGCGGTGACACGGTCGACCGGATCACCGGCGGCTGGGACGAGGTGCTCGACGCCCTGCGGGACCTGGGCGTGACCAGTCCGACCGGGCAGACCCGCCACGAGATCGGCACCCAGGTGGACGCCCAGGTGGCCGACGCCGGAGTGCTCACCCTGGCGCGAGAGGCAGACCGGGCGGTGTTCGCACCGGAGCAGCCGGCCGAGGATCACGTCCGCAGCTACTGGGCGGCGATCCGGCAGGCCGCCTCCCGGGTGGCCCAGAACCTGCCCTGGCGGCGCCGGTTCCGGGCCCGTATCTCCACCCGGTCGCTGCGGCGGAAGAAGCGCTGAGCCGCGCTGTCGGGTGCGGTACCGCCCGGGTGGGGAGCCGACCAGAAAGCCGGTGGGGAGCGGACCGGGTGCCGGTGGGGAGCCGATGGGGAGTCCTCCCCGTCGACGGTCCTCAGCGGGCTACCTAGGCTCGATGAGTAGGCAAGAGATAGGAGTGCCGGTGGCAGCCGAGCTGGTGGGCGCGGAACGGACGCAGCTGCTGCAGCAGCTGGAGCGGGCAGAGGTCCGCATCGAGGAGATCCGCAGACACCTGGAGCGGGCGGACCAGGCGATCGCCCGGACGATGAATGGTCAGGACGGGGAGGGTGCGGTCGAGATCGTGCTCGGTGCCGGCGGGCACGTCGATGCAGTGCACCTCGACCCAGACTGGCGCGAGCTGGTGGACGAGCAGGGGCTACCGGCCGCTGTGACCGAGGCCTTCCGGGCAGCGCACGGTTCCCGTCTCTCCGACTGGTGCGGTGCTCTGCGGGAGAGCCTCGGTGCTCGCGGCTGGGTGCCGCTGAGCCTGCGCACGCCGACCGAGCCGCCGGACGCACCGCAGCTCGCCGGGCCAGATCCCGACCTGGGTGGGATCACCCCGGACCTCGCCGACGAGCAGGTCGCGACCCAGGTGCGCGCCGCCCTGGACCAGGCCGCCGGTGCGGGGTCGGACGATCCGGCCGCAGCCGGTGTCGACAGCAGCCAGCCGACCGGTCCACGGCAGCTGCGCGAGCGGCTCGAGAGTGCCTTCGCCAGCCTGTCCGCGGCCATCGCCGCCGCACCTGAGTGGTTGGACATCACCCTGGTGGTCACCGGTGCACAGACGGTCCTCGGCATGCTCCGGGAGGTCACCGAACAGCTGCTGGACGCCGGGGCCGCAGCGGCGAACGGCCGCGAGCGGCTCCGTGGCGGCCTGGAGGCTGCTGCGGCACGGGCGCGGTCCTTGCTCGGCATCCCCGAAGGGCTGGGTCTGGCGCTGTCTGCGGTCGCCGACTTCGTGGCAGCAGCGCGGTATGGGACCGGTGACCGGCAGCAGCAGTCGGCCGGCTGACAACAACCGACAACCGATGTCTGCTCCCGAGCCCGTGCGTCTAGGGTGAGGCCCATGGTGTGGTTCTCCCAGGAAGGCCGCTGGATCGAGCGCGCGCAGATGGAGCAGGCGTGTGACCAGCTGCTCGACGAGGCCAGGGAACGGCTCGGCATCAGCACGTACCAGCGGGTGCTGCTGCTGCCCCCGGACATCACCCGCGCGCACGCCGGCGTCGGCTGGATCACCGAGTACCTCTACCACCGGCTCGATGCGGCCGGTGCCGAGGTGCACGTGATCCCCACCCTGGGCCAGCACGTGCCGCACACCCCGGAGGACAACCGGTGGATGTTCGGCAGCATCCCGGAGGAACGGATCCACGCCCACGACTGGAAGGACGGGGTCACCCACGTGGGCACCGTACCGGCCGAGTACGTGGCCGAGCGCACCGGCGGGGCGGTGGACTGGGAGATGCCGATCGACCTGAACACCATGCTGATGAGGCAGGACTGGGACCTGATCATCAACGTGGGACACATCGTCCCGCACGAGGTGCTCGGCTTCGCCAACCACAACAAGAACTACTTCATCGGCCTCGGCGGCAAACGCACCCTCGGCGCCGCGCACATGGCCTCGGCGGTGTACGGCATCGAGAACAACCTCGGCAACCTGCTCACCCCGGTGCGGGCGTGCTTCAACTACGCCGAGGAGCACTTCCTCACTGACCTGCCGGACGTGTACCTGCAGGTGGTGATGGACTACCGCGACGACGGGACCCTCGGGCACACCGGCGTCTACGTCGGCGACGACCTGGACACCTACTACAGCGCCGCCCGGGCCTCGATGGCGCAGAACATCACCGCCTTCGACGAACCGGTGGACAAGATCGTCGCCGTCATGCAGGCCGACGAGTTCCGCGCCACCTGGGTGGCGAACAAGGCCGTCTACCGCACCCGGATGGCGATGGCCGACGGTGGCGAGCTGGTGATCATCGCCCCCGGGGTGGAACGGTTCGGCGAGCAGCCCGAGGTGGACGCCCTGATCCGTAAGTACGGCTACCTGAGCAAGGACGAGGTGCTCAGCAGGTACGCCACCGAGGCAGACATGCAGGCGATCCCGCACGCCACCGCCCACCTGGTGCACGGTAGCCCGGAGGGCCGCTTCACCATCACCTACGCCCCCGGCGGCCTGACCCGGGCGGACATCGAGTCGGTGGGCTATCAGTACCTGGACCTGGACGAGGCGTTGCACCGGTACGATCCTGAACAGCTCGACGACGGCTGGAACACCCTGCCCGACGGCGAACGCATCTACTTCATCTCCACCCCGTCCGCGGGTCTGTGGTCCACCCGGGCCCGGCTCGAGGCCCGCGCCGGACACGAACAGCACCACTGACCAGGAGCCAGGATGCTCGATCTCATCGGCGAGGCC
>DATGRZ010000061.1:0-8345 GCA_035303065.1 Ruania sp.
GCCGGGTTCAAGCTGTGCGTGAGCTCGCAGGTGGAGGTGCTGGCGATCTGCAAGGCGATGCTGGCGGTGGGTACCGCCCCGGACTTCATCATCGTGGACGGGTCGGAGGGTGGTACCGGTGCGGCACCGCTGGAGTTCGAGGACCATGTCGGCATGCCGCTGACCCAGGGCCTGATCACCGTGCACAACGCGTTGGTGGGCACCGGGCTGCGGGAGAAGGTGAAGGTCGGCGCCTCCGGGAAGGTCGCGGCCGGTAACGACATCGTCAAGCGGCTGATCCAGGGCGCGGACTACACCAACGCGGCCCGGGCGATGATGATGTCGGTCGGCTGCATCCAGGCCCAGCGCTGCCACACCGACACCTGCCCAGTGGGCGTGACCACGCAGGACCCGCGGCGCGGCCGGGCGCTGGACGTGGGCGACAAGAGCCTGCGGGCGGCCCGCTACCAGCAGGCGACCGTGGCCGAGGCGGCGAAGATCATGGCGGCGATGGGTGTGCACCACCCGGATGAGCTCACCCCGCAGATGCTCCGCCGCAACGTCACCGAGACCGAGACCGCCTCCTACGCCGAGCTCTACGACTGGTTGCAGCCCGGGCAGCTGCTGGACGAGGCGCCACCGCACTGGGCTCCCGCGTGGGCAGCTGCCAGCGCCGACGACTTCGGCCCGCCGGTGGCTGCCTGAACCTCTCCGGCCGTGCTGCGGTCGGGCTCAGTCCTCGGTGAGCATGAGCCGGAAGACGACCTCACCGATGCCTTCGTCCTCGATGTTCTCCAGGATGCCGTTCGAGGTGAAGCCCAGGTGCACGTGCCAGGCCTGCGGCTGCGGTTCGTCGGTCTGGGAAGAGCTGAGCAGGGCGACGTAGCCCTCCTCGCGCAGATGGTCGGCCAGAGCGCCGATCATCAGCCGAGAGTGCCCCTTGCCGCGGTGCTCCTCGGCGATGGTGATCTGGCAGAGGAACGGCACCGTGGCCCACAGCACTGCGTAGTGCAGCATGCCGACGACGGCGCTCCCCTCCTCGAGCACCATCACCTCGCCACCCGCGATCAACCGGTTCCAGGACTTCTGGCTGGGCCAGGGGTCCAGGGCGCGCAGCGCGTCCAGGTCGTCGGGTCGGGCGAGCCGGGTCGTTGCCATAGCTCACCGTAGACCGCCGACGGCGGCGCTCACCAACTCCTTTTCCGCCCCGCACTAGGATCACTGAGGTGTCCGCCGAACTGTTGACGCCGCTTCCCCTCCGCCAGCGCGAGCTGCTGGCCGCCTGGCTACCCGGTATGCAGGTGCAGGCGGACCTGAGCTGGGGTCTGGTGGCCACCACAGTGCTGGACGTGCTCGCTGCCGACGGCACCCGCTGCATCGTCAAGGCCGCCGGGCCCAGGGACCACCACCTGGCTCGGGAGATCCACGCACACCTGCACTGGCTCAGCCCCTGGTCCAGCACGGGACACGGCCCGCAGCTGCTGCACCATGACCGAGACGCGAAGCTGCTGGTGACCCGCTACCTGCCCGGTGCCCTGGTCCAGGGCCACCCCGCCGAGGACGACCCGGACACCTACACCCAGGCCGGGGCTCTGCTCGCCAGCTTCCACAACCAGCACCGCAGCGTCGACCCCGAGTTCGAGGACGCGCAGAACCGGCGCACGCTGGCCTGGCTGGACGATGAGCACCGGATCGAGGCGGCCACAGCAGCCCGGCTGCGGACGCTGATCCGCTCCTGGCCCACTCCCCCGGCGACGTTGGTGCCCACCCACGGTGACTGGCAGCCACGCAACTGGCTCATCGACGGCACCACGGTGCGGGTGATCGACTTCGGCCGGGCGGCATTGCGAACCTCGATGACCGACCTGGCCCGGCTCGCCGCACGACAGTTCCGCGGCCGGCCCGACCTGGAGGCAGCCTTCTTCGCCGGATATGGTCCGGACCCTCGCGAGGTCCAGGCCTGGCGCCGCGTCCAGCTGCGCGAGGCCATCGGGACAGCGGCGTGGGCCTACCAGGTAGGCGACGAGCGGTTCGAGGCGCAGGGGATGCGGATGCTCGACGAGGCGCTCGCGGCCTTCTGAGGCGCCAGTCCCCACCGACGTCCACCGCGGACCCGGGCCGGTCAGCACACCTCGGGCAGCAGCCGCAGCAGTGCGCCGGCCGCCGGGTTGGTGAGGTCCCCCGCCCGCAGCACCAGCGCGAGCCGCCGCACCAGCCCACCCAGACCGACCGTCGGCAGACCGCTGTGCGCAGCGACCGGGCGCGGCACCACCGCCACCCCGAGTCCGTGCCGGACCAGGGCGAGCACCATGCTCATCTGGGTGGCGGCGAAGGCGATCCGCCGGCGCAACCCGGCCTGGGCGCAGACCTGCTCGACCACGGTCTGCAGACCGGTGCCGGCCTGGAAGTCCACGAAGTCCTCCTCGGCCAGGTCACCGAGCCGGACCTCGGTGCGGCGAGCCAGCGGTGTCCCTGCCCCGGTGATCAGCACCAGCTCCTCCTCGAACAGGCGGCCGGTCCGCAGTCCGGAGGGCAGCGGGCGGTCGTCCAGGGCGACGAACGCCAGGTCCGCCTCGCCGGCGGCGACGGCCTGCAGCAGGGACGCGGTGGTGTCCTCCCGCAGCTCGATGCGCACACCCGGGTGGGCGCGGTGGAACTCGGCGAGCAGCGCGGCCAGGTCCACCGAGGTGAACGTCTGCACCGTGCCGATCCTCACCTCGCCGGCGGTCAGGCCGGCGACGGCCGCTACTGCTGTCCGCGCCTGCGCAGCACCGGCCAGCAGGCTGCGCGCTGCGCGCACCAGCTCGGCGCCGGCGGAGGTCGGGCGGACCCGCGGCTCACGCTCGAGCAGCACCGTGCCGACCTCGGCCTCCAGCCGGCGGATCGAGGAGCTCAGGCCGGGCTGGGAGAGACCCAGCTCGTCGGCGGCTGCTGTGAAGCTGCCCACGTCCACCAGCACCACCAGGTGCCGCAGGCGGCGCAGATCCAACAGCTCGGCAGCATCATTCATGTTGGTGATGAATTCTATCTGATCCACTTGTTGGACTTATCGCGCCGGGTCGTGCTGATCCTGATGCCATGTCGAAGGAATCCGCTGACCGGTCCCCGGGGATCAGTCCACGGCTGGTGCTGGTGATGGCCCTGGCCTCCGGTCTGGTGGTCGCGAACAGCTACTACGCCCAGCCGATCGTCGGCATCATCGCCGACACCTTCGACGCCTCCACCACCAGCGTCGGACTGGTGGTCACCGCGAGCCAGGTCGGGTATGCGTTCGGGCTCGCGTTCCTCGTGCCGCTCGGGGACCTGGTGGAACGGCGACGGCTGCTCACCGGCGTGCTCACGGTGACCACGCTCTGCCTGGTGGCGATGGCTCTGGCGCCGAGCTGGCAGGTGCTCGGAGTCGCTGCGCTGCTGGTCGGGGTGAGCTCTGTGGTCGGGCAGGTGCTGGTGCCGTTCGCCGCCTCGCTGGCCTCCGAGCACGAGCGCGGCCGGGTGATCGGGAACGTGATGACCGGTCTGCTGCTCGGCATCCTGTGCTCCCGGGTGGTGGCCGGCCTGGTCACCGAGATGCTCGGCTGGCAGGCGGTGTTCTGGATGGCTGCCGGTCTGATGGTGCTCACCGCGCTGCTGCTGCACCATGAGCTGCCCAAGGTGCCGCCGCCGGCACAGTTGCGCTACAGCGCCCTGCTGCGGTCGGTTCTGGCGCTGGTGCGTGAGGAACCGCTGCTTCGCCGGCGGATGGCCTACGGCGCCCTCACCTATGCCTCGTTCGGGGTGTTCTGGACCCCGATCGGCTTCCTCCTCGCCGGAGCGCCGCACTACTTCAGCGACGCCCAGATCGGCCTGTTCACCCTGTTCGGCGTGGCCGGTGCGCTGGCAGCCCGGTTCGCCGGGCGGCTCGCCGACCGCGGTCACGGCTTCCTGCAGACCGGACCGTTCGTCGCGACCACCGCGCTGAGCTTCCTGCTGCTGTGGATCGGTGAGCAGCACCTGGCGGCGCTGGCGGTCGGCGTGGCGCTGCTGGACCTGGGCATCCAGGGCACGCACATCACGAACCAGTCGCTGTTCTACCCGCTGCGCCCGGATGCCCGCAGCCGGTTGAACACCGCCTACATGACCTGCTACTTCGCTGCTGGGTCGCTGGGCAGCGCAGCCTCCGCCGTCGTGTACAGCAGATACGGCTGGGCCGGTGTGTGCCTGCTGGGCGCCGCCTTTCCCGCGCTGGGCACCGCCGTCTGGGTGGTGGAGATCCTCCGCCGTCGCACGAGAAAGCTCAGCGCGAGCGCGACATCCAGGTGAGCGTCGAGACGCACAGGTCGAGTGCTGTCTTGAGCTGGCGGACCCGCTCGTGCTCGGCTGCCACGTCCACCGGGCGGGCGATGGTGGCGACCAGCTGGAGTGCTCGGCGACGCCGGCTGCCAGGCACAGGCGTCAGGTAGACCACGCTGATGGTCGCGATCGTGCCGTCCTGCACCCGTTGCAGCCCGTCGCGCTCGAACCGGATGAACCGCTTGTCCCCGAGCAGGGGAGTCGCCCCGTAGTGCTGGATCGTGCGGGCCATGGTCTCGTCCAGCGAGCCGCCGTCGGTGGAGTGGCGGATGCTGGCGATCACCGAGCAGGGCATCCACAAGGTGTCCTCGCCGGCCGCCGGAGCATAGTAGGCGATGGCCCGCCCCCGGCTCATCTCCTCGTGCGCCTGCTCCAGCATGGTGCGCAGCCTGGCGTACAGGTCGGGCCGGTGCTCGCGCAGGCACCGCTCCTTCAACGCCGCGAGCCGCTCGGCAAGGTCATCACCATCGGGAGTGCGACGCTCCCAGCCCGGCAGCATCTGCAGGGTGAAGTCGGGATCGGCCCGGCCGGTGAGCTCCTCCCGCAGCGTCATTCCCTCAGTGGTGGTCGCCATCGGTGCTCCTCTCCTCCGCATGTACGTCCGTCTGCCGGCCGGCGGCCAGCACGGCCCAGGTGTCCGCGGTGCCGAGGGTGTAGCCGGGCACGGGTAGCGCGCGGAACGGAGAGCCGTCGGGGCGTCGGACCTGCAGCGTGCCGAGCAGTTCGTGCAGCCCGGTGAAGGCAAGCCCGAACAGCTCGCGCAGGGTCGGCGCCACGGCGACCACGACCGATTCCTCCCCGGCGGTGAACACGAACTGGGCGCAGACTGCGACGATCTGTCCTCCGGTCACCTGCATGTCCTGCTGCGCCACGCACTGCACGCCGGGGCCGAGCTCGGCCGCGGCGCAGCTGCTCACCTGATAACCGGCCTCGATCCAGGTGGCGACCGGTCGGGACCGGCCGGCCTGGACGTGCAGACGCACGGGGATCGGTGCCTGGTCGTGGTCCAGCTCCAGGGTGAGCAGGTCAGCGTCCGGCACCCTCGGGTGCGAGACCTGGGTCCAGCCTGGGGAGGACAGCGACGCAGTGGCTGACCACGAGGTCGTCGCATGCGGTGCGGGCGGGGCTGTCATGCGCCCACCAGACCGCTGACAGTGACGCCGCCGCTGTAGTACTTGAAGCCGTTCTCGGCGAAGCCGCCGATCGCATTGATCGCAGCACCCGCCATGTCCGGCCCCCAGTTGCTCCCGCCGAGCACGGCCACGTCCGTGTGGAAGTCGCCGACGTCCTTACCGCTCAGACCGCGCATCATCGTGTCCAGGAGACGGTTGGACCTGGGCGCATCACTGAGGCTCGGGGAGAACCGGCCGGCTCCCTGGAAGATCGTCGGCGCTTTCGAGCTGAACAGCCGGGCGCCCTTGGCCACGCCGGTGCCGAGCTTCCCGAACGGGATCACGCCGAGGGCCGCCAGTGCGATGTCCCCCTCGTCCTTGTCGCCGTAGCAGTACTGACCGATGGTCATCGCCAACGCAGCCAGCCCGACGCCGATCGCCACCCAGAACATGACCGGGCCGGTGATGACCAGCGCAAGCACCGCGACGATAAGGGCTGCGATCTCCAGGATGGCGCCCGCTTCAGCGAAGAAGGTGCGCCAGAACCCGTCCTCGATCTTGCCGGCGGTGTCCTCGGTGATGCCGTTGGCGGCCTTGTCGAATGCGTCCTCCCACTCGTCGTAGGCCGCGTCGTACTCAGCAGCCTTCTCCTCCCAGGCCTCCTGCGCCTGCCTGGCCTGCTCGGCCTCCGGGTCCTCGTCTGCCGGATCCTCGGGTTCTGGTGCCACCACGGCCGGTACCTCCCCGGCCCGGTCTCGGCAGCTGTCCACGAGGCTGTGGATCCGCCCCTGCAGCCGCTCCACCTCTTCGCCGTAGCTCATCAGCGTCGGTCCCACCGGCGAGTACAGGTCGGATGCCTGCCAGAGCTTCTCCCCCGCGTCCCCGATCGAGCTGCGCAGCGTCTCGATGGCCTTGCCGTTCAGGTCGCACTCGACCTGGGTCTTGATCTTCTCCAGCCAGTACGCGCTGCTGGCCATCGCCTCACCAAGGTCGGTGATCTCCTGCCCGCGGGCGATGATCGCCTCAGCGTCCCCTTCGAGGTAGTCGATCAGGCGGCCGCGGGGGGACCGGTGCGTCGTCATCAGGAGCCCCCAGCCTGGTCCGCCGCGGGCTGGTCCACTGGCTCGCCGTCGAGGGAGAGGGCCGTCTGACTGTCCCACTCCCCGACGCCGTCGATCACCGCGTCGACATGCTCCCGGATCTCGCTCAACCCGTCCTTGAGCTGTTCGCGCTCCAGGTCCCAGCGATCCTCGAAATCGTCGGTTGCGTCCCGCAGTTCAGTGCGCCCGTAGGGGCGGCCAATGGCCTGGTGCAGCGCATCAGCACGAGTGGCAGCCTTCTCGAACTCCTCGACGATCGCAGCCAGCTGCTTGCTCACCTTCTCCAGCCGGTCCATCGAGATGAGGACGTCAGCCATGCGCCGCGCTCCTCCGCCGCCGCATCGTTGCACTGGCTGGACCCGGCACTGGGCGAACCAGTGCCGGCCGCCAGCTCCAGCAGCTGCAGTGATGGTCGAGGGCGACACTGCTGTGCATGAGACCTCCTGGCAGATGAGGGGTGGTACCCGGTCACGGATCGTCGTTCCTCAGGCTGCCGGGGAGTACTTACAGAGTGCTTTCACACCCCTTCGAGCACGCGGGCCTGCCCGTCGACGATCTCCACCACATCATCGGCATGGGCGAGCTGGGCCTTGTCGTGGGTGACCATCACCGTGGCCACGTCGCGCTCCAGGGTGAGCCGGCGGAGCAGGCCGAGGATGGCGGCGCCGCGCTCGGAGTCCAGTGCGCTGGTCGGTTCGTCCACCAGCAGCAGGCCAGGGTCGTTCATCAGCCCGCGGGCGATGGTCACCCGCTGGCGCTGCCCTCCGGAGAGCTGGTGCGGGCGGCGCCCGGCCTGGTCGGCCAGGTCGACCGCGTCCAGCAGCTCCATCGCCTGGCTGCGGGCGTGCTCCGGCCGGCCCCCGCCGAGGTGGGCCATCACGGTCAGCTGCTCCAGCGCCGTCAGCGAGGCGATCAGGTTCGAGGTCTGGAACACGATGCCGATCTGCTCGCGGCGCACCCGGGTGCGCTCCCGTGCAGTCAGCATGGTCAGGTCGGTGCCGTCCAGCAGCACCTGCCCGGTCTCCGGGGTGATCAGCGTGGCGGCCACGGCGAGCAGGCTGGACTTACCGGAACCGGAGGGGCCGACGACGGCGGTCAGGCGCCCCCGCTCGGCGGTCATGGTCACGTGGTCCAGGGCGGTCAACCGGGACTCGCCGTCCGGGTAGGTGAGGGTGATGTCGGTCAGCTGCAGGGTCATCGGAGCTCCTAGGTCGAACGGTCAGGGGGTCGGGACCTGCTCAGCGGGCGCTGCCCAGGGCGGTGAGCGGGTCCACGGAGACGATCTGCCGCAGCGAGACGGCCGCACCCAGCAGCCCGAGTGCCACCAGCGACAGCACCGGCACCGCCACTGTCGCCACGTCCAGCACGAACGGCACCGTCCCAGCAGCGAGCAGACCGAGCCCGGTGGCTGCCCCCGCGCCCAGACCCGTGCCCAGCACGAGCAGCACCAGTGCCTGGCCGAGTGCGTCCCGGAGCAGGTACCCGGTGCTGGCACCGACCGCCTTGAGCACGGCGATCTCGCCGCTCCGCTGCACGGTCCACACGGTGAAGAACGCGCCGATCACCAACGCGGAGATGACCAGCAGCAGCCCGCGCATCAGCTGCAGCGAACCGTTCTCGCTGCTGAACGAGGGCAGCGCCTGCACCGAGTCGGCCAGCGGCAGCGTCTCGGTACCGGCAGCCGCGTCGGTGGCCTGCCGGTCGGCGTCGGCGAGCTGGTCGGTGCCCAGCACCAGCACAGTGGCCGCATCGGCGTGCTGGCCCCCGCCGCCGGCGGCCAGACCTCCCGGCAGCCAGGCGACCGGTAGGTGGGAGTAGGCGTCCT
>DATGRZ010000062.1:0-14145 GCA_035303065.1 Ruania sp.
CCAGGACTCGATCCGGGTCCACGGCACCTGGAAGACCGTGCCCATCGAGACCCGAACGCTGCGCCGGTACAGCGGGTCGGCGCACGTCGGGGTGACCAGGATCGCATCCACCCCCATGGCGGCGGCCGATCGGAAGCAGGCACCGACGTTCGTGTGGTCGACCAGGCCCTCCAGGATCGCCACCCGCCGAGCACCGGCAACCGCGTCGGCCACCGGCGGCAGCTGCGGACGATGCATGGCGGCGAGGGCGCCCCGGTGCAGGTGGAAGCCGGTGATGGTGCGCAGCACGTCCTCCTCGGCGAGGTAGACCGGTACCTGGCCGTAGTCGCCCGCGCCGACCTCACGGAGCACGTCATCCAGACCGGGCAACCACCGCGGGGCCATCAAGAAGGACCGGGGCCGGTGCCCGGCAGCGACCGCACGGCGGATCACCGTGGAGCTCTCTGCCATGAACAACCCTCGCTCGACCTCCAGGGTGCGGCGCAGCGCCACATCGGTCATCCGGGTGTAGTCGGTGAGCTCGACGGCCGCCGGAGAGTCCAGGTGGAGGATCGGCACCCGGTGAGACTACCGGGTGATCAGCCGGCGCCGGGCGGGCCGGTACCCGGCGGCCAGGTCCTCGGCGTGAAAGGTGATCGCGTTCTGGTAGTGGCGCACCACCTGCTCGTTCACCACCGGCCAGGTGCGCCCGGCGGTGGCCTCTCGCGCGCGCAGCCCCATCTCGGCGCGGCTGAACGGGTCCGCAGTCAGTGCGCAGACGTACCCGCGCAGACCCGCCAGGTCCCCCGGGGTGTACAGGTATCCGGTGGAGGCATGGTCGACCAGATCGACCGGTCCGCCGCGGGCCGGGGCGACCACCGGAACCCCGCAGGCGTGCGCCTCCTGGATGGTCTGGGCGAAGGTGTCCATCTCCCCGGTGTGCACGAACACGTCCAGAGAAGCCATCGTCGCCGCCAGCTGGGCACCACCCAGGTGCCCGGTGAACACGGCGTCCGGGAGGCGAGCGGCCAGCCGCGAACGCTGCGGGCCGTCACCGATCACCACCAGGCGCACCCCTGGTAGGTCGGCGAGCACCGCCAGGTCCTCCACCTGCTTCTCCCGCGCCAGCCGGCCGACGTAGCCGACCAGCACCTCACCTCCAGGGGCGAGCCGGGAGTGCAGCTCCTCGCTGCGCCGGGTGGGTGAGAAGGCCTCCCGGTCCACCCCGTGGGGCCAGACGGCGACCCGGTGCACACCGCGGTCGACCAGCTGGCGGCAGGCATGGCTGGACGGGGCGAGGGAGAGGGTGGCGCTCTTGTGGATGTCCTCGATCCGCCGCCACAGCAACGGCTCGATCTGGCGGACCTTGTAACGCTGAGCGTAGCTGGGCACCTCGGTCTGGTAGACCGCCACAGAGGGCAGGCCCAGGGCGTTCGCGGCACCGATCGCCTGCCAGCCGAGCAGGAACGGGGCCGCCAGGTGCAGCACGTCCGGGGCGAAGCAGCGCAGGTGCTCCCCCAGGGTACGCACCCGGGGGGTGGCCAGCCGTAGGTCGGAGTATCCGGGGAGCGACACCGCCCGGTACCGGCGCACCTCCGCTCCGGCGTAGGCGGTCACCGCGTCCTGCCCACGACCTGCTGCCGGCGCGAGCACGAGGACCTCCTCGCCGCGGCTGCGCAGGTGCTCCAGCAGACGCAGCAAGGTGACCGTCACCCCGTTCGCCTGGGGGAGGAAGGACTCAGCAACGACTGCGATGCGCACTCTCGCATCCTGGCAGCCAGCACCTCCGGGCGGATCCACCGGAAGAGTGACCTTTCAGCCGCGGCTCTCCCCCTCCGGTACGGCCTCCTCGATCGTCGCGAACGCCCTGATCCGCGGCGTGAATCGCGTCAGCCGCCGCAAGGGCCAGCGTTCGCGGTGGAGTCAGTCGACCGGTGCGGCGGCAGCGGCGAACTGCGACTGGTACAGGCGAGCGTAGGCACCGCCGGCCTCGAGCAGCTCGGCGTGGCTGCCCTGCTCCACGATGTCCCCGCGCTCCATCACCAGGATGATGTCGGCATCCCGGATGGTGGACAGCCGGTGCGCGATGACGAAGCTGGTGCGGCCCACCCGCAGCGCATTCATCGCCTCCTGCACCAGCACCTCGGTGCGCGTGTCCACCGAGCTGGTCGCTTCGTCCAGGATGAGGATCGGCGGGTCGGCGAGGAACGCACGGGCGATGGTGAGCAGCTGCTTCTCCCCGGCACTGACCGCCGTGCCCTCAGTGCCCTCGTCATCCAGCCGGGTGTCGTACCCGTCCGGGAGGGTGCGCACGAACGGATCCACGTGCGTGGCCTCGGCGGCCTGCAGCAGCCGGTCGGCGGACACCTCCTGGTGGGCGCCGTAGGTGATGTTCTCCTTCACCGTGCCCCCGAACAGCCAGGTGTCCTGCAGCACCATGCCGATCTTGGCGCGCACCTCGCCCCGGGTGAGGTCCCTGGTGTCCACACCGTCGATGGTGATCCGGCCGCCGTCCACGTCGTAGAACCGCATGATCAGGTTGACCAGGGTGGTCTTCCCAGCCCCGGTCGGCCCCACGATCGCCACGGTCTGCCCGGGTTCGGCCACGAACGACAGGTCCTCGATCAACGGCTTGTCCGGGGTGTAGGAGAACTTCACGTGCTCGAACGCCACCCGTCCGGCCACCTCGCCCAGGTGGGCCGGTGCGACCGGGTCGCTGGACTCCTCCTCGGCGTCCAGCAGGTCGAACACCCGCTCCGCCGAGGCCGCCCCGGACTGGACCATGTTCATCAGCGAGGCGATCTGGGTGATCGGCTGGGAGAACTGCCGGGAGTACTGCACGAACGCCTGCACGTCGCCGAGCGTCATCACGCCCGAGGTGATCCGCACGGCACCGAGCACAGCGATCGCCACGTACCCGATGTTCGCCACCCAGCCCATCACCGGCTGGATGGTGCCGGTGATGAACTGCGCCTTGAACGAGGCCTGGAAGAGCTTCTCGTTCTCCTCCCGGAACGTGGCCACCGCACGCTCCTGGTGCCCGAAGACGGTGACCAGGTCGTGACCGGTGTACATCTCCTCCACGTGCGCGTTCACTGTGCCGGTGCGCTTCCACTGCTCCACGAACTGCGGCTGGGACCGTTTGGCGATCTGCGAGACCACCAGGGCAGAGACCGGGATGGTCACCAGCGCCACCAGCGCCAGCTGCCAGGAGATCCACAGCATCATGCCGAGCACGCCGAGCACGGTGAGCACCGAGGTGATCAGCTGGGAGAGGATCTGCTGCACGCTCTGGGAGATGTTGTCGATGTCGTTGGTCACCCGGGAGAGCACCTCACCCCGGGCCTGCCGGTCGAAGTAGCTCAGCGGGAGACGCGACAGCTTGGTCTCCACCTGCTCGCGCAGCCGGTACACCGTTTGCTGCACCACTGTGGTGATGATCCGGCCCTGCAACCAGGTGAACAGGAACGCGCCCAGGTACACCGCGAACACCACACCGAGGCTGAGCGCCAGCCGCTCGAAGTCCACGCCCTGACCGGGCACCACGTGCGGCATCCCCGCCAGGGTGTCCGCCAGTGTGTCCTGCCCCTGCGTGCGCAACGCTGCCACGGCCTGCTCGCGGGTCATCCCCGCCGGCAGCAGCTTGCCGACGACCCCGTCGAAGATCACGTTGGTGGCGTTGCCCAGCAGCTTCGGGCCGACCACCATCCCCGCCGTGCCCAGGATGCCCAGGGACACGGCGATGAGGATCCGGGTCCGTTCCACCCGGAGCTCGCCGACCATCCGGCGCAGCGTGCCACCCAGGTCGGAGGGCTTCTCCGCGGGCATGCCCATCCCCCCACCGGGGCCGTGCCCCTGGGGACGGCGGGCAGGCGCCTTGTCCTGCGCCCGCAGCTCGGAGTCGTCGGCTCGCTCGCCCGCCGTGGGGTCGGGTGCTTCGGTGCCCATCTGCTCGTCGGTGCTCATGCTGCCTCTGCCGCGCTGAGCTGGGAAGAGACGATCTCCTGGTAGGTCTGGTTGTCGGCGAGCAGCTCGGCGTGCGTGCCCCGCCCGACGAGCCGGCCGTGCTCGAGCACCAGGATCTGCTCAGCGTCCCGGATGGAGGCGACCCGCTGGGCGACGACGATCACGCTCGCTCCCCGGGTACGCGGTTTCAGCGCGGCACGCAATGCGGCGTCCGTCGTGTAGTCCAGCGCGGAGAAGGAGTCGTCGAACAGGTACACCGCTGGCTTGCGCACCAGGGCGCGGGCGATCGCCAGCCGCTGCCGCTGCCCACCGGAGACGTTCGTCCCGCCCTGGGCGATCGGCGCATCCAGCCGGCCGTCCATCGAGGAGACGAAGTTCGCGGCCTGGGCGACCTGCAGCGCTTCCCACAGCTCCTCGTCTCCTGCGTCCTCGCGGCCGTAGCGCAGGTTGGAGGCGACCGTGCCGGTGAACAGGTATGGGCGTTGTGGCACCAGTCCGATGATGCGGCTCATCAGCTCCGGGTCCAGGTCGCGCACGTCTACCCCGTCGATGCTGATCGTGCCTTCGGTGGCGTCGAACAGACGAGGCACCAGCGTGATCAGCGTGGTCTTGCCGGAACCGGTGGAGCCGATGATCGCCGTGGTCTGACCGGGCTCGGCGGTGAAGCTGAGCTCTTCGATCACCGGTTCCTCCGCACCGGGGTAGGCGAACGACACGTTCTCGAACTGCACTCGGCCGCGGACCTGCTCCGGCCGTTGCGGGCGCTCCGGGGGCAGCACCGTGGGCGTGGAGGCGAGCACGGCCATGATCCGTTCGCTGGAGACCGCCGCCCGCGGGGCGAACATGAACATCATCGTCGCGATCATCACCGCCATCATGATGAACATCAGGTAGCTGAGGAAGGCGATGATCGAACCCACCTCGGCGGCACCCTCCTCCACCCGGTGCCCACCGAACCAGATCACCCCGATCGATCCTGTGTTCACGATCAGCATCACCAGCGGGATCGCCAGGGCCATCACCCAGCCGACCTTCAGGGCGACCTCCCGCAGGTTGGCGTTAGCGCGTTCGAACCGGACCGCCTCCTCCCGCTCCTTGACGAACGCCCGCACCACGCGGATGCCGGTGATCTGCTCGCGGAGCACCCCGTTGATGGCATCGAGGCGCTTCTGCATCGCCCGGAAGTAAGGCACCATCCGCCACGCCACCACGGCCATCGTGCCGGCGAGCACCGGCACCACCGCGACCAGCAGCAGGGACAGCCCGGCGTCCTGGTTCACTGCCATGATCACCCCGCCGATGAGCATGATCGGCGCCATGATGATCACGGTCATCGCCATGAACGCGAACATCTGCACCTGCTGCACATCGTTCGTGGACCGGGTGATCAGCGACGGAGTACCGAACTGGGTCATCTCCTGGGTGGAGAAGTCCATCACCCGGGTGAAGAGACCCTCACGCACATCTCGGCCCATCGCCATCGCGGTGCGGGCGCCGAAGTAGATCGCCACCACGTTCGTCACCGCCTGCAGGCCGCTGATCGCGAGCATCAAGCCACCGATGCGCCAGATCAGGCCGACATCCCCGGTGACCACACCCTCGTCGATGATGGTCGCGTTCAGAGTGGGTAGGTACAGCGCCGCGAGGGTCTGCACCAGCTGCAGCACGCAGACGAGCAGGACCACCCCGCGATACGGCCGGAGAAAACGCCGGATCAGAAGCAGCACAGGACGAAACTACACTGCGTCAGATACCTCCGGCCATGCCATTACTCCTGCTGGTCCCAGGGCTTCGCTGCGGGCGGAACTTCCGGGTCGTCCGCCGGACGCTGCCCGGCCGCAGCGCTCGGGTCGAGCGGGGCGCCGGAGGTCTCCCCGGCCTGGCTGGCCTCGGCTGTTGCCTCGTTCGCCTGGCCACGCGCTTCCCGCAACGCCTCCGCCGGGTCCTGCAGCGAGGTCTCCGGCAGCTGGACGTCCAGCGCCTCGATGTGCTCAGGGGTGCGCACCGACGGACGCTCGGTGTCCTCGTCCCCGTCGTCGGAGCTGCCGTCGTCCCCGCCGGTAGGTGCGCCACCGGACGGGCCGGGCCCGAACGCGGAGGTGATCGAACCCAGCGCAGCGGTGAACTCGGTGGGGATGACCCACAGCTTGGAGGAGGAGCCGTTGGCGATCTCCGGCAGCATCTGCAGGTACTGGTAGGCCAGCAGCTTCGGGTCGGCGTCCCCGCGGTGGATGGCATCGAAGACCTGCAGGATGGCCCGCGACTCACCCTGGGCCTTGAGGATCGCAGCCTGCGCCTGACCCTCAGCAGTGAGGATCGCGGACTGCTTCTCCCCCTCGGCGGTGAGGATCTGGGACTGCTTGACACCCTCGGCGGTGAGGATCGCCGCACGGCGGTCGCGCTCGGCGCGCATCTGCTGCTCCATCGCACCCTGCACGCTGGGCGGCGGATCGATCGCCTTCAGCTCCACGCGGTTCACCCGGATACCCCACCGGCCGGTGGCCTCGTCCAGCACGCCACGCAGCTGGCCGTTGATCTGGTCGCGGCTGGTGAGCGTCTGCTCCAGGTCCATCGAGCCGATGATGTTTCGGATCGTGGTGACGGTGAGCTGCTCGATCGCCTGGATGTAATCAGCGATCTCGTAGGTGGCGGCCTTGGGGTCGGTCACCTGGTAGTAGACGACCGTGTCGATGCTGACCACGAGGTTGTCGGAGGTGATCACCGGCTGCGGCTGGAACGGCACCACCCGTTCCCGCAGGTCCACGCCGGAACGGATCCGGTCGATGAACGGGATGAGGAAGTGCAGGCCCGCATACATCGTGGACTGGTACCGGCCGAGCCGTTCGATGATCAGCGCCCCGGCCTGCGGCACGATCCGGATCGACCGCGAGATCGCGACGATCACGAAGATCGCGACCAGCGCGATGATGATGAAGCCGATGATCGTTCCCGAGTCGTCCACGTTCTCGTTCCCCTCGTAGGCCGGTGACGGCGGTCGGTCCGCCTGCGGTCAGTCTATGGGTGGGACAGGTCCTAGGTCATCAGGCCGCGCCACGGGGCAAGGGTGAGGCTACGGGGCAAGGGTGAGGCTGGCCGCGGCTGCTCAGTGCCCGGGCGCTGCCGGCGGGTAGGGCTGGTTCGGATCCGGACCGGTGGATCCATACGGCTGGCTCGGGTCGGCCACTTGCTGCGGACCGACGATCGCGGTCGCTCCCTCGATGCGCAGCACCGTCACCGTGCTGCCGGTGGGCAGCATCACCCCCGGCTGCTCGATCCGCGCGGTCCACACCTCACCGTGCAGCTTCACCCGTCCCGCCCGGTCGGTCACATCCGACACCACCGTCGCGCTCCGGCCGATCTGAGCGTCCACGCCGGTCTTCGCCTCCGGCGTGGAGGACTTCAGCTTCGCCAGCGCCCACGGACGCACGCCGAACAGCAGCAGCACGGCGACCACCGCCGCCACCAGCAGCTGCACCACGAACGGCAGCCCGAGCGCACCCGCCAACGCTGCGGCGACCGCGCCGCCGGCGAGCATGAGGAACAGCAGGTCGACGGTGAGCATCTCCACGACACCGAGCACCAGCGCGGCGCCGAGCCACCACAGCCAGCCCAGGTCCATCTCGATCTCCCGTCGATGAAGTCACGTGCTGCGGGGCCACTACCACGGCTCCCGCATGTCCAGGGTACCTAGAACGGTCGCGACGAGATCCCGGAATCATGGGCATGCCGGGCCTCAGCGGTGATCTCGCTCGCGGCACGCGCGGACCAGCGGTGACCGTAGCGCTGCACGTCCAGCTCCAGCCCGAAGGTGGCCGACAGGTTCTGGGCGGTCAGGGCCTGCTCGATCGGGGCGGCGGAGACCACCCGGCCCTCCCGCAGCAGCATCGCGTCGGTGAACCCGGCCGGGATCTCCTCTACGTGATGGGTGATCAGCACCAGCACCGGAGAGGCCAGGTCACCGGCCAGCTCACCGAGTGCCCCGACGAGCTCCTCGCGCCCACCCAGGTCCAGACCGGCGCCCGGTTCGTCCAGGATCAGGATCTCCGGGTCGGTCATCAACGCCCGGGCGATCTGCACACGTTTGCGCTCCCCCTCCGAGAGGCTGCCGAAGTACCGACCCTCCAGGCCCGCCACGTCGAAGGCCGCGAGCAGGTCACGCGCCCGGCCGGTGTCCAGGTCCTCATAAGCCTCCCGCCACCTTCCGGTGACGCCGTAGGAGGCAGTGAGCACCACGTCCAGCACGGTCTCTCCGCCAGGGATCCGGTCTGCCAGCGCTGCACTGGCCAGCCCCACCAGCGGGCGCAGCTCGAAGACGTCCACGGACCCGAGCCGCTCGCCGAGGATCTGCACGGTGCCGCTGGTCGGGTGCATCCGGGCGGAGGCGAGCTGCACCATAGTGGTCTTCCCGGCGCCGTTCGGACCGAGCACCACCCACCGGTCGCCCTCCTCGACCGACCAGGACACCGAGTCCAGGATGGCCTTGTTGCCGCGTCGTACCGTCACGTCGTCGAACTGGAGCACGTCTCCCATAACCTCTGAGCCTAACGGCACACCGCCGCTGGGGAGCCCAGCAGAGCTGGGTGTCACCGGGTGGGGTCGGGAGTGCGACGGCCCGGGCCGCCACGGTAGGTTCGCCCGGTGAGCATCGAGCTGCCCCGGAGCGTGGTGACCGCGCTGTGGCTCGGCGCGCTGCGCCGGGACCCGACCCTGCTGCCGCCTGCGCTGGCGGCGATCCAGGGGCAGGACGAACCGCACACCACCGGTGACGGGCACGGCCTGGAAGAGCTGCTCACCGCCCTGGCCACCGACGCTCAGCTGGTGCACGCCGCACTGCCGGCGCCGGGGGCGCCGGGGGTTCCCGCGGCGGCCACCGAGCCGGCGCTGGCTGCCGGGGAGGCGCTCGTGGTGCGCACCCCCGGTGGGCAGACCACGACCGCGATACCGGTGGTGACCGAGTTCGGCTCGGTCTGGGAACCGGGTGCGATGGTGACCTGGCAGGTAGTGGTGACCTCCGCCGTCGTACCCCTGCCGGACTCGCTCGGCGAGGCCCGCCGCGACCTGACCGAGGCGCTGGAGCTGGCGATCGAGACCCTTACCCAGATGGACGTGGCCCGGTGGCGGGAGGAGGCGGCCACCGACATCGCCTCCCTCGCCTCCGCCGAGGTACCGCCGGCCGTGGCACGTGTGCTGCCCCCGGGCCTGGCGGTGCGCTCCCGGGACCTGCTGGTACGCGCTGCCCGGCTGCAGGCGATCGTGGCGCTGGCCACCGAGGACGACGGTGCTGCGGTGAACACCTGGCAGGTGGACCAGCGGGCGGCGGCGATGCGGCACGTGGACAGCACCGCCCGGCGGGCGATGGTCGCCGTCACGCTCAGCGCCGGCTGAGGTTCGCTCAGCCGGCCAGCACCCCGGCATACACCTCGAGGGTGCGCTCGGCGATCGAGTCCCAGGAGAACTGCTCGGCGGCACGCTGCCGGCCGGCCTCCCCCATCGTCGCCGCCCGCGCCGGGTCACCAGTGAGCTCGGCGAGCGCCGCGGCCAGGTCGGCGACGAACCTCTCCGGCGCCAGCGGGGTACCGGTGCCATCGGTGAGCTGCTCCAGCGGGACCAGCAGCCCGGTGACGCCATCGTCGACCACCTCCGGGATACCGCCGGTGGCCGAGCCGACCACGGCAGTGCCGACCGCCATCGCCTCCAGGTTCACGATGCCCAACGGCTCGTAGATAGAGGGGCAGACGAAGACGGTGGCCGCCGCGAGCAGGGCGGCCACCTGCTCCCGCGGGAGCATCTCGGAGATCCACACCACCCCGGTGCGCTGGTCCTGCAGGCGGCGTACCCCCTCGCGGACCTCGGCGGCCAGCTCGGGGGTGTCCGGCGCGCCGGCGCACAGGATGAGCTGCACCTCCGGCGGCAGGGTCTCGGCCGCAGCGAGCAGGTAGCCCACCCCCTTCTGCCGGGTGATCCGACCGACGAAGATCACTGCAGGGCGCTCCGGGTCGATGCCGTGCGCCGCGGCCACCCGGGCGATCGTCTCCTCCTCCGGGCGGGCCCAGGCGCGCGTGTCGATGCCGTTGTGCACCACCACCACCTTGTCCGGGTCGATCTGCGGGTAGGCGCGCAGGATGTCCGCGCGCATACCGGCGCTGACCGCGATCACCCGGGCGGCGCCCTCGTAGGCGGTGCGCTCTGCCCAGCTGGACAGCGCGTACCCGCCGCCCAGCTGTTCGGCCTTCCACGGTCGCAGCGGTTCCAGGCTGTGCGCGGAGAGCACGTGCGGTACGTCGTGCAGCAGTCCGGCCAGGTGCCCGGCAAGGTTGGCGTACCAGGTGTGCGAGTGCACCAGGTCGGCTCCGGTCACGTCCGCAGCCATCTGCAGGTCCACGCCGAAGGTGCGCAGCGCCGGGTTGGCCGCTGCCAGATCGGTGGGCACGTCGTAACCGGTGACGTCCGCTGCCTGAGGTCCGTCCGGCGTTCCTGGGCGAGGGCCGTCGAAGCAGCGCACCCGGACGTCGACGTGCCGGGCGAGCACTGCGGACAGCTCCGCCACATGCACACCGGCTCCGCCGTACACGTGCGGCGGGTACTCACGGGTCAGCAGGTCCACACGCATCTCTTGGCTCCCTCGCTCCGGGGTGTCGACGATCACAGCGAACTCGCGGTCTCATACCGATGGTGCGCTCAGGTCACTGACTCTATGGTTCTGAGCATGGCAGCACCACGGGTTCTCGCAATCGTCCTGGCCGGCGGAGAGGGCAAGCGGCTGATGCCGCTCACCCAGGACCGGGCAAAACCGGCCGTCCCGTTCGGCGGGATCTACCGGCTGGTCGACTTCGCACTGTCCAACGTGGTCAACTCCGGCTACCTGAAGGTCGTGGTGCTCACCCAGTACAAGTCGCACTCCCTGGACCGGCACGTGGCCAAGACCTGGCAGATGTCCCGCATGCTGGGCAACTACGTGGCCCCGGTGCCCGCGCAGCAGCGGGTCGGCAAGAACTGGTTCCTCGGCAGCGCGGACGCGATCTACCAGTCGCTGAACCTGCTGGAGGACGAGAAGCCGGACATCGTTGTGGTGGTCGGTGCCGACCACGTCTACCGGATGGACTTCTCCCAGATGGTGGAGCAGCACATCGCCTCCGGGGCGGAGATGACTGTGGCCGGCATCCGACAGCCGATCTCCCTGGCCGACCAGTTCGGGGTGATCTCCGCCTCCGCCTCCGACCCGCACCGGATCGGCGAGTTCCTGGAGAAGCCGACCGACCCGCCCGGTCTGGCCGACTCGCCCGAGGAGGTGCTCGCCTCGATGGGCAACTATGTGCTGAACGCCGACGCCCTGGTGGACGCGGTCACCCAGGACTCCCGGTCCACCACCTCCCGGCACGACATGGGCGGGGACATCGTGCCGTTCTTCGTGGCGAAGGGGCAGTGCGGGCTGTACGACTTCATCGACAACGACGTACCCGGCTCCACCGACCGGGACCGGGACTACTGGCGGGACGTGGGCACCCTGGACGCCTACTACGAGGCCAACCAGGACCTGATCGCCGTGGAGCCGGTGTTCAACCTGTACAACAACGACTGGCCGCTGTACACCGGGTACACCGGACTGCCGCCGGCGAAGTTCGTGCACCTGTCCGGCGACCGGGTGGGGCACGCGACCGACTCGATCATCTCTCCCGGGGTGGTGATCTCCGGGGGTGAGGTGAGCTCCTCGGTGCTCTCCCCGGACGTACGGATCCACTCCTGGTCGCAGGTGACCGGGTCGGTGCTGATGGACGGGGTGGAGGTGCACCGGCACGCCCGGGTGCGCGGCGCCATCCTGGACAAGTCCGTGGTGGTGGCCGAGGGCGCCACTGTCGGGGTGGACCGGGAGCAGGACGAAGCCCGCGGGTTCACCATCACCGCTGAGGGCGTCACCGTGGTGCCCAAGAACGGTCGCGTGGACGCGGCGTGAGCGCGGATGCAGCTGAGCAGCGACAGCAGCAGCCGGCCCGCTACCTGGTGGTGCTGGACGTGGACTCCACGTTCGTCACCGCCGAGCAGATCGACCTGCTCGCCGACCGGGCCGGGTCCGGTGCGCAGGTGGCGGCGATCACCGAGCGGGCGATGCGCGGCGAGCTGGACTTCGCCGCCTCGCTGACCGAACGGGTGGCCACCCTGGACGGGCTCGAGGTCGGAGTGCTGGACCAGGTGCGCGCGCAGATGGAGCTCAGCCCGGGGGCGGCCGAGCTGGTGGCGGCGCTGCACCAGCGGGACTGGCCGGTGGCGCTGGTGTCCGGCGGGTTCCACGAGATCGTCGATCCGATCGCTGCCGCACAGGGCATCACCAGGGTGCGGGCCAACCGGTTGGAGGTCGTCGACGGGCGGCTGACCGGACGCCTGTCCGGCCCGATCGTGGACCGGGCGGCGAAGGAGCACTGGTTGCGCTGGTTCGCGGCCGAGGAGCAGATCCCGATGGTGCGCACGGTGGCGATCGGTGACGGCGCGAACGACCTGGACATGCTCGGTGCAGCGGGTCTGGGGGTCGCCTTCTATGCCAAGGCGGTGGTCGCCAGCCAGGCGGACCTGGCGATCGAGACCGGTGGGCTGGAGCAGGTGCTCGCTGCGCTACCACAGCGTTGACCTGCTGTCACCTGGCTGACGATGCTGGCGCAGCGTTGACGGTGCTGGCGGTCTCACTGCTCATGGTTGGAAGCCGCCCTCGGCGCAGGCCAGCGGGTCGATGAGCACCTCGGCCAGGGACAGCGCCTCGGCCTCGGCCTGGTTCTGCGCCACCTGGGACTGGGCGTAGGTGTCCACCATCACGTCACCGCACTCAAACCGGGCGGACACGCCCCACACGTGCTGCAGCACCTGCACGTCGATGTCAGCGATCCGCGCGCTGCGCAGCACTGTGCCCTCGTCGGCGTACAGGTCGGTCTTCGCGGTCGGCCAGGCGTGCGCGAACCGCTCCGGTGCGTTCTGGTTCAGCCCGCCGGCCACCCAGGCGTCCGCCGAACCGTGCACCCGCACGCTCGCCTCCGGATAGCCACCGGCGACAAAACCGTCCAGCAGCCACTGCTCCAGCGCAGTCAGCCCGGCGGAGCTACCGGCAGTGGCTCCCGGCTCGACGGCGGGTTCCTCGCTGGCGGTGGAACGACCGGTGGGCTCCTGGGTCGCTGGGGCCTGCGCAGCGGTGGTCGCCTGCGGCGTCGCCCTGCGGTCCCCGTCGGTCCAGTCGCCGCTGTGCGGATCGGTGCAGGCCGTGCACGCCGACAGCAGCGCAGCGGTCAGCACGGCCGCGGTGCGGCTCCCCCGAGTCATCCGCTGCCTAGCTGCGGCAGGTGGCCAGTGCGGTGAGCACCGCGCCGTGCCGGTCCAGCCGGGACCACGGGCCGCGGTAGCTGAGCAGCGCGGCGGTCGCCGTGGACAGCCCGGTGCGCACCCGCAGCGCGGCCGCCTCCTGGGAGGAGGGGCCGGCCAGGTGGTGCGCGACGGCGGAGCTCACCGGTTCGTGCCCGACGAGCAGCACATCGGCGGTCTCCTCGCTCACCTCGTGCAGCAGGGTGAGCACCTCCTCCAGGTCGGCACCGTAGAGCAGCTCCAGGTACTGCACCTCGATCGCCTCGGCGTCCTCGCCGTAGGCGTTCGCGACCAGCTGCCAGGTCTGCTGCGCACGGGCGGCGCTGGAGCAGAGCACCAGCTGCGGTCGCACGCCCGCCTCGTGCAGCCGCTCACCGATCACGCGCGCGTCCCCGCGGCCGGCGAGGGTGAGTCCGCGATCCACGTCGTGGATGGCGTTCTGCTCGGCCTGCGCATGCCGGAGCACGGTCAGACGTTTCGTCGGGACCTCGATGTCACTCATGGCTCCTAGAGTCCCATGGCGTGCACGCCGCCGTCGACGTGAACGATCTCCGCGGTGGTCGCCGGCAGCCAGTCGGACAGCAGCGCGACGACCGTGCGGGCAGCCGGTGCAGTGTCGGAGACGTCCCAGCCCAGCGGTGCGCGGTCGGGCCAACCGCCCTCCATCTCCTCGAACCCGGGGATGGACTTCGCTGCGGTGGTGCGCAGCGGCCCGGCGGAGACCAGGTTCACCCGGATGCCCTCCGGGCCCAGGTCACGGGCCAGGTAGCGGGCGGTGGACTCCAGGGCGGCCTTGGCCACGCCCATCCAGTCGTAGACGGGCCAGGCGTACTGGGCGTCGAACGTCAGGCCGACCACGGA
>DATGRZ010000063.1:0-17215 GCA_035303065.1 Ruania sp.
CGGCCGGAGAGCACTGCCGACGAACCGCTGTGGCGCCACCTGCTCGGTGCCCGGTTGCGCCGGCTGCGCACCGACCGTGGGCAGACGCTCACCGAGACCGCTCAGCGGGCCGGCATCTCCCCGCAGTACCTCTCCGAGATCGAGCGGGGCATCAAAGAGCCCTCCAGCGAGATGATCGCAGCGGTCGCCGGGGCCCTCGGGGTCACCTTGCTGGACCTGACGGTCGCCGTGGCACGGGAGCTCAGCGGGTTGCGTACGACGGCGGAGCACCAGCTGGTCTGGAACGTCCCTCGGGTGCTCGCCATGGCCGCCTGACCACCCCGCCTCCGAGCCATCCGGCCAGGAGTGCGCTATGACGCACTGGTGACAGGACGACCCATGGTGGGGGTGGTGCGTTCGCTGACCACTGCATCGATCAGGCCGTAGTCGACCGCCTGGGCAGCGGTGAGCACCCGGTCCCGGTCGGTGTCCGCGCGCAACGTCGCGGTCGGGTGCCCGGTCGCGGCGGCGAGGATCTCCTCGATGTCCGCCCGCACCCGCACGAGCTCGTCGGCCTGCACGATCAGGTCCGGGATGGCGCCCTGCCCACGGCCCACCGGCTGGTGCAGCACCATCCGCGCGTGCGGCAGCGCGGCCCGCTTGCCCGGGGTGCCGGCCGCGAGCAGCACCGCACCGACGGCCACCGCCTGGCCCACGCAGGTGGTGGCCACGTCCGGGCGCACGTAGCGCATCGTGTCCACCACGGCGAGCATCGCGCTCGGGTCGCCGCCCTCGCAGTTCACGTAGAGCTGGATGTCCGCCTCCGGGCCGTCGGACTCCAGGTGCAGCAGCTGGGCGATCAGGACGTTGGCAACCCCGGCGTCGATCGGTGTGCCGAGGTAGACGATCCGCTCGGTGAGCAGGTGGGAGTAGACGTCCATGACCCGCTCGCCGCGCGGGTGCTGGGCGATCACGTTCGGGACCGGATAGGTGCTCATCGTGGCCCTCCTGTGCTCTGCGTGCCGGCCGGTGGCCAGCCGATGCCGACGGGGCGACGGTGGGACGGCGAGAGGGCCTCGACGGTGGTGACGATCTCGTCGATGAAGCCGTAGTCGAGGGCCTGCTCCGCAGTGAACCAGCGGTCGTGCAGGGAGTCGGCGAACACCTGGGCCGCGTCCTGACCAGTGTCCTCGGCGATCAGACCGAGCACGGTGTCGCGGGTGTGCCGGAGCTCGTCGGCCTGGGTCTCTACGTCCACGGCGGTGCCGGCGAACCCGGCCGAGCCCTGGTGCATGAGGATGCTGGAGTGCGGGAGGGCCCGCCGTTTGCCGCGGGCGCCGGCGGACAGCAGGAACTGGCCGGCGCTGTAGGCGGTGCCCAGCGCGAGGGTGGCCACGTCCGGGCCGATGGTGTGCATCACGTCCCTGATGGCGAGCATCGCCGGTACCGAGCCGCCGGGGGAGTGGATCCACAGCGTGATGTCCGCGCGGGCGTCCTCCCCGGCCAGGGAGATCAGCTGGCTGAGCAGCAGGATGCCGTTGTCGTCCTCGAGCTGGCCGTCCAGGACCAGGACGCGCTGGTGGTACAGCTCGCCGCGGGCGCGTTCGTTGAATCGTGGTGGGGTGGAGTTCTCGTCGCTCATGAGCCCACTGTGCGTGGGCTGGTGGTGCCCGTGCCGGGCGGATCTGCTCAGGGCAGCGGGCTGCTGCTGTCGGCAGTGACCGTTCGTGCCGGCTCGCGGTTCGACACTTCCTGCGCCGGGTCGTGCCCCGGGAGCACGACCCGGCGGGCCAGGTGTCGCCTGAATGGATTCATCCCGCGTGGCGTCGGCACCTGTCAGCACTCGTGGTCGGGATGACAGGAGCCGTCGCTTCGCTCCTCCCAAATCCTGGCAGCTGCACAAGCGTCGGGATGACAGGATTTGAACCTGCGACCTTCCGCTCCCAAAGCGGACGCGCTACCAACCTGCGCCACATCCCGTGGACCTAACCTGCCGGCCTGCCGACCGGTCGAGACCGAGTCTAGAGCGTGCCGGCGTCCTCCGTGACCACCGGCTCCTCCGCAGGTGGTCGTCGACTGGTCGGTGCCGCACCCACCCCCACGGACCCGGTAGGCTTGTCCTGCCCCGCGGGTGTAGCTCAATGGTAGAGCCTCTGCCTTCCAAGCAGATGGTGCGGGTTCGATTCCCGTCACCCGCTCCAAGTCCCCCGGCTCGATCCGCTCAGGAGCGGCCGAGTGCCGGGGCGATCAGCCACGGCGAATCGGTGACGATCGCGGACACTCCCATCTCCACCAGCTCAGCCAGCTTGGTGATGTCGTTCACTGTGTGCACCCACACACCGAGACCGGCGTCCTCCGCCCAACCGGCGATCTCCGGCGTGAGGTTCCGGTACCCGGTCTTGATGCCTGTGGCGTGGTCGGTCATGGCCTCCACCCAGTCCTGGTCAGGCACCTGGTCGATGATCGGCCAGACGGGAACCTCCGGAGAATGGTCGTGGAAGGTGCGGGTGGCATCAGTGTCGAAGGAGGACACGATGACCAGGTCGCTCTGGACCAACGCGGCCCAGGTGTCGGTCTCCAGGGCGTCGGCAACCGCCTGCTCGAGGCCCGGGGAGTTCTCCGGAGCCTTCAGCTCGATGTCCACACCTACCTCCGGCCCCACAGCGAGGGCGACGTCGTCCAGACTCGGTATCGGCGTGCCGGCGAAGCCCTCGCCGAACGACGATCCGGCGTCCAGCTGTTGTAGCTCTTCCCAGGTGAAGGATGTGATCGGGTCGTCTGCGCGGTCGGGGAACACCTCGTCCACGTCAGTGGTCCGGTCTGGAGTGTCATCGTGGAACAGGAACGGCACACCGTCGGCAGACAGCTGCACGTCGACCTCGACCATGTCGACTCCGGACTCCACGGCCTGCTCGAAGCCGGGGA
The DNA here is from genome assembly GCA_035303065.1 of Ruania sp. Taxonomy (GTDB): domain Bacteria; phylum Actinomycetota; class Actinomycetes; order Actinomycetales; family Beutenbergiaceae; genus Ruania. The sequence continues at coordinate 2,905 of DATGRZ010000063.1, forward strand.
CCGTGTTCTCCGGCGCTTCGTCCTTGGCGCCGCGGTGACCGACGATCAGCACATCCGGGGCATCGACCATCGGACTCTGCTCCGGTGACGTGCCGTCCGTTCCCTCCGTACCGCAGGCCGCGGTCAAAGAGAGCAGCAGAGCGGCGGGCAACAGTCGTCTGAGCTGCATCGTTCTCCAGATCTCGGGATGGTGCGCGGACGCCGGTCGTAGGACTGGCGTGGGAACCAAGGAGCCTAGCAACGTACCGACGAGCAGATCCCTCCAGAGGTCTGCAGCGAGGGCCCGGTTGAGGCGTGTTTCGGCCTGCCCGTGCGGCAGGTACGATGGAGCGAGCCGCTCGTTTCCGCATGCCCTCTCGCGTGCCCACGGGCAGGTGCCAGACGTTTCCCCGGGTCGCCCACGCCGGCCCACCAACCCACGAGTGGAGAGCACGTAGTGAAGAGCGCCGTCGAGAACCTCGAGCCCACCCGGGCGAAGCTGACCGTTGAGGTGCCTCTGGACGAACTGAAGCCGAGCGTGGACCACGCGTACTCCCACATCGCCTCGCAGATCAACGTCCCAGGTTTCCGCAAGGGCAAGGTGCCGCCCCGGATCATCGACCAGCGGGTCGGCAAGGGTGCGGTGATGGAGCACGCCATCAACGATGCGTTGCCCGAGCTCTACCGCCAGGCCGTCACCGAGTCCGAGCTGCGTCCGCTGGGTCAGCCGAGCATCGAGGTCACCGCAGTGCCCGGCCTCAGCGAGGACGCCGTGGACCTGGTGTTCACCGCCGAGGTGGACGTCCGCCCTGACTTCACGTTGCCCGAGCTCGGTGACATCACCCTCACCCTCGACGACCTGGACGTCACAGACGAGGATGTCGAAGAACGGCTCACCTCCCTCCGGGAGCGCTACGCGACCCTGGTCGGTGTCGAGCGCGCCGCCGCCGATGGCGACTTCGTCACCATCGACCTGAAGGCCACGATCGGCGACGAGGAGATCGACTCCGTCTCCGGTGTCTCCTACCAGATCGGCTCCGGCAACATGCTGGACGGCCTCGACGAGGCACTGATCGGGCTCAGCGCCAACGAGACCACCACCTTCACCTCCCCGCTGGTCGGCGGCGACCGCGCCGGTGAAGAGGCCGAGGTTACCGTGACCCCGAGCGCCATCAAGGTGCAGGAGCTGCCGGAGGTCGACGACGAGTTCGCCCAGACGGCCTCCGAGTTCGACACCGTGGACGAGCTCCGTGAGGACCTGCACAAGCAGGTGGGCGAGGCCAAGGAGAACAACCGAGCCGTCGCTGCCCGCGACCAGCTGCTCGACCACCTCCTGGAGGGCACCGACTTCCCGCTACCTGCCGGCGTGATCGAGACCGAGGTGCATCAGCACCTGGAGAACGAAGGCCGCCTGGAGGACGAGGAGCACCGCGCAGAGGTGACCGAGGAGACCACGAAGGCGCTGCGCCGTCAGCTCGTGCTGGACGCGCTCTCCGAGCAGGTCACGGTGAACGTCGGACAGGACGAGCTGCTGGAGTTCCTCGTCCGCACCGCCCAGCAGTACGGCCAGGAGCCGAGCGAGTTCATCCAGCAGATCACCCAGAACGGGCAGATCTCGATGTTCGTCGCCGAGCTGACCCGGAACAAGGCGCTCGCCGTGGCGCTGCGCCAGGTGAAGGTGGTCGACTCCACCGGCACCGACGTGGACCTCAGCGCCTACATCGGCTCGGACGAGGAAGATGCCGCCCAGGCTGCGGCCCAGGCTGCCGCCGCCGCAGACTCCGGGACCGAGCAGGTCGTGGTCGAGGACGTCAGCGCCGACTCTGCTGACAGTGCGGACAGCGCCGACTCTGCTGACTCCGCCGACAGCGCCGACAGCGCCGACAGTGCTGGCTCTGCCGACTCTGCCGACAGTGCCGACTCGGCGCCGAGCGCCGACAGCGCCGAGGACGCCGACAAGGCCTGACCGACGACGCACCGCAGGAGCCCTCGTCCCACCAGCGGGGCGGGGGCTCCCGCCGCCTCTGCGGCCGCGGTGTCTGCGCCGTCAGCGAAACCGGCAGAACGTGGGCAGATACCCAGCAGGTGCGGCGTTAGTGTCATGCGCAGGACCACTTCAGGATCACCCCGACGATCAGGAGCACACACGTGAGTGAGTTTCCGCAGTCCGCCGCCGGCGACACTCAGGGTTTCGCCTTGGGCGACCACATCTACAACCGGCTGCTCAAGGAGCGCATCATCTGGCTGGGCTCTGAGGTCCGGGACGAGAACTCGAACCAGATCTGCGCGCAGATGCTGCTCCTGGCCGCCGAGGACCCGGACCGGGACATCTGGCTGTACATCAACTCCCCGGGCGGGTCGGTGACCGCTGGGATGGCGATCTACGACACCATGCAGTACGTGGCACCGGACGTGGCCACTGTGGCGATGGGTATGGCGGCCTCCATGGGGCAGTTCCTGCTCGCCTCCGGCACCAAGGGCAAGCGCTACGCCACCCCGCACGCCCGGGTGATGATGCACCAGCCTTCCGGTGGGATCGGCGGTACCGCCTCCGACATCCGGATCAACGCCGAGCTCATCCTGCACATGAAGAAGACGATGGCCGAGCTGACTGCTGAGCAGACCGGCCGCACCGTGGAGGAGATCAACCGCGACGCGGACCGGGACCGTTGGTTCACCGCCCAGGAGGCGCTGGAGTACGGCTTCATCGACCACGTGGTCACCGAGTCCTCCGCCGTCTCCGGTGGCGGCGGCACCACCAACAAGTCCTGACCGCCGCGAACCGAAGAGGAGCAGAATCGTGAACTTTACCCCCCAGGCGTTCGGCGGCCGGGCCGGCATGGACCCCTCGGCACGGTACGTGCTGCCGCAGTTCGAGGAGCGCACCGCGTACGGCTTCAAGCGGCAGGACCCCTACACCAAGCTGTTCGAGGACCGGATCATCTTCCTCGGCGTGCAGGTGGACGACGCCTCCGCCGATGACATCATGGCCCAGCTGCTGGTGCTGGAGAGCCAGGACCCGGACCAGGACATCACCCTCTACATCAACTCCCCGGGTGGGTCCTTCACGGCGATGACCGCCATCTACGACACGATGCAGTACATCCGCCCGCAGATCCAGACCGTCTGCCTCGGCCAGGCCGCCTCGGCCGCCGCGGTGCTGCTGGCCGCCGGCTCGCCGGGCAAGCGGCTCGCGCTGCCCAACGCGCGCGTGCTGATCCACCAGCCGTCCCTGGAGGGTGGGTACGCCCAGGCGTCGGACATCGAGATCCACGCCAACGAGGTGATGCGGATGCGGGAGTGGCTCGAGACCACGATCGCCCGGCACAGCTCCACCAAGCTGGAGCAGGTCCGCCAGGACATCGAGCGAGACAAGATCCTGTCGGCTGAGCAGGCCAAGGACTACGGGTTGGTCGACCAGGTGCTGGAGAGTCGCAAGACGCCGCCGGCCGAGCTGCCCAAGGGCTCCTGAGCCAAGCTGGCCGCGGGGGTGGTCGCTGAGGGCGGTCCACCCCCGTGGCCACCGACCGCCGAAGTGCGACACGCGGTGAACGGGTCGATATCCTCGCCGCCTGCGACGTATCGTTGACGACGGTGCACACGGGCGCACCGGTAGGAGAGTCCGCACGAATTCCAGTGGTCGCCCCGGCCCGGATGGCGCAGAATGACCAGACGGCCACGTTGTCCAGGGCACGACGGCAGAGAGGTGAGAAGAGATGGCGCGAGTGGGTGAAGGCGCCGATCTGCTCAAGTGCTCCTTCTGTGGCAAGAGCCAGAAGCAGGTCGTCAAGCTCATCGCAGGACCGGGCGTGTACATCTGCGACGAGTGCATCGACCTGTGCAACGAGATCATCGAGGAAGAGCTCGCCGAGGCGAACGAGCTGGGCCTGGTGGACCTGCCCAAGCCGCGGGAGATCTTCGAGTTCCTCGAGGAGTACATCATCGGCCAGGATCCGGCGAAGCGGTCCCTGGCGGTCGCCGTCTACAACCACTACAAGCGGGTCCAGGCCGGACCGGCTGCCGCATCCACCACTGGTGAGGACGCCGACGTAGAGCTGGCGAAGTCGAACATCCTGCTGATCGGGCCCACCGGGTGCGGCAAGACCTACCTGGCGCAGACGCTGGCGCGGATGCTGAACGTCCCGTTCGCGATCGCTGACGCTACAGCGCTGACCGAGGCCGGCTACGTCGGTGAGGATGTGGAGAACATCCTGCTCAAGCTCATCCAGGCCGCGGACTTCGACGTGAAGAAGGCCGAGACCGGGATCATCTACATCGACGAGATCGACAAGATCGCGCGGAAGAGCGAGAACCCGTCGATCACCAGGGACGTCTCCGGTGAGGGGGTGCAGCAGGCGCTGCTGAAGATCCTGGAGGGCACGCAGGCCTCCGTGCCACCACAGGGAGGCCGCAAGCACCCGCACCAGGAGTTCATCACGATCGACACCACGAACGTGCTGTTCATCGTGGCGGGCGCGTTCGCCGGGCTGGACGAGATCATCTCCGCACGCTCCGGCCGGCGCGGTATCGGGTTCGGTGCACCGCTGAAGGAGGCCGAGCAGGAGGACGTCATCGAGGACGTCATGCCCGAGGACCTGCTGAAGTTCGGGCTGATCCCGGAGTTCATCGGTCGCCTGCCCGTGCTGACCACTGTCTCCCCGTTGGACGGACCGGCGCTGGTGCGCATCCTCACCGAGCCGAAGAACGCGCTGATCAAGCAGTACCAGCGGATGTTCGAGATCGACGGTGTGGAGCTGGAGTTCAGCGAGGACGCCGTGGAAGCGGTGGCCGACCAGGCCATCTTGCGTGGCACCGGAGCTCGCGGGTTGCGGGCGATCATGGAAGAGGTGCTCCAACCGGTGATGTTCGACGTCCCCAGCAGGGAGGACATCGCCAGAGTCGTGATCACCCGCGAGGTCGTGCTGGAGAACGTGAACCCGACACTCGTGCCGCGGGAGGCGCCGCGGAGCAAGCGCACGCCGCGGGAGAAGAGCGCCTGATCCTGCGGTGACCAGGCTGCCATTTCGGGTAGCGCCGTCTGGTCTGCTGCGGCAGGCTGGGAGGGACCTAGCACCCGATCAGGAAGCGATGGTCTGCCGTGCAAGTTTTCGTCCCACCACTGCCGGCCGAAGCGCCGGTGCTGACCGTGATCCTCGACGCGACGTCCAGTCCGGACAACCGCGACAACACCGTGCTCAGCAGGTGGGCGGACCTGCGTCGCACGCTCACTCCCGAAGGGGTCGACGGCGTCCCTCAGGCGGACTGTGATGCCGTCACCGAGGTATTCGGTGTCCCGGTGCACGTCCGTGGTCCGTTCGGGCGTGTCGTGGTCGCCTCCGGTGGCGCGGTGGTCCTGGACCGGCTCCTGCCGGAGCCCCCGGCGGCCGACCGTGCTGTGGTCTCCGACCGTCCGCACGCATTCGCCCTGGCCCGCGCGGCCGACGCCACGGTCCGCTACCTGCTGGTGAGCGTGGACCGGGCCGGGGCCGATGTCGCCCTGTACGACGCACCTGCCGGGCTCACCGGTGAGCTGGAGGAGGTGCGCACTGTCGAGGGCGGGCACGACGTGCTGTCCAAACCAAACCTGGGGCCGCTCGGGCACAAGCGGATCGACAACCGTGCCGAGGACTCCTGGGAGCGCAATGCCGAGGCGGTCGCCGGCGAGCTGGAGCGCATCTGCCGCGAGCGCCGTCCCGAGCTGGTGCTGATCACCGGCGACCTGCGTGCCGTGCACCTCGTCCAGGACGAGCTCACCCGTCCGGTGCGAGAGCTCGTGGTGGAGATCTCCGGTGGCAGCCGCGCTGATGGGGTGAATACCCGGGCACTGCACGAACAGGTCGCCGGCCAGCTGAACGAGCTGCGCGAACGGCGCAGATCGACGACAGTGGACCGGTACCGCCAGGAGGCAGGCCGGGACGGGGCAGCAGTCTCCGGCGCGGATGCCGTGCTCGAGGTGCTCCGCAGGGGACAGGTAGCCGACCTGCTGCTCGCCCCGGACGTGGCCGGACCGCCGAGCCGGCTGGCCCGCACGACCCTGTGGATCGGGCCCGGGGCACTGGAGGTGGCAGCCAGTGCCGAAGAGCTGCACGACCTCGGGGTCAGTGACCCCTGCGAGGTGCGTGCCGACCTGGCGATCGGACGGGCCGTGCTGGAGCAGGACGCTGGCATCACCGTGGCCGAGGAGATGGACGCCGTACCCGATGGTGTGGGGGCGCTGCTGCGCTGGCACGATCCGGCGACCCCGGGGGAGCACGCCCTGGCGGGCAGTGCAGACACGCGTCGGGTGTAGACCTGGACCGCCCGGGGCGGGCAGTGCTCCGACCGGCGTTGGCCACTCGGCGGACAGCACTCAGCGCTGCCGCGGTCCTCACCTAGGATCTCCCCCATGACTGACGGAACCGACCGCGGCCTGCCCGACGAGCTGCTCAGCATCCGGGGGAGCATCGACAACATCGATGCGGCCCTCATCCACCTGCTGGCGGAGCGGTTCAAGTGCACTCAGGCGGTCGGTCGGCTGAAGGCGCGCGAAGGGCTGCCACCGTCGGACCCGGCACGGGAAGAACGTCAGATCGCGCGGCTGCGCACGCTGGCCGAGGAATCCGGGCTCGACCCGGTGTTCGCGGAGAAGTTCCTCGCGTTCATCGTCGCCGAGGTGATCCGCCATCATGAGGACATCGCGGCCAACGGCCCTCAGTCGCGCTGAACACGGACCCGGACATACCGAGGTCCCCGCACGGCTTGACCGGGCGGGGTTCGGTGCAGGGCAGCTAGAACGGCGGCGGATCGGTGTCGGCGCAGGGCACCGTCTGCGGCGGACCACCACGGGCCGGGTCGTCGGCGTCGACCGGGTGCGGGCTGCCGGCCTGGTACGCAGGCCCGCCGCCGGCACGTGCCGAGCCTGGGGCTCGCTCCGGCCACGGCGGCGGTTCGGCACGCCTCGTTGCTGCCGCATGGCGGCACACCTGCCCGACGTCCGGCACGCGGAACGTGCCCCGGGCGTCGACGAGCGAGGTCGTGCCGCCCGGAGAGTGCCAGAGGTAGGTGCCCGGTGTGACCATCACGTAGGACCAGCCAGCGTGGGTCTTGGCGCGATGGTGCCGTCGGCACAGCGGAGCCAGGTTACAGCCACAGGTCGGGCCGCCCTCCTCCCAGGGCACGATGTGATCCAGGTCCGCCCGGTCCGCGCGCCGGGTGCACCACGGGAACACGCACTGGGGGTCGCGCACGGTCACCTGCCGCCGCAGCCGGGCCGGGATCTCGTAGGACTCGGTGGGGTGGTGACCGGACAGGTCGATCACCGGCTGGACGCTTACCCGGGCGCCAGGGGCGCCGCACCAGGAACGGATCTGCTCGGCAGACACCGGTGACCTCGTGTTCTCGCAGCGGCCGATCGCACCGGCCAGCGCCCGGGCCCCGATCGCGTCCGACGAGAGGTGGAGCACCAGCCGGACCGGTCGGCCTGCGCCCCCAGCCTCCTCGTGGACAGCCGCTCCGGTGATAGGCAGGGCGAGCTCGTCCCGGGCGATCTCGCCGAGCGCCAGTGCTCGGCGCACGTCACGGCTCTCCTCCGACCCGCACGCGGCGAGCTGCTCGGCTCGTGCGGCCACCGCTGCCTCGAGGTCCAGCGCATCTGGCAGGTCCAGCACTCCGTCGACGGCCACCACCCCGGCCGTGCTGGCATGGCTGCCGGCTTCTGGGTCGCCGCAGTGGATGTCGAAGTGTCGGTCGTCGGCGGCGGCCCGACGGCGCTGCGCTGCCGCCTCGGGATCGAACCGGTCCAGTGCGGCATCGACCACACGGCGCAGCTGGGCGCCGGAGCAGGACCCGATCACCGCCGCCAGCTGGGCGTCGACCCAGGCGGCGCCTTCCGCCGGCAGGCAGGTGGTGGCACGTGCCACCTCGCGAGCACGCCACAACCGCACCTCACCGTGCCGGACCCGGTCCCACAGGCAGGGCAGCCGGAAGCCGAGCTCGACCACTTCACCGACATACCCACGGGCACCGTCCAGCGACATGGACAGGCTGTTGGCCAGCGTGCAGAACGCCAGGTCGGACACGAGAGGGGCCCCTGGGCCGGCGAGCCGCATCGGCGACTGCAGCCCGGGCAGGGACGGGCGCTGCACGGGTTCGTCGAGCTCGATGACCTGGTCGAGCAGTGCACCGCTCTGGTCGACCAGTCGCGCCGGCAGCCGGTGCCCATCGGCCCACTCGGTCACCAGCCGCGCCGACTCGACCTCCCAGCCGGCGGCCGCATCGCGTGCTGCCCGGAGCGACGTCAGGACGCCCTCGCGCACGCCACGGCGCATCTGCGGCTCAGGGGCCGCGGGTGCCGGGAGTGCTGAGGTGGTCATAGAGCTACTCAACCATCGACCACTGACATCGGGACGCGGGCTGCTGGGGGTTGTGGACACTGTGGCACTGGCCCGTGCTGCTGGGGCTGTAGACACTGTGGCACTGGCGCGGTGCGCGCCGCCCGGCCCACCGCGCGCCGAGACGATCCGAGCCGCAGTGCCACCCCGGCGACCCGCCTACGGCGGCGAGCTGTCGCCGTCGGGCGTTAGATTGGCCGTACGCAACCTTTGGAGTGACACATGCTGCCCCTGACTCTCGGATACAAGGCCTCTGCTGAACAGTTCGGCCCGCGTGAGCTGGTGGAGATCGCCGTCGCCGCCGAGGCGCACGGCATGGAGTCGGTGGCGGTCTCCGACCACTTCCAGCCGTGGCGGCACGAGGGCGGGCACGCACCGTTCTCGCTCGCCTGGTTGGCGGCCGTGGGGGAGCGGACCTCCACGATCCGGATGGGTACCTCGGTGATGACGCCGACGTTCCGGTACAACCCGGCCGTGATCGCCCAGGCTTTCGCCACCCTCGGCGTGCTCTACCCCGGTCGGGTGATGCTCGGTGTGGGTACCGGGGAGGCGCTGAACGAGATCGCCACCGGGTTCGCCGGGGCCGGCGAGCAGGAATGGCCGCAGTTCAAAGAACGGTTCGCCCGGCTGCGAGAGGCGGTGCGGCTGATGCGGGCACTGTGGGCCGGTGACCGGGTCAGCTTCGAGGGGGAGTACTACTCCACCCACGACGCCAGCATCTATGACCAGCCCGAAGGTGGGGTGCCGGTCTACATCGCCGCCGGCGGGCCGATGGTCGCCCGGTACGCCGGCCGCGCCGGAGACGGGTTCATCTGCACCTCCGGCAAGGGGATGGACCTGTACACCGAGAAGCTGCTGCCCGCCGTCGCCGAGGGCGCCGGGAAGGCGGACCGGGACGCGGAGACGATCGATCGGATGATCGAGATCAAGATCTCCTACGACACCGATCCGGACCTGGCGCTGGAGAACACCCGGTTCTGGTCGCCGCTGTCGCTGTCGGCGGAGCAGAAGCACTCGCTGAACGACCCGGTGGAGATGGAGCGGGCCGCCGACGCGCTCCCCATCGAGCAGATCGCCAAGCGCTGGATCGTCGCCTCCGACCCGGACGACGCCGTGGAGCAGGTGCTCGCCTACCGCCGCGCCGGCTTCAACCACCTGGTGTTCCACGCCCCCGGGCACGATCAGCTCCGGTTCCTGGAGCTGTTCCAGCGAGACCTGGCGCCGCGGTTGCGCGCTGCCGGCTGACGTCGTCCCGCCGCCACGAGGCTGCCCAGCGCACGCGCACATGTGACCGGGCCACGCCGTCGCGGCCGGGCCACGTCGTCGCGGCCGCGTCACGCAGCCGCATCAGGTGGCCGCGTCAGGAGCCCCTGCCCACGGTGAGCACCACCTTCCCGGTGGCGTGCCCGGACCCGCAGCGCCCGTGCGCCTCAGCCGCATGCGCCCAGGCCAGCTCGGTGTCGATCAACAGCTCCAGCTCCCCGGCGGCCACCAGACCGGCAACTTCGACCATCGTCGCCCAGGAATGCCCGTCCGACCCATCGGTGATGACCGCCTCGGTGGACCCGGAGAAGTCGGCGATCGTCACCACCCGGGCCGGGTCCCCGGTCAGCGTGACCAGCTCGCCCGCAGACCCCTGACCGGCCAGGTCCGCTGCGCCGTCGACGTGATCGACCAGTGCACGGACCCGGTCCACCAGCCCCGGCCCATAGGTGGTGGGCAGCGCGCCCAGGTGGCGGAGCACATCGTGCTTGGCGGGTGAGGCAGTGCCGACCACCCTGAGCCCGCGGCGGCGGGCGAGCTGCACCAGGATCGTGCCCACCCCGCCAGCGGCGCCGTCGACCACCAGCACCGCGTCCGGGTCACCCGGCAGCAGGGAGAGCACCCGCCCGGCGGTCTCGGCCACCGTCGGCAGCGCTGCCGCCTGCACCAGGGAGAGCCCCTCTGGCACCGGCGCGAAGTGATCGAGCACGGCCAGCTCGGCGAGCGTGGCCGACCCGGCTCCGAAGACCCGGTCGCCGACCTGCACGTCGGTGACACCCTCGCCCACCTGGTCCACCACCCCGGCGGCGTCCAGCCCGGGGATGCGCGGCCGCGCCAGCGGGCGGGACGCCAAAGCCCCGGAGCGCAGCTTGATGTCCATCCGGTTCACCGCCGAGGCCCCGACGGCGATGCGCACCTGCCCAGGTCCGGCCTCCGGGGCCGGGGCCTCCTCCAGGCGGAGCACGGCCGGCTCGCCGTACTCGTGATATCTCATCGCTCGCATGGCCCCAGTATCCCGGTGAGTGTGAGGCTACTTCTTCTTCGGCGGTGGGGGGAGCAGCTCGCCGTCCACCGCCACATCCTCGGTGCCATTCCCCAGCGTCAGGTCCCCGGCCACCCGTCCGGCGGCACGCAGGTCCGCGAGCACCGCACGCGCCGCCTCGTGGTCCGCCTCCGGCAGCAGCAGCGTGGCCGAGGCGAACTCGGTGCGCTGGGAGACCTTCGCCTCCGACTTCACCTTGCGCAGCGCAGCCAGCGCCGAGCCGGCGACCGAGACCAAGGAGGGATCGCCGTCACCGGCTGCTGTGTGCAGCACCTCGGAGGTGGGCCAGGTGGCGCGGTGCACCGACCCCTCCCGCCACCAGGACCAGACCTCCTCGCAGGCGAACGGCAGCACCGGGGCGAGCAGCCGCAGCAGCACGTCCAGCGCCAGCCACAGGGCCGCCCGGGCCGAGTCGGTGGCCTCGGCGGTGAACACCTCGCTGCCGTAGGCGCGATCCTTGACCAGCTCCAGGTAGTCGTCGCAGAACGTCCAGAAGAACGACTCGGTGACCTCCAGCGCGCGGGCGTGGTCGTAGCTCTCGTACGCGGACGTGGCGGTCTCCACCACGGTCGCCAGCTGGGCGAGGATCGCCCGGTCCAGCGGTTGGGTGACCTTTGTCGGGTCCAGGGTGACCTGCTCGTCGCCGGCGAAGGAGAGCGCGAACTTGCTCGCGTTCAGCAGCTTGATCGCCAACCGGCGGCCGATCTTCATCTGCCCCTCGTCGAAGGCGGTGTCCGCGCCCAGGCGCGCGGAGGCGGCCCAGTAGCGCACCGCATCCGACCCGTGCTGCTGCAGCAGGCCCAGCGGGGTGACCACGTTGCCCTTGGACTTGGACATCTTCTTCCGGTCCGGGTCCAGGATCCAGCCGGAGATCGCGGCATTGCGCCAGGGCAGCGAGTCGTGCTCGGCGTTCGCGCGCACCACGGTGGAGAACAGCCAGGTGCGGATGATGTCGTGCGCCTGCGGGCGCACGTCGTAGGGGAACACCCGGGAGAAGAAGTCCTCGTCCCGCTCCCACCGGCCGGCCAGCTGTGGGGTGAGCGAGGAGGTGGCCCAGGTGTCCAGCACGTCCGGGTCGCCGGCGAACCCGCCGGGCTTGCCGCGTTGGTCGGCGGTGTACCCGTCCGGCACATCGGTGGACGGGTCGATCGGCAGCCTGTCCTCAGCGGGCACCAGCGGCTCGTCGTAGAGCACCTCACCGGCCTCGTCCAGCCGGTACCAGAGCGGGAACGGCACCCCGAAGAACCGCTGCCGGGAGAGCAACCAGTCCCCGGCCAGCCCGTCCACCCAGTTCTCGTACCGGGACCGCATGAACTCCGGGTGCCAGGTCAGCTCCCGACCCCGCTTGATCAGCTGCTCGCGCAGGTCGGCGTCCCGGCCCCCGTTGCGGACGTACCACTGCCGGGAGGAGACGATCTCCAGCGGCTTGTCGCCCTTCTCGTAGAACTTCACCGGGTGCGTGATCTTCCGCGGCTCACCGTGCAGGTCGCCCGAGGCCTGCAGCAGCTCGACCATCTGCTTCTGCGCGGAGAACACGGTCAGCCCGACCAGCTGCTGGTAGGCGGCCCGCCCCTCGGCGGAGGTGATCGCCGCCGGCGGCTCGGGAAGGATGCGCCCGTCCCGGCCGAGGATGGTGCGGGTGGGCAGGTTCAGCTCCCGCCACCAGGTCACGTCCGTGGTGTCACCGAAGGTGCAGATCATCGCGATCCCGGCGCCCTTCTCCGGGTCTGCCAACGAGTGGGCGAGCACCGGCACCTCGACCCCGAACACCGGCGAGGTCACCGTGGACCCGAACAGGCCCTGGTAGCGCTCGTCGTCGGGGTGAGCCACCAGCGCCACGCACGCGGCGAGCAGCTCCGGGCGGGTGGTCTCGATGAACACCGGCCCCTCGGCGCCGTGGAAGGAGATCCGGTGATAGAAACCGTCCCGCTCTCGGTCCTCCAGCTCGGCCTGGGCCACCGCGGTCTGGAACGTCACGTCCCACAGGGTGGGTGCCTCGATCTGGTAGGCCTCACCGCGGGCGAGCTGGCGCAGGAACGCGCGCTGGGAGGCCTGCTGCGAGGTGGGGCTGATCGTCTGGTAGGTCTGCGCCCAGTCCACGCTCAGCCCCAGGTAGCGGAACACCTGCTCGAAGCTCTTCTCGTCCTCCGCGGCCAGGGTCAGGCACAGCTGCACGAAGTTCTGCCGGGAGATCGGGGTGGGCCGGTGCTTCTTCGGCACGTCTCCGGCGTACGGGGGAGTGAAGTCGGGCTCGAACGGCAGCGAGGTGTCCACCTGCACGCCGTAGTAGTTCTGCACCCGCCGTTCGGTGGGCAGGCCGTTGTCGTCCCAGCCCATCGGGTAGAACACCTCGCGGCCCTGCATCCGGCGGTAGCGGGCCATGCAGTCGGTGTGCGTGTAGGAGAACACGTGCCCGATGTGCAACGAGCCGGACGCGGTCGGCGGCGGGGTGTCGATGGAGAACACCCGATCCCGCGGTGCGGTGGCGTCGAAGGCGTACAGGTCCTGCTCGCCCCACTGGGCGGACCAACGGTCCTCCAGCCCGTCCAGCGACGGCCGGTCCGGTACCTGCGCGACCGGGCGGATGGGCTCGGTCGGCGGGTTCTGGGACGGCGGTGTGGTCGCTGCTTGGTTCATGGTCCCTGATCATCCCAGAAAGTCAGTGCTGCCCAGAAATCCGTGCCGGCCGTGTTCTCGTGCGGGCAGGACTGATGGCGCCCGGCGCACCTGGCCGGGTCAGCGCGGGCTGAGCACCGCGATGCCGGCGTCGGCGACGGCGCCGAGCAACCGGGAATCGTAAGTGACGAACGCTGTCACCGCCCCACCCAGCATCCGTGCCGTGGCCAGGTGGATGGTGTCGAGCGACCGCAGCGACCTGTCTGGTTCCTCCTCGGCTCCACGCGCGATCTCGTCGGTGATGCTGATCGTGTCGAAGGCGGCGAGCAGCTCCTTCGCGTCGGGCAGGAGAGCTGGGCGCGCCCGGGTCACCACCCGGATGGCCTCGATGCGCAGAAGTACAGAACTGATCCACCGCACCTCGGGCGCGGAGTCGAAGAATGCCGCGAAGGCCTCCGAGTGTTCCTCCTCGACGAGCAGCTTCAGCACTGCCGAGGTGTCCGCGTAGTAGAAGGTCAAGCCCGGCTCACAGGTGCCGGTCCTTGCGCAGCTCCGCGAGCGTGTCCCCCAGTGGAGGGCTACCGTCGCTGGACCGCATCCTCGGGCGCTGGCCAGGACGTGTTGCCCGACTCAGCTGGCCCGCACGCTCCAGTCGCTCCAGCACCGGAGGAGTGCCTGCCTCGGCGAGCGGCATCAGCCGGGCGATCGGACGTCCGTGTGCGGTGATCTCGACCGACTCGCCCATCTGGATGCGCGCCAGTACCGCGCGGGTCTGCAGCCGCAGCTCCCGCACGCCCACCTGGCCGTCGGGCTCACTCATAGCGAGAATGTCACACAAGTTGTTTACTATTCGCGGACCGCGCCCTCGAGCATGCCGCGGATGAAGTGCCGCTGCAGAAACAGGTACACGACCACCACCGGCAGCGCCACCAGCACCGCGGCGGCCGCGAGCAGCGAGGTGGCCTGCACGTGCTGCCCCTGGAACAGTGCGAGCGCCAACGGTGCGGTGCGGTACGCGCCGTTCGGGCTCATCACCAGCGGG